>JACRDA010000224.1 GCA_016212965.1 Myxococcales bacterium
CAGCCGGAGCTCGTACGCGCCGGCGTCGCCCGCGTCGCCCTTCTCGACGGTCCCGGGCAGGAGCCCCGCCGCGCCGCGGAGACGCGGCTCGGACGCGGGGCCCGAGGTCGCCACGGTCACGCTCTTCGTTCGCTTTGCCATGATTCGTCCAAGAGTTCTTCCCGACCGAAGTCGAGTAGGCAGCCCGTTACGTCCACTGGGAGCGAGACTCGACGATGGGCCGCGAGGCGTCACGACGACGCTTGGCGTCGGTCTCGCGCTCGGCGGCGCGCTCCACTGACGGGCCGCCTCGCGCCACGCGCGCTTGGTCGCCGCGGCGTCCTTCGCGCCGGGCGCCTTCTGCTCTTCCGCCTCTGCCTTGGCTACATGGGGGTTTCTTCCGAAGCTCAGGTGATCTCCCTACCAGAGACCGGGCGCGGAGACACCCGGCGCCCTCGGCGCAGTCGAGAAGCCGGTGCACGACGGTGCGGCGTGTGGACATGGCCTCCGCCAACCAAGGTTCCTCGACGACTGTTCCTCACGAGCCGGCCGCAAGGTTCCGCGCAAACAGCTCTCGCGCCCATCGAGTCAGGTCGCATGGTCTGGCTCGGAGAGGCGTTCGATCAGATCGCGAACGGAACCCCAGGCGTCGGCGGCGGCGGCGGCGTCGTGGCCGCCGAAGAGGAACTCGGCCGCTCGTCGCGGACCGATGCTATCCACGGTGGCGAAGTCCTCGTCGAGGTAGCGCACCGCAAGGGCGGTCTCGGGCGCACCAGCGCCTGCGCAGAGCCCGTGCAACGCGGTGGCGATCGCCTCCACCCCGGCGCCGTGATTGCGCACCAAGTAGGCGAGGTCGCAGGCGTCCTTGTTCTCGCCTCGACTGCGCAGCGCGAGCGCCTTCATGGCGACGAAGGCGCCTGGCCCGCACACCCAGGGTTCACGTCGCGCTCGCTCGTGGCGGATGGTCATGCCGTCCAGCACGACCTTGGCGCGGTCACGAAAGGCGAGGCGGAGCCCGGGAGCCACGATGGCGGCGAAGTCGCGCTCGATGTCCTTGATCCGGCCGTCGCGGTCCTCCGTTGTCGTCGGGGCGATGAGGAGATCCACGGTGACCTTGGGCGGCCCGTCGACTTGCCAGCGCTGCCGCGTGAGGTTGCCCATCTCGTTCGTGTCGGGGCCGAACCCTGCCTCGCGCAGACGGCTCGCGAGGCTCGCGTACCGGCGGTGGTCGCCGCTCCGACCGCGCCGGGGGGTGAGCGCGGCGAGCACGAGGTCGGGCATCGTGAGCGCGATCAGCTCCGGGCTCAGCCGCGGCAGGCGCTGGACGGCGTACTTCGAGACTCCGAAGCGGCGGCACGCCTGGTCGATCGTCACGCCCGGCACGCGGGATGATTCCCAGCGCCCCCGGGCAGAGTCGAACTGCCGACCAACGGTTTAGGAAACCGCTGCTCTATCCACTGAGCTACGAGGGCAAGCTCGGCGTTTGTTACCACGCCTGCGGCAAGACGGCAGCCGCGCGATCGAGGCGCCCGAAGGGGCGGTGGCGGGGGCGCGGCAGGGCACGCGTCGCTCAGTGGCAGAGGAACTCGAGCGCGCCGGGGAGGCGGCGCTTCCAGCTCGCTTCGTCGTGCGAGCCGTCGGGGTCGGGGCGCCACAGGAGGTCGGTGCCGTGCCGGAAGCCCTTGTCGGCGAGCAGAGCAGCCATGTCGCGCGTGTGCCGGACGATGTTGGTGCACTCGCACTCGCGCTCGCCGGCATCGAGGTAGATCTTGCCGCCGCGGTGCGGCGCGCCGTGGACGTGGCCGAAGATCGGCCCGTGGTGACCGCCGGGCACGCCGAGCGACGGCGACAGCGCGAGCACGCGGCCGAAGTCGGCGGGATGCCGGAAGAAGCCGTAGAGCGCGAGCAGGCCGCCGAGCGAGGAGCCGCCGAGGAGCACCGCGTCCGCGCCCGGGGCGATGCGCACTTCCGAGCGGAGGGTGGGGACGAGCCAGCCGGTGATCCAGTCGAGCATGCGGTCGCCGAGGGGGGCCACGCCGTCGCGCCACCATGGGGAGAGGAGCGCCGCGCGGGACCAGCCGTCGGTGTGGATGCCGACGGCGACGGGGACGCGCTCCGCGCGGCAAGCGCGGTAGTCGAGCAGGCGGTGGAGCTGCCAGCCGCCGCGATAGGAGCCCTCGTCGTCGAACAGGTTCTGGCCGTCGAAGAAGATCGCGAGCGAGTGGTCGCGGCCGGAGGTGTCGTGGCCGGGCGGCAAGTACGCCGTGAGGCGCAGGGCCTCGGGCAGGCCGGGCGCGTGCAGCGGGCCGAGGCGGAGCAGCTGGCCCGTCTCGCGGCTACCTTCCTCGCACGAGGGGGCGTGCCGGCCTCTCGGGGTTGCCATGACGCCCGTCAGAGCCACGCGAGGTGGCAAGGGTTCGGCCGGGCGCGGGCCGCTTTGGCGCGTGGCCCGCGAATCCTTTCGGGCGCGCGGGGCTCTGAGGGCAAGTAGGTGGCAAGTAGCAAGTAGAGGACGATCCTGCCATGCGCCTGTACGATTTTCGCTGCGACGACTGCGACCGCGTGTTCGAGGAGCTCGTGTCCCCGGGTGACGAGGTGCGCTGCCCTGCGTGCGCCTCGACGCACGCGACGCGGCAGCTGTCGGCCTTCGCCGTGGGGCGCTCGGACGGTGGCGCGCGCGACACGAGCGCCGCGAGCTCGGGCGGCGGTGGCTGTGCGGGCGGCGGCTGCTCGACCGGTTTCTGCGGGCTCAACTGAGCGCACGAACGGCTGGTTCCGAGACTAGAGTGCCCGCATGACCGTCGACCCCTCGTTCAAGAAGGCCGTCCTCGAGCAGGCAGGTGGCGCCGCGGCGCTCCACGTCGCGTACGTGGGCGTCGCGCGCGGGCTCTTCGATGCGCTCGCCGAGCGCGCGCTCGTGCCCGCCGAGCTCGCCGGGCGCACCGGCTCCGACGCGGGCTACCTCGCGGCGTGGTGCGACGCGGCGTATGCGTTCGGCTACCTCGACGAGGCCGCCGGGAGCTTCGCGCTCACGGCGCACGGCCGCGCCTTCGTGCGGAGCGAGCCGGGCTCGCTCTTCGCGGTGCCCGTCGGCGCCGTGCTCGGGGCGCACATGGCCGAGCGTGCCGCGTTCTACGCCGCAAGCGGCGAGCGACCGGGCGAGGGCGTGCTCGCCGAGCGCGAGACCATCCTGCCGCTCTTCGGGCCCATGCTGGAGCAGAACTTCGCGGCCATGTTCGCGGGCGAGGTCTCGGACGCGGTCCCGGTGTTCGCAGAGCTCGACCGCGGGCACGGCACGGCGGTCGATCTCGGCTGCGGCAACGGGTGGTATCTGCGGGCGCTCGCGCGGCGCTTCCCGGGCCTGCGTGGCATCGGGCTCGACGGCTTCGAGGAGAACGTCGCGCAGGCGAAGCGCCTCGCGGACGCACAGGGCCTCGGCGAGCGGCTGAGCTTCCGGTCGGGCGATCTACGAAACTTCACGGTCGAGGAGCCGGTCGAGCTCATCGCCATGAACCGGGCGCTCCACCACGTGTGGGAGGCGGGGCGGCGCGAGATCTTCGAGCGCCTGCGCGATCACCTGCGTCCGGGCGGCGCGGCCGTCATCTGGGAGCCGGCCTGGCCGGCCGAGCGAGCGACGCTGCGCAGCCCCGCGTACCGCATGATGGCCGTCCAGAACCTCTCCGAGCACGTGCAGGGCAACCACTTCCTGCGGCCGGACGAGATCGAGGCCGCGTTCGTCGAGGTCGGGATGAGCGCCACGACCTACCGCTTCCGCGAGGGTAGCGAGGCCGTGGTGGTCGGTCGGCGAGGCTGACCCCCCGGCGCGCCGGCGTGCTGCGGTCGTGCTGCGGGTGAGAGCGCCCGGGCGACGTTCGGTGCGCCGTGCTCGCTGCCCCTTGCGCCTCGGGCGCTTCGCGCCAATCCTTCGGGCGATGAGCAGCATGGACGAGCCCGGCTGGGGGGCCGTCGAGACCGCGTTTGCCGCCCTCGGGCGCGTGTTGATCCTGCTCGATGCCGAGCTGCGGGTGGTGCGTGCCACGGCCACGCTCGACTCGTGGGTGTGCCCGGGCGCGTGCCACAAGATCCCCGGGCACCCCATCGAGGATCTGCTCGGGCCGCACCTCTTCGGCGAGGAGCAGGGCCTGCGCGCCGCGCTCGAGCACGGCGCGCGCGAGGAGGGGCGCCGGGCCTTCGTGCGCTGCGAGACCGGGACGGCCCGGCTCGCGTCGGTGACGGCGGCGCCCCTGCCCGAGGCTCCTGGCGCGTGGGCCGAGGGGGCGCGCTACGTGCTCGTGCTGCGGCCGGCCGAGGAGGACGAGCTCATCCTCGAGGGCGCGCTCGCGGCGCACGGCATCGTGGCGCGCGCGCCGGCGATGCTGCGCATCGTGCGCTTCATCGAGTCGCTGCAGCGTAGCGAGGCGACCGTCCTCATCACGGGCGAGAGCGGCACGGGCAAGGAGGTCCTTGCCCGCGCCATCCACGCGAGCTCGCCGCGCCACGCGGGGCCCTTCGTGGCGGTCAACTGCGCCGCCATCCCGTCGGAGCTGCTCGAGACCGAGCTCTTCGGCCACGTGCGCGGCGCCTTCACCGGGGCCGTGCGCGATCGCGTCGGGCGCTTCGAGGCCGCGCACGGCGGGGCGATCTTCCTCGACGAGATCGGCGACATGCCGCCGCCCTTGCAGGTGAAGCTCCTGCGCGTGCTGCAGGAGCGACAGTTCGAGCGCGTGGGCGAGAGCGTGTCGACGCCGATGGACGCGCGCATCCTCGCGGCGACCCACCGGGATCTGAAGGAGGCCATCGCGGCCGGGAGCTTCCGCGAGGACCTCTACTATCGGCTCCGCGTCGTGCCGATCCACGTGCCACCGCTCCGCGACCGGCCCGAGGACGTCGAGCCGCTCGCACGCCACCTGCTCGCGCGCATCTCGGCGCGCGAGGGGCGCGCCGTGCGGCTGTCGCCCGACGCGCTCGTGCTGCTCCAGCGCTATCGCTGGCCCGGCAACGTGCGCGAGCTCGAGAACGCCATCGAGTACGCCCTCGCCGTCTGCCAGCGCCAGACGGTGCAGGTCGAGGACCTGCCCGCCGAGGTCACCTTCGGAGCCGAGGGCACGCCGCTCGGGCCGCACGGCGCGCACGCGGGCTCCGATGCGTCTGCACCGCTCGAGGAGACGCCGAGCGGTGACGAGGCCGCGCGCATCCGCGCCGTGCTCGAGGCGCAGCACTGGCACCACGCGCGCGCCGCGGCCGAGCTCGGCATCAGTCGCACGACCCTGTGGCGCCGCATGCGCGCCCTCGGCCTGACCTGAGCGCGAGCGCCTCCGCTCAGTCGGGCGCGCCGCGGCAGCGGGCGGCCGCGGGATCCGCGCCCGCATCGCCGATGCGCGCCCGCGCGAGCCGGGCGCGGCTCCCCGCGAAGTCGCGGTAGATGGCGTCGTCGTAGCCCGCGTGGCACGCGACGCAGCGCCCGACGGCCGCGATGCGCGCGCGCTCCTTCGGATCGAGGAGGCGCGCCTCCGTCCGCGTCGTCTCGCCGCGCGGCGGGTACACGGCGTCGAGCGCGGCGTCGGCGTCCGGCGCGCCCGCCGCGGGTGCCGCGGGGTGGCAGCTCGCGCACGCGCGCGCCTTGCCGGTCGTGTGGGGCTCGAGCGGCGCGTAGAGCGTGCGCTCGATGCGCGGCGAGGTCCCGTCCTCGATGACGAGCTGCATGCCCTCGACGAAGGGCTCGATGCCGCCGCGCGGGCCGACGGCGAGCAGCGGCGGGCCGTAGCCGTTGCCGCCGGCGCGCTCGAGCCAGCGGCCGCGGACGGTCGCGCCCGAGAGGTGATCGACGGCGTCACCCTCCGGGTCGAAGCTCGTGTGGCAGCTCGTGCAGCGTGGAGCCCAGACGCTGTGGCAGGCCTGGCATCCGAGCCGCTCGTGGCCCGGGAGAGCGTGGTACGGCTCGCTCTTGGCCGGCGGGAGCGCGAGCTCGCGGCCGTCGGCGGCGAGCCGCAGCGTGCGCGCGCGGGCGTCGGTGCGCACGAGCGGCGTGCCCTTCTTCGTGACGAGGGGCGTGTCGGAGAGCGGCGGGAGCGCGCGTCGGAGCCACGCCGCGCGCAGGCGCATGGCCACGGCCGCGCGATCGGCGTCGGGGGTCGGTGGCAGGGCGGGCGGTGCGAGGTGGCAGTCGCCGCAGGCGATCTCGAGCGCCTCGTGGGCGTGCCGGTGCGGCGTGCCGTCACCCATGACCTCGCGCTCGGTGTGGCAGTCGATGCAGCGCATGCCCGAGGCGGCGTGCACGTCGGCGGGTGCCGCGCCGATGGGCCGACCGTCTGGCAGGGCGCCCGTCACGCGCGGATCGTCGGGCTCGAGCTCGACGACGCCGTGATACGAGAGCGCGATGCGACCGCTCCGCCCGTGGCAGCCGAGGCAGCGCTTCTCGGGCACGTCGGCCGACACGTCGGGGTGGAGCGGGCCGCCGGTGTCGCGACGCCCGGCGAACGGTGCCGCGAGGTGACAGGCCGTGCAGCCGCCGCCGCGGCCCTCGACGCCGAGATCGCCCTGGCGCTCCTTGTGGGCGGCGAGGTGGCAGGTCGCGCAGAGCTGGCGCGCGTGGCTCTCGGCCCGCGAGCCGGGCGGCGCGCCCGCGTCGAGCGCGTCGAGGCGGTCCCGCGCGTCTCCGTCCGGCGTCGGGCGCTCTCCGAACGCGAAGCGATTGACGGCGAGGATGCCGGGCGCGCCCGCCATGAGGCTCGTGTGCACGCGCGCCGTCTCGATGGGATGACAGGCGGCCGTCCCGCACGAGCGGCCGACCGACGCGAGGTCGCCGACGAGCAGCACCATGCCGCGATGGGCGGGCTCCAGGTCGCGCGCGGCGGGATCGCCCTCGTGGCAGGGGCTGCAGCCGAGCGTGGCATGGGCCGGGCCGAGGCCTTGGGTCGCGGCGTGGCAGGCGAGGCAGCCCTCCTCGCGCTCGAGGCCGCCGACGACGACGCGCGGCAGCTCCGGCAGGGCCGCGCGCAGGGCGGCGAGGTGCGCGACGAGCCCGAGCACGGCGAGCGCGAGCGCGGGTGCGACGCCGAGCGCGAGCCCGATGCGCCGCGCGCGCGTGCTCTGTCGCCGGCGCGGGCTCATGTCAGGACGGGCCGCCCCGCCTCAACAGCCCTCCCGCTTCTTCGGTGTGCCCGCTCCGGGCGCGGCCACCGGGGCGACCGGGGCGGCCACCGGCGCCGCCGGGGCGCTCGCCGCCTCGCCGAATGCGTGCCGCAGGGCGACGTCCCGACGGTAGCGGAGCCAGTCGGCCTCGACCGCGCCCGCGCCGGGTGCCGGGGGGGCGGCCTTCATCGCCTGGTCCCAGGCGTCGAGCCCGCCCTCGAGCACGCGCGCGCGGCCGGGTTGGCCGAGGATGGCGCGCGCCAGCCGGTCGGCGCGCACCACGTCGCGCGCCGCGAGCACGACGCTCCGCGCTTTGGGTGCGTGCGCGACGAAGTCCTCGTCGCTCGCGCCGAACAGCGCCACGGGCACGCTGCCGCGGAGCGGTGGGCTCGCCTCGTCGAGCGCGACCACGACGACGTCGGGGGGCGCCTCGGCGAGGAGGTTGGCGAGCTCGAACGGACCGAGCGACTCGGGCGCGGCGACCTCGACCACGTCGGAGGCGGAGCTCGCCTTCGTCCTCGTGCCGATTGCCGCGCTCGTCGCCGCGAGCGAGAGCGCCGCGGCCGCAGCGAGGATCGGATGCCAGCGTCTCATGACTCCACCTTCCATCCTACTCGGCCGCCGCGGGCGCGTGGGCCTGGTCGTCGGGGGTGCTCTCGGCAGGCGGCTCGCTCGCGCGGGCGTCGCGCCGGCGCATCCAGCGCTCGAGCCACTCGGCGCCGGCGAACATGCCGAGGGCCATCACGACGACGAAGACGGCGACGACCCCCATCGGCAGGTGCAGCCAGTCCGACAGGAGCCGGCGCTCCCCGCTGCCCGACTGCGCGAAGCCGCCGATGAGCGGGTACGCGCCCGCGAACACGAGCACGCCACCGCCGAAACCGAGCAGGAAGGACACGGCGTCCATCTTGCCCGTGACCGCCGCCACGATGCTCGTGCCCGGGCAGTACCCTCCGACGGCGAAGCCGACGCCGAAGATGAGACCTCCCACGATCTGCGGCCCGAGGTACGTCGGGTTGACGAAGATGGCCGCGAAGTCGACGAGGCCGAGCGACGTGAGCAGCGTGAGGCCGAGCATCGCGGTCACGATCGCCGTGAACATGACCTTCAAGACGGTCATGTCGCGCAGGTAGAACTGCGCGGCGAGCTTGCGCGAGCTGCCGAAGCCGGCCCGCTCGAGCACGAAGCCGAAGGCGAAGCCCGCCACGATGGCGAAGGCGTACCCGACCCAGGTGTCCGGTCGAAGCGGCATCATGTCCAGAGCCTCCTCACGAAGTACGCGACGCCGTAGGCGCCACCGAAGACCGCGAACATGAACGCCCAGCTGCCGAGCGCCAGCGTCGCGCCGCCCGTCAGCGCCTGCCCGCTCGTGCAGCCGAGCGCGAGCCGCGCGCCGAAGCCCGAGATGAGCCCGCCCGCGAAGGCGAAGGCGAGGCGCGAGGTCGGCTTGATGCGCGGCCCGCCCTCGACCTTCAGGCGAAAGCGGCGGCTCGTGAGGCCGGCCGCGAGCCCGCCGAGCGCGACGCCCACCACCTCGAAGACGAGCCAGTCGTCCCACCAGCGGGCGCCGTTCGCGAAGTAGCTGCCGAGCGCGCCGTTCTCGTGCACCCAAGTCGGCGCCACGGTCTCGACCGCGCGCGCCGTCGCCCGCGCCATCGCGCCCGAGGCGCCTAGCCCGCGCCCCATGACGAGGAAGGTCGCGAGCAACACGACGCCGAGCGCGAAGCCGGCGACGTAGGGGTTCCAGTGAGGGCGCTCCGGGCTCTCCGGGCGCGCGTCGTGTGCGATTGCGTGGGCCATGGGGAATTCCGAGGATCAGCCGACCGTGAAGCCGCCGTCCTGACCGGCGTAGACGATGACGAAGCGCAGGATGAGGCCGCCCGCGAGCACGAGCGCCGGGACGGCGCGCGAGTGCAGTGCACGGCCGCGCAAGGACAGCGCCTCGAGCACGGCCGGCACCACGAGTCCGCCGAAGACGACCATGCCGAGGAACACGGGGGCGTAGGGGCCGACGAGCATGCTCGCGGCCGCCTCGCGGTAGGCCGGGCCCTGCGAGGCGAGGCCCGCGAGCCACAGCACCAGCACGAGCACCTCGAGGAGGATGAGCGCGATGTCGGCGCGGGCGAAGCGGTCGCTCATGGCGCGGTCGCGCTCGCCGAGCATGAGTGCGGCGACGCCGGTGGAGGCGCCCGAGGCGAGGAAGAGCACCCCGAGCGCACCGCTCGACCAGAGCGGCCGCGCGACCGTGGTCGAGAGCAGCACGCCCGTGTAGACGCCGAGCGCGACGGCGAGCACGAGCGCGACGAGCGCGAGCGCGCGGAGGTGTGCCCTCGCGAAGCGCTGCACGGCGGCGAGGACGCGCACGCGCGCGAGGCGCTTCTGCAAGGCCTCGGGCGGGAGCGCGAGGATGAGCAGGAGCTGCACCGGGACCACGCCCAGCAGCACCCAGGAGCCGAGCGACATCGGCGCCGAGGGCTGGAACGTCGTGTAGAAGCGGAACACGTGGAGCTTCGCGGTGAGGTCCACAAACAGCGCCAGCATGCCGACGGACAAGAGGAGCGGCGCGGCCACGAGACCCCAGCGCATGGCGCGCGTGATGCGCTCGGGGCCGAGGAGCAGGATCGACGCCGCGACGGCCAGCATCAGGCCCGCCACCAGGCCGCCGAAGAAGAGATAGGTCGGGATCTCCCAACCCCACACCCGCTCGGCGGCGCCCAGGGCGGTGCGGGTCGACTCGATCTCGATGGGAGGTTGCATCGGTGTACTCTCAGTGCGTGTAGTAGACGTGGGGCTCGGTGCCGGCCTCTTGGGTCACGACGCTCACGTCGCCGGCGCGCAGGCGCGCGGCGACGAGCGAGCTCGGGTCGTCGAGATCGCCCGTGAGGATGGCGCTCGTCGGGCACACCTCCTCGCAGGCCGTCGGGGAACCGGCGTCGAGGCGGTGCACGCAGAGCGTGCACTTGTCGACGAAGCCGTCGGGGTGGACGTAGCGCGCGTCGTAGGGACAGGCCGTCATGCAGGCGCGGCAGCCGGTGCACTTGTCGCGGTCGATCTGCACCGTGCCGTCTTCGCGGTGGAAGCTCGCCCCCGTCGGACAGTTCGAGACGCAGGGCGCGCTCGCGCAGTGGTTGCAGCGCTCGGAGCGGATGAGGAGAGACAGGTGCGGCAGCTCGCCGCGCGTCTCCTGCACCACCCAGTCGCGGTACGCGCCCGGGGGCACGTCGTTCTCGGTCTTGCACGCGACCACGCACGCCTCGCAACCGACGCAGCGCCGCGTGTCGATCACCATCACCCGTTGCATGGCTCAGGCCTCCCGCAGCGCGACGAAGTTCACGCGCATACCCGTTCCGCCCATCACCGGATCGACCTCGACCCGCGTCACGAGCTCGCCGTCGTCGGCGCCGCGCCCGCGCGCGTACCGCAACCCCGTGGCCGTGTGCCCCCAGCCGTGCACCATGTAGACGCAGTCGGCGCGGATGCGCTCGGTCGGCTTGACCCCGATGGGCTGGCTCTCCTTGCCGTCCTGGTTCACGAGGCGGACCACGCTGTCGCGCGTGAGCCCGAGATCGGCCGCCACCTTGGCGTTGACCCACAGCTTGTCGTGGTGCGCGAGCTCGCCGAGCAGGCGGTTGTTGGTGGTGCGGCCGAAGGTATGGGCCGGCGCGCGCCCGTAGAGCAGACGAAAGTAGCCGGGCGGCGGGTCGGCCGGGCGCCGGTACTCGGGCAGGGCCGAAAAGCCCGCTTTCTCGAGGCGCTCGGAGTAGAGCTCGATCTTGCCGCTCTCGGTCTCGATGCCGAGCGCGAGGCCGTCCTCGACCACGGTCGGCGCCTCGGGCGCGAGCACGACGCCGTCCGCCGCGAGCGCGTCGAAGTCGAGCTTCGACAGGCGGCAGCGCTCGCGCAGGTAGCTCTCCGCGTCCTGCCACGGAAAGTACGCGCCGAGGTCGAGGCGCAGGCCGAGCTCGCGCGCGATCCACCAGCCGGGCTTGGATTCGCCCGCGGGCTCGATCATCGGCTGGCGCAGCGCGACGCCGCTCCGCTTCCACGCGACCGGCACGAGGTCGTCGTAGCGCTCGAGGTACGACGCCTCGGGCAGCACCACGTCGGCGTAGCCCGCGATCTCGGCCGGCAGCACCTCGACCGCGACGAGGAGATCGAGCGCGTCGATGGCTTTCAGTGTGAGCTCGCGCTCGGGCAGCGCCTGAATGAGGTTCGTGCCGTACACGAACCAGCCCTTGATGGGGTAGGGCTTGCCGTCGAGCGTCGCGCGCCGCAGCCCCTGCGCGAGCGGCTCCAGCGCGAAGGGCGCCTCGCCGGGCAGTCGATCCGCGGGCGGCTTCGCCTTCGGGTACGCGGGCACCGGGTACTTCGCGAGCTTCAGGCCGCGCGGGCGGAAGAAGCCACCGCGGTGGCCCCAGCTGCCGAGGATGGCGTTCAGGATCGCGACGGCGCGCGCGCGGTGGGTGTCGTCGGCGCCGTACCAGGTCGCGTGGCGTCCCGGGTGCACGAGCGTCGCGGGGGCGGCCGCCGCGATGCGCCGCGCCGTCGTGACGATGAGGCCCGCGTCGAGGCCCGTCTCCGCCGCTGCCCAGGCCGGTGTGTAGGCCTCGATACCCGCTGCGAGGCGTTCGAAGCCCTTCGTGTAGGCCGCGACGTAGTCGCGCTGGTAGCGGCCCTCCTTCACGATGACGTGGAGCCACGCGAGCAAGAGCGCCGTGTCGGTGCCGGGGCGGATCGGCAGCCAGGTGCGGGCCTTGCTCGCCGCGGTCGAGAAGCGCGGATCGACGACGATGAGATCCGCGCCGCGCGCCACGGCGTCGGCGAAGTCCTGCACCTGGGTATTGTGCATGTTCTCGCCGAGGTGCGAGCCGATGAGGACGAGGCAGTCCGAGCGGCCGAGATCGAGCACCTCGGGCGAGCCCGGGTCGGAGCCGAAGGTGAGGTCGAAGGCGACGTCGCGCGGGCCGCGGCACTGCGCGAACGAGGGTGCGCCGAAGTTGGCGGTGCCGTAGGCCGACAAGAGGTGCTTGAACCACGACGCGCCGGCCCCGTGGTTGAAGAGCGCGACCGCCTCGGGGCCGTGCTGCTTGCGGATCGTGTCGAGCTTGTCGGCCACGAAGCCGAGCGCCTCGTCCCACGACACGGGCTCGAATCGGTCCTCACCCCGCGCGCCCGTGCGCAGGAGCGGGCGCACGAGCCGGTCGGGGTCGTACGCCTGGCCGATGCCGCCCACGCCGCGTGGGCAGAGCTTGCCATTCGAGAGCGGGTGCAGGGGGCTGCCCTGGATCTTGGTGACGACCCCGTCCTTGACGTGGCCCTGGATGCCGCACTTCCAGAAGCACACCTCGCAGACGGAGCGGACGATCTCGCCGTCCGTCGCGGGGTCGACGGCGGGGTGTGCGGCCGCGGCACGCGAGCCGAACGCGATGCGCGCGGCAGCGGCTGCGGCCAGGGTGCCGGCTCCGAGCCCGAGGAGGCGGCGACGGCTGAGGGTCGCTTGGCGAGGCATACGCCCTCCCCAACGCAAGCTCGGTGCCAACCCGCAGATGGCCGTTTCGGGCCGGAAAGGGCGAGCGGGCCCCTTCATCAAAGTGTTTCAGCGCGCCACGCTGTTCCAGATTTCTGAAACGACCCGTTGCAGCGGGCGCGCGCGGTCGCGCGTTGACGCCCGGGCCGAGCGCGGGCAGCGAAAGGCATGCCGACGAAGATCGAGGCGCCCGCGCGGGTGGAGGCGGCGGGCACGAAGCCGAAGCTCATCGACGAGTACGTGGGTCGCGTGCGCACCGGGAGCGCGGAGGTGAGCCTCGCGCACATGCGCAGCCCCTCGGGTTGGGTCGAGCCGGGGCAGCGGCCCGAGTTCCGCGAGTACACGCTCGTCGTGCGCGGCCTCTTGCGCGTGGAGCACGAGGGCGGCGTGCTCGAGATCGCGGCGGGGCAGGCGGTCGTCACCGAGCCCGGCGAGTGGGTGCGCTACGGCACGCCCGGCCCCGACGGAGCCGAGTACGTGGCCGTGTGCCTGCCGGCCTTCTCGCCCGCGACCGTGCACCGCGACCCGGCATGACGGCCCGCCGCGCAGTCCATCCGCTCGTCGGCATCGCGCGCGAGCTCTCGGCCGAGGTCGAGCGCCTCGCGCCGTCGTTCGTGGCCGCGTCGGCCGCGTCGGCCGCACGGGGCGCGGTCGCGTTCGTGTACAACCCGCTCGCGTACGCGCGCGCGCCGCACGAGCTCTACCTCGAGCGCCACGGGCACGCTCCGAAGGAGGTGCTGCTCGTCGGGATGAATCCCGGCCCCTTCGGGATGGCGCAGACCGGCGTGCCCTTCGGCGAGGTCGCGGCCGTGCGCGACTGGCTCGGGCTCGAGGCCTCCGTCGAGGCGCCGCGCGCGACGCACCCGAAGCGCCCTGTTCTGGGCTTCGACTGCAAGCGCAGCGAGGTGAGCGGTGCTCGGCTGTGGGGCTGGGCGCGGGATAGGATCGGCACGCCCGAGCGCTTCTTCGCCCGCTTCTTCGTCGTCAACTACTGCCCGCTCGTGTTCGTCGACGCGGGCGGGCGCAACGTCACGCCCGACAAGCTGCCCGCGGCGTTGCGTGCGCCGCTCGAGGCGGCCTGCGATCGCGCGCTCGGCCGCACCGTCGACGCGCTCGCGCCGCGCCACGTCGTCGGGGTCGGGGCGTTCGCGGCCGAGGCAGCACGGCGCGCGCTCGCCGGTCGCGCGGTCGCGCTCGGGCAGGTGCTCCACCCGAGCCCGGCGAGCCCGAAGGCGAATCGCGGGTGGGCGGCCCTCGCCGAGGCGGAGCTTCGCGCGCTCGGGATCGCGCTCGGCGAGGGCGACTGACGCGCGAGCGGGCGCAGCCGGGGCGTCAGAAGCGCAGGCGCAACGTGGCGCCGCCCGGACCGGCCGCGACGGTCGCCTCGCCGTCACCGCCCCCGAAGGCGATCATCGCCGCTCCGGCGACGACGCCCGCGATCCCGATGCCGAGTCCCACGCCCGCAAGCGTCTCGGCGCGCTTGCCCTCGTCCACCACCGAGCCGTACGCGGGGTCCGTGCACCGGACGCCGCCGCAGGCCGACTCGAGGGTCGCGAGCTTGTCGTTGGCCATCGCGGTCCCGACCCCGAAGGTGACGAAGCCGGCGACGCCGAGCGCCGCGACCCCGATGCCCGCGCCGCGGACGGCGCCGAAGCTCCCCGCCTCGTCGCCCGTGTCGCCCCGGGCGTTGCCCGGGGGCGGCGGCGTCGGCACGGCCGCCGCGGGCGTCGCCGCGCCCGACAGCAGCAGCGTCTCGAGCGCGCCCGGGGCGACGGTCTTCGATTGCTCGATGCGCGTCCCGTCCCGGCGCACGGCCGCGACGACGACGCGCCCGGGCAGGACGGCGATCGGCGTACCCACGCGCTCGGCGCCGAGCGGTGCGCCGTTCAGCTCCACGGTCGAGCCCTGCAGGCTCGGATCGAGGGCGACGAGCACCTTGCCGACGCGTCCCTCGAGGACGGCGAGCTCGGCAGCCGCCTGGTCGCGGGTCTGGGCGTAGCGCTCCTCCTTCGGGGCGAGCTCGCGCGCGTCGCGCACCGTGCGGCTCATCTCCTCGTAGCCCTCGACGAGCTGACCGAGGTCGCGGAGGCAGCGCGCGACGTAGATGCGCGCGTTGGGGCTGCCGGACGCGTCGAGGGCCTGCCGGAACAGGGGCAGCGCCCCCCGGAAGTCGCCGGCGTCGAAGCGGGTGCGGGCGTCGCGGAACGCGTCGTCGGCGTTCGGCGCCTGCGCGCGCGCCGGCGCGGCGAACAAGAACGAACCGACCAAGACGAGCCAGAGCCAGTGCCGCATCAGAGTCGATCCGGGTTGTAGGTCTTGCTCTTCGAGGGGGCCGGCGGCGGGGCGCCGGTGGTCGGTGGCAGGGGCCGCGGCTTCTGCAAGGCGGGGGTCCCGGCGACCACCTTGGCGCTCGCGCTCGCGCTCGGCGCCGCGCTGGCGCTCGCCGTCGGTGCGGGCGCGCTCGGCGCCGCGCTTTCGAGCGCCGGCGTCGGCGACGCGGAGGCTGGCACCGCCGCGGGGCTCGCCGAC
>JACRDA010000027.1 GCA_016212965.1 Myxococcales bacterium
GGCGGTCGTCGCCGCCTCCCTCGCCCGGAGCTCGCGGCGGACCGGCTCGGGCTCGACCCGAGCCGGGCGCGGTCCGGCCGGCTCGGGGCTCGACGACTCGCCACGCGCGGCGCGCGCCGCCGACTCGAAGGCGCGCCGCAGCGCGCCCGCGTTGCCGAAGCGCGCGCGCGGATCGAGGGCGAGGGCCTGCTCGAAGAAGGCGTCGAAGGCGGGCGACGCGCCGCGGCTGCTCGCGGGCGCGTACCGGCCGTGACAGATGGCCTGCAGCAGGTCGGAGAAGCTCGTGAGAGCGCCGGCGCCGGGCCGGACCGCCTCGCCGAAGGGGCTCGCGCCCGTCAGCATCTCGTAGGCGACCACGCCGACCGCCCAGAGGTCGAAGGCCGGCTCGACCTTGCCCGGGAAGAGCACCTGCTCGGGGCTCATGTACGCCGGCGTGCCCATCACGGCGTCGGCCTGCGTGAGGATGCGCTCGCCGGTGTCGGAGCGCTTGGCGATGCCGAAATCGAGCAGCTTCACGGTGTCGTCGGGCCCGTCGAAGAGCACGTTCTCGGGCTTGATGTCGCGGTGCACGATGCCGAGCGCGTGGGCCGCCTCGAGGCCGAGCGTGACGCCCGCGACGACCCGCAGCGCGGCGCGGGGCTCGAGCCGGCCGAGCCGCGCCAGGCGCCGGCGCAGGGTTTCGCCCTGGCAGAGATCCATCGTGATGTAGGGCGTACCGTCCGCGCTCGTGCCGAAATCGAGGATCGCGACCACGTGCGGGCTCCGGATGTGCGCGGCCGCGCGCGCCTCGCGCGCGAAGCGCTCGCGGATCACCTCGTCGCGCAGGAGCTCGGGCGCGACGAGCTTGACCGCGACGTCGGCGCCGAGCCCGAGGTGCCGCGCGCGCCACACGCTGCCCATGCCGCCCCGCCCGAGCTCGCGCTCGAGGCGCAGGGTGGCGGTGAGCATCGTGCCCGGGCCGGGTTCCATCGGGTGCTCGCAGACCCAATTCAAGCGCCTGGCGCTTGGCGTTTGGCCTCTAGCCCAAGAATACCGAGATGGTACGTGGCGCCATGTGGCGCCACCGTTTCACCTGAAAGGTGCATCGGGCCGAATCTGGACAGCCGGCAACGCCGCGAGTTCTCTGGGCCAAGGGCTAAATTAGAACACGATCTGGAGCTTCATCCCCGCCGTGCCCGCCTTCATCATCCGGATGCCGCGCTCGATGTCCTCGAGCGGCAGCTGCTCGGCGATGAGCCCACCGACCTTGATCGCACCCTTCTCGAGCAGCTTGAAGGCGCGGTCGTAGCTGCGGCGGATGGCGAAGCTGCCGATGATCTCGAGGTCGCGCCGGTAGATCTCGAAGGGCGACACCGGGATCTTGTCGCCTGGCCCGCACACGCCGAACACGAGGTAGCGGCCGCCGCTCTTCACGTAGCGGATGCTGTCGGCCATCACCTGGGCGACCCCGGTGCAGTCGATGACGACGTCGAAGCCGTAGGGCGCGATCTTGCGCAGGCGCGCCTCTTGCGTCCCGTCCGCGACCACCGTCTCGGCGGCGCCATGGGCGCGCGCGGCCTCGAGCTTCTGCTCGACCCGGTCGACCACCGTGACCGCGGCGGCGCCGTTCACGCGGCTCGCCTGCAGGTGGAGCTGGCCGATGGGTCCGGCGCCGAGCACGAGCACCTCGGAGCCGAGCTCGATGCGCGCCCGGTCCTGCCCGAACACGACGCACGCGAGCGGCTCCGCGAAGGCGGCCTCGCTCCAGCCGACCGCGCCGAAGCGGTAGCAGTTCTTGGCCGGCACGCGCACGAGCTCCGCGAAGCCGCCGTCGCGCGTGACGCCCACGGCGTTCCAGTGCAGGCAGTGGTTCTGCCGGTTGATCATGCAGAAGTGACAGGCCTCGCAGGTGACCGTGGGGTCGACCATCACGCGGTCGCCCGGCGCGAGCCCGGCGACCTCGCCGCCCACGCGCACGACCTCGCCCGCGAGCTCGTGGCCCGGGACGAGCGGATAGGTCGGGAAGAAGTCGCCCTCCCAGATGTGCACGTCGGTGCCGCAGATGCCGCACGCCTTGCTGCGCACGAGGACGTCGGTCGGGCCGATCTCCGGCTCGGGCAGGTCGTCGCGCACGCGGATGCTCTGGACGGCTTCGAGGACGGCTGCCTTCATCGTCTACCTCCTGGGGTGCCATCCGGCTCATAGCGCCGCGCGCCGGCGCCGTCAGCGGGGAAGCGGGGATCTTGCTAGACTGCCGCGGTGACCCTGCTCGTGGCCCGCGACATCGAGCTCCGCGACCTCGCGGACGGCGAGCCCGAGCTGTGCGACGCGGCGACCGGGCTTCCGGCCGGCGTCCGCCTGGTGCGTTTTCTCGGGGCCGGGGGCATGGCGGCCGTCTTCGAGGCGCGGCTCGAGGGCGGCCCGAGCCACGCCGAGCTCTCGCCGCGCACGCCGCGCCGGCTCGCCGTCAAGATCATGAAGCCGCACGTCGCCCGCGAGCTCGCGAAGACGACGGCCGTCGTGGAGGACTTCTTCAAGCGCGAGCTCGTGGCGCTCGGCCGCGTGATGGAGCGCCCGAGCCCGACGCCCTTCGTCGTCGCGTGCTACGGCAGCGGCCTCGTGGCCATCGGCAACCGGGACGGGCGCGTGGCGCGCGTACCGTGGCTCGCGATCGAGCTCGTGGACGGCGGCGAGGGGTCGGTGTCGCTCACCGCGCGCGTGCGCGCCGAGCGCGGCGGGCTCGAGCCGGGGCGGGCCCTCGGCATCCTGCGCGGCGTCTTCGAGGGGGCGCGCGTGCTCCACGCCGAGCAGATCTTCCACCGCGACATCAAGCCCGAGAACGTGCTCGTCGTGGGATCGATCGACGAGGAGATCCCGAAGCTCGCCGACTGCGGTATCGCGCGCGTCGAGGGGCTCGCCGGCACGGTCGGCGGCATGACGCTCGCGTACGGCGCGCCCGAGCAGCGCCTGAGCGCGCCCGGCGTGCGCAACCCGCTCATCGGCGCCTGGACCGACGTGCACGCGCTCGCGGCCGTGGCGTGGTTCGTGCTCGCGGGCGAGGACTGGTGCCGCGGCGAGCAGGACGGCGCGTGGATGCAGGGCGAGCGGCGCTCGCTCGGCGATGCGCGCGGCCTGCCGCTCGCGTACCGAGCCGAGCCCGGCGCGCTCGACGCGCTCGATGCGGCCCTCCGGCGCGGCGCGGCGCCGCGCCTGCCCGATGCCCTCTGGACCCCGGAGGCGCGTGCGGCGTGCGAGCCGCTGGCGCGGCGGTTCCTGCCGGCGATGTTCGTCGGTCCCGAGCGCTTCGGGTCCGTCGACGAGCTCGCCGCGGCGCTCCTGCCGCCCCTCGAGGCCGTGGCGCAGCGCGCGCGCGCTGCCCCGGTGCGGCCGCCGTCGTCGCGCGAGCGCGGGCTCGTCGTCGCGCGCGAGCGGCCCCTGTGCCTCGAGACGAGCCTGCACCTCGGGCTCGCCGACCGACCGCTCGGCCGCGCGCGTCTCGCCGCCGTCGCCGAGGACGGGCGGGCGCTCGCGATCTTCGGCGATCGGCTGCTCGGCGTCGTCGGGGATCAGGCGCACGAGCTCCCCATCGCGGCGGCGTGGCGCGAGCTCGGTGCGCGCTCCTCGTGGCTCCTGCCGGGCCTCGGCGGCGGCTTCGCGCTCGTGGGCCCGCAACACGTGCTCACGCTGGGGACCGCCGGGGAGGCGCGCCTGCTCGAGCTGCCGTGGTACGCGCTCGCGAGCGGGCTCGGGCCGGTGCGCATCGAGGCGTGCGCGAGCGACGGCGCGCGGCTCGGCTTCGCGGTGGCGCTCTCGGACGAGCGCAGCGAGGCGCGCAGCCTGTGGATCTGGAGCGGCACGCGCTTTCACGTGCTCGATCTGCCGCTGCCCGCGGGTGCGCGGCCCGTCACGGCGCTCGGCGTCGCGCCGTGGGGTGTCGCGGCGCTCGGGGCGGGCGAGCGGGGCCGTCCCGAGCTCGTGCTCTTCGCGCACGACGGGCGGGCCTTGTGCGGGCCGCTCGCGCTCGGGGGTGCGCGCGCGCTGTCGAACGACACGGTGCGCGGCCTCGGCGCCGTCGAGGCGGCGGCCCGCGTGGCGTGCTCTGCGACCAGCGTCGAGGTCTTCGTCGCCTTGCCGAGCGGTGTGCTTCGCGTGACGCCCGAGGGCGTCTCGGCCGAGCCCGTGGATGCACCCGAGACGGCACCGGGAGGGGTCTCGGCGCGCGCGCCGCGCTCCGCGGGCGATGCGAGCCCCACGCTCACGCCCGTGTGGCTCGGCGTCGGGGCGAGCGGTCATGCGTGGCTCCTCGGCACGCACACGGTGCACCGGCGCAGGCTCGGCGAGGGCGCGCCGCACGCGGCGCCCGGGCACTGGGCGCTCGCGCACGCACGGCTGCCCACCGATCCTGCGCTCGTCGCGCTCGGGCCGATGGCGGACGGGGGCGCGCGCGTGCTCGACGCGGCCGGGAGCGCGCTCGAGATCGTGCCGGCGCGGGAGTGAGAGCCTGAGCAGGAATTGGCGTGCGAACCGGTCGTTGTGAAGTCTGTGATCGAGGGGACGAGGTTGAGCTTGGTTTGGAGACGAGCCCGAGCGAGCGCCTGGCCGACGCGGCGACACCCGCTAGCGCGCTTCGTTTTCCCACCGCCAACGACGAAAGTCCCCGACATGGACCACCCCCTCTCCCCTCGGGAGAGGGGGCCGGGGGGTGAGGGGAAAATTCAGGTCCGGATGCCGCCTGCTTCTTCGGCAAGGGTCCAGGGCCACTCGACCCCAGATCTCAGCGCTTCGGACCCAACGCACACCTGAACCCGATGGCGTGGTTCGCGACCTGCGGGTCCGTGCCCCAGCGGAAGGCCGGCTTGAGCCAGTCCGCGTAGGCGCCGTTGAAGGCGCCGCCGCGCACGACGCGCTCCACGCCCTTGTCGGGCCCCTGCGGGTCGGTCTGCTCGTCGGCCGTGTAGGGCCCGCGCCAGAAGGCCATCACGAAGGTCGGGGATCTGTTCACCCTGCGCTACGCCGCGGGCGCCGGCGTGCCACTCGGCCCGATCGTGCTCGACTACGGCTTCAACCTGGTCCGGCGCGCCTGGGAAGATCTCGGCGCCCTGCACTTCGCGGTCGGGCTGTTCTGAGAGGGTTTCGAGGTCGACGAGCGAGAGCGAGCCGTTGATCCTTGGCTCTCAGCACGCGGCATACGGACCTAACTTTTCCCCTCACCCCCCGGCCCCC
>JACRDA010000028.1 GCA_016212965.1 Myxococcales bacterium
CCCGACGTGCGCAAGGGCTGGACTTCCCGGGGGCGGATTCCTCCCGGGGTAGGACTTCTTCACTTCGCTGGTGTTCGCTCGGTTCAGTCACCTACTTCCTCCTGCCGGTTTTCATCGGCGCTTACCTTCCCGCCTTCCTGTTCAAATTACGGCCGCTGCGGCTCGAGTTGCGCCCGTGAACGCGTACTCGGTGAAGTCCAGCGCGTCGGGCATTCCTTCCATCACCCGCGCTCCTTGACCGCGTGGACGGTGGCGCCCACCCACCCCAGCGCGCAGAAGGAGCCCACGCCGAGCCACGAGACGAGCTCCGGCACCCACATGGCCGGCACGGCCCACAGGATCAAGCCGGCCGGCACCCCCACGACGAGGGGAAAGGCGACGTAGTCGAAGAAACGCGGGAACAGCGCGCTAGCGGCGAAGCAGACGACCAGACTGACGACGAAGAACACCATGTCCACGGCCCTCCGCGCGCATGGACGCGCGGCGAGCGGCCTGCTGACACGTGACGGCTCGGCAAACACCTCAGGCGGGCAGTGGCACACAGGGCCCGGCGACACGCGGGCGGCGCTGCTGCTCGGCGGTGCTCGCTGCTCTGGCGTCCTCGGGACTTCGTCGCCGAGGCTTCGAGGGGGTGCCAGCGAGGTGCCGGAGCCGCTCGGCACGGTGAGGGCCCGCGCTAGCGGCGCGCGCCCCGCCCGTCGTGGTAAGAAGCGGCGTGGCGGCGCGGATCGACATCTACCAGGGCCGGGCCCCCGAGGACCTGCCCGCCTACGCCCTACCCCGGGCGGCCGGGATCCTGCGCCTGTCGCCCTCGACGCTGCGCCTCTGGGCGACCGGCGGAGATGGGTCGGCGCTCTTCAAGGCCGCCCGCCGCTCTCCCCTGTCGCTCTCGTTCTCGAACCTGATCGAGGCCTTCGTACTCGCCTCGATGCGCCGTGTGCACGGCGTGTCGATGCAGCGCGTACGAAAGGCGCTGCGCTACGTCGGGAAGGAGCTTGGCTACGACCGCCCGCTCGTCCATGCCGGCTTCCAGACCGACGGCGTCGAGCTCTTCGTCGTGCACGCCGGGCGCCTGCTGGCCGTCTCGGCGGAAGGACAGACCGTGCTGCGCGAGGCGCTCGACACGAGCCTGACGCGCATCGAGTGGCAGGGTGACTTCGCCGCCCGGCTCTACCCCTGGGTGCGTGGCACGCCCGATCCGCGGCAACCCAAGACTGTCGTCGTCGACCCGCGGCTCGGCTTCGGGCAGCCCGTCATGGCGGGCACGGGCATCGAGACACGCGTGGTCGTCTCGCGCTACCGCGCCGGCGAGTCGGCGGCCGTGCTTGCCGAAGACTACGGCGTCGACATCGAGCGCATCGACGACGCCATCCGGTGCGAAGTCGGTGAAGCTGCCTGAGCCGTTCACGTACTTCATCGACCGCTCGCTCGGCCGCGGCATCCTCGTCGCCGAGCTCCTGAAGGCGGGCGAGCAGGTCCACGTCCACGACGAGCACTTCGCGCAGGACACCCCCGACGCTGACTGGCTCGTCGAGGTCGGGCGCCGCCGCTGGGTCGTGCTGACGAAGGACAAGAACATCCGGTTCAACGAGCTCGAACGGCAAGCGCTCGTGAGCGCGCGGGTCGCTTGTTTCATGCTCGGCCGCGGGAACCTCACGGCGCAGGAGATGGCCCAATCCTTCATCGGTGCGCTGCCGCGCATGAAGCGCGTCCTCCGCCGCTATGCTGTCCCGCTCGCGGCGAGCGTGACGGCGTCTGCGGGCGTGCGCGTGCTGCTGGCGGGCGGGGTGTGGCTGAAGCCGCCGCGAGAGGTGAAGTAGTTCTCCCGGCCGTGCGAGGATGGCGGCCGTGAGCCCCGCCACCCACGAAGCCGACACGCGGCCACGCGGGCCTGCCGCGCCGGGTCGCGCCAGGCCTGCGCCATGCACGCTGCCGGGACGGTGACGGTGGCGATACCCTGCCTTGACGGCCGGGCCGGCGAGCGCCACTTTGGCGGCGACCGGGACGCCCGGCGCGTTCCGCGGCCGTGGGCGCGCCGTCCACCCCGAGAGGCTCATGCCGACCCTGCACCTCGTGCTCATCGCGTTCTGGGGCGGCATCGTCGCGACGGAGGCGGTGCTCGAGCTCCTGCCGCTCTGGCGGCCGGCGCTGCGCCCCGCGGCGGCCGCCTTCCATTACTACGTCGACTTGCTCGTCGAGCTGCCGGTGCTGCTCGCGGTCGCCGCGACCGGCCTCCTGCTCCTGCGCGGGCGCTCGTTCGACGCGCGCCTCGCGTGGAAGGTCGGCTGCGGGCTCGCGGCCGTGACGGCGAACCTCGTGTGCATCGCCTTCGTCATCGCCCGGGAGCGCGGCCGCGACGCGCGCCGCACGACGCGCGTCATCTTCGCGAGCGCCGCCGTCGGACTGCCCGCGGCTGGCGGGGCGCTCGTGCTCGGCGCCGGCTACGCGGGCTGGCTCGGGTAGCGCCGGGTCGGCCACGGCGGGCTGCCGTGCGCAGCCGGCGCACACGTTGCGAGCTCGGGCGCCCTCGCTTTGATCCATCGCCCGCCGCCGACGTGCGTGTCCGTCGTCAGCCGCGCGGTGCGGCCGCGCGCCGCGCCACGCGCTCCAGCTTGAAGTCCACGATCGTGGCGAGCACCTCGTAGTCCTCGTCGGCCGTGACGACCGTGGCCCCGAGCGCGCGGGCCGTGAGCGCGATGAGCACGTCGTCGACGAGCGAGGCCCGGCGGATCTCGCGCCCGCCCTGGCGCAAGCGCGCGAGCGCCCGGCCGGCGAGATCGAAGGCCTCCGGCTCCGGGGCGACGAGGCGCCCCGCCGCTCGGTAGGCGCGAGCGAGCTGATCGAGAGCGCGGCGCGCCGGGAGCGTGCGGGCCCCGATCCGGAGCTCCATCTGCACGACCGTCGAGAGGTAGCGGACGAGGCCCGGACCGACCAGCAGTTCCTCGTGGAGCCCGCGGTTGAGCCAGTCGACGTAGAGGTTGGTGTCGAGGACGACCTTGCGCAGCATCACCGCAAGGCGTCCTCGAAACCGCCGACCGCCTTCAGCCGTCGGTGGGCCTTCAGGATCGGCTCTTCGCCGAGGACGAGATCGAGTGCCCGCTCGATCGTCTCCTGCTCGGTCCTGGCGCCGAGCAGCTTCTTCGCCCGGTCGATCTTCGTCTGGTCGAGCTTGAGGTGCTTGTGGCGCGTCATATTCATGCGGAAGGCTATCGTGAACATCCAGTCCTCGCAAGGCGGGCACGCCCGCGGCGACGATCGTGAAGGAGCCGCGGCGGGGTGACGGTCACGCATCGGGCGCCCGCGCGAGCGCGAGCACGGCCGTCTGGCCGTGCAGGAAGGTGCGCGGCCCGACGGGGCCGATCTCGCCGTTGGCGAAGAAGCCCGCGAGCGGCACCGGACCGAGGTGCGCGCGCACGAGCTCCGAGTCGTGGTTCGGCCGGCCGTAGAAGGCCGCGCCGCGCGACAGACACGGGAAAAGGAGCGCGCCCGCCGGCACGGCCGGCTGCCGCTCGCGGTAGCGCACGAGCTGCCGGGCGAGGTCGGCCGCGGCGGCAGCGGGATCGCGCAGGTGGAGCTGCACCACCTGGTAGCGCTCGAGGCGCGCGGCGACGGCGACCGAGCCCCGGTCGCGATCGACCGCGAGCACGTTGCGCAAGAGGAAGTCCCCCGCCTGGTACGCGCGCTGGTCGCGCATCTCGATGCCGACGAAGAGCGCGCGCTCGAAGAGCTTCCGGTCCTGGGCCACGAGCGCGTCGTAGAGCGCGCGCATCACCGCGAGCGCCGGGCGGCCGTCGAGCTCGAGGATCTGGTTGTCGTCGCAGCGGGTGACGATCATGGGCTCGCCGATCGTGCGGCAGCCCTGCGCCACCACGCAGTCGAGCTCGATGGCGCCCGTGAGCGTCACGCCCGCGAGGCCGCTGTGCTGGAACGCGGCGGCGGCGAAGAGCGCGTTCGACTGCGGCAGCCGACCGCCGCTCGCCAGGCCGCCGAGCTTGCGCCCGAGGGGAAAGGCGCGATCGAGCCCGGCGAGCGCCGGCTCGACCTCGCAGCTGAACGGGTCGCAGAGCACGAGGACGTGCGTGCGCGGGTCGCTCGAGCCGAGCCGCGCCTGCCACCCGGCGACGTCCTCGGGCTCGGGCCCGTCGCGCGCGCGCAGGTGGAAGGCGGCGAGCGCCACGCCGGGCAGCTCGGCGGCGAGCAGGGCGAGCGCCGGCGCGCCGTCGATCTCCTCCCGGCCGCCGATGACCCCCTGCCCGGAGCAGCCCGCGAACACGGCGCGGGGGAAGCGCTCCGCGACCAGGCGCGGGAGGCGGGTGTAGGCGCGCGAGTGCTGCGGCGTCGCGAAGCCGAGCACGAGATCGGGCCCCGCCGGGAGCTCGAAGCGGAGCGCGCTCGCGAGCGCGTCGAGCGCGAGCGCGGTGTCCGCCTCGCGCGAGATGGCGCTCGCCCATCGCATGCACGAGAAGGCGTATCACACTTCGCGCGCCCTGCTACGCTTCGACCCCATGGCGGCCACTCCCGACTGGCTGCCGGCAGCGCCGAAGTCGCGCGCGCCGGTCGCCGCTCCTGTACCCAAGGACACCGGCGTGCCCACCGGCCCGCACAAGCGCAAGGGCCGCCTGCGCCGGCGCCGCTTCGGCTGGCTCGTGTGGCTCGTGGTCCTCGGCGCGGTCGGTTTCGGCGTCGTGCGGCTGCTGAAGGGGCGGGGCCAGGCGCCGCTGACCGTCGCGACCGCGGTGGTCGAGCGCGGCAGCGTGCGCGACTTCGTGACGAGCGTGAGCGCCGGGCGCGTCGTCGGCAAGCAGGAGGCGACCCTGCGGGCCGAGATCGCCGCCCGCGTCTTGAAGCTCCACCACCGGCGCGGCGAGCGCGTGAAGCTCGGCGAGCTGCTCGTGAGCTACGACGCGAGCGATCTCTTGCAGCGGCTGCACGCGGCCGAGGCGTCGGTGCCGCTCGCGCGCGCGCAGGTGGCGCAGGCGGACGAGCAGGCGTGGAGCGCCTGGGACCGCGCGCGCCGGGCGCGCTCGCTCGCCGTCCAGGGCGCGCTGCCGCAGGCCGAGGCCGACGATCTCGAGGCCGCCGCGCGCGCGCTCGAGCGCGCCGCCGACACGGCGCGCGCCGGGGTGGCGCAGGCCGAGGCGAACGTGGAGCTCGCGAAGAGCGGCCTGTCGAAGACGGTCGTGACGGCGCCGTTCGCGGGCCTCGTCGTGCGCACGGCGGTCGAGGAGGGCGAGGTGAGCGCCCCGGGTGCGCCCATCGTCGAGCTCGCCGACGACCGCGAGCTGCACGTGGAGGTCGAGATCGACGAGGCGGACCTCGGGCGCGTGGCCGTCGACATGCCGACCGACCTCACCTTCGACGCCTTCCCGGGCGAGCGCCTGCGCGGCAAGCTGCGCGCCGTCGCCCCGAGCGTGTCGCGCGACGTCCGCGGCGGGCGCAGCGTGCTGCTCGAGGTGACGCTGCCCGAGGACAAGCGCCTGCGGCTCGGCATGAGCGCCGACGCCGACGTCATCGTGTCGGTGCGCGACGCCGTCCTGTTCGTGCCCCCCAACGCCGTCCAGGGACGCGGCGCCGAGCGCGCCGTGTTCGTGGTCGACCAGGGGGTCGCCACGCGCCGCACGGTCGAGGTGGGCATCGCCACCTGGGAGGCCGTGGAGGTGACGAGCGGCCTCGAGGCGGGCGAGCTCGTCGTGGCCTCGCTCCTGGCCTCGCCGGTGAACGACGGCGACAAAGTGGAGGCGCAGGCGCGCTGAGCATGGCCACGGCCGCCCCAGCGTTCGCCCCCCTCGCCCGCGAGGAGCACGAGGCGCTCATCGAGGTGTCGGGGCTCGAGCGCACCTTCATGGTGGGCGACGAGCCGCTCACGGTGCTGCGCGGCATCGACTTCACCATCCCGCGCGGCGCCTACGTGGCGATCATCGGCCCGAGCGGCTCGGGCAAGAGCACCCTCATGTACCAGCTCGGCTGCCTCGACACGCCCAGCGCGGGCACGGTGCGGCTCGCGGGCTACGACGTCGGCAGCCTCGACGACGCCGAGCTCGCCGCCCTGCGCAACCGCTTCATCGGCTTCGTGTTCCAGGCCTTCAATCTCCTGCCCCGCACGACGGCGGTCGACAACGTGGCCCTGCCGCTGCGCTACGCCGGCGTCGGCCTGCGCGAGCGCCGGCGGCGCGCGCGCGAGGCGCTCGGGCGCGTGGCCCTGTCCCACCGCGAGGACCACACCCCCGAGCGGCTGTCGGGCGGCGAGCGCCAGCGCGTCGCCATCGCGCGCGCCATCGTGACCGAGCCCGCGCTGCTCCTCTGCGACGAGCCGACCGGCAACCTCGATCAGAAGGTGGGGCGCGAGATCGTGGAGCTCTTCGAGCGGCTCAACGACGAGCTCGGGGTCACGGTCATCATCGTCACGCACGACCCGTCGCTCGCGCGGCGCGTGCGGCGCGTGATCAAGCTCGTGGACGGCCGCCTCGTGCACGACGGCCCGCCCACGGCGGACCTGTGAGGGGAGCAGAAGACCGTGCTCGATCACATCCTCTCCGCCCTGCAGGCCCTGACCGCCAACAAGGTGCGCTCCGCGCTCACCATGCTCGGCGTCATCATCG
This sequence comes from Myxococcales bacterium, assembly GCA_016212965.1. Lineage (GTDB taxonomy): Bacteria > Myxococcota_A > Polyangia > Polyangiales > Polyangiaceae > JACRDA01. Next base: position 6,600 of record JACRDA010000028.1, read on the forward strand.
GCGTCCTGGCGGTGACCCTGCTCGTGTCGGTCGGCGACGGAGCCCGGGCCTACATCGACAAGACGCTGAGCGGCATCGGCACGAACCTGCTCATCGTGCAGCCCGGCCGGCGCGAGACCCGCGGGCTCGGCGGGCCGCCGACCGGCAACATCAGCCGGCCGCTCACCATGGACGACGTCACGGCCCTGAAGCGCCAGGGCACCCTGCTCCGGGACGTGTCGCCCATCGTGGCGGGTGGCGGCGCCATCCGCTTCGAGAACCGCCAGCGCGACTCGACGGTGTTCGGGGTCGGCGCCGGCTTCGGCGATCTGCGCAACATGCACGTCGACGTGGGCAGCTTCATCCGCGAGGAGGACCTCACGGCGCGACGGCGCGTCGCGGTCGTCGGACGCACGGTCGCCAAGGCCCTCTTCGGCAACGACAGCCCGCTCGGCCGCACCGTGCGCATCTCCGACGGCCGCTTCCGCATCGTCGGCATCCTCGAGAAAAAGGGCACCTCGCTCGGCTTCGACCTCGACGACCTCGTCTTCATCCCGGCCACGACGGCGAGCGACCTCTTCCACCAGGACTTCCTCTCGCAGATCCTCACGGCCGCACGCAACAAGGCCGAGGTGCAACAGGCCATCCTGCAGATCGAGGAGATCCTCGCGCGCCGCCGCAACGGCGAGAACGAGGTCACGGTGCAGAGCCAGGACGATCTCATCGGCGTGCTCGGCACCGTCACCTCGGCCATGACGGCGGCCCTGCTCGCGATCGCCAGCGTGTCCCTGCTCGTGGGCGGCATCGGCATCATGAACATCATGCTGGTGAGCGTGCGCGAGCGGACGCGCGAGATCGGCGTGCGCCGCGCGCTCGGCGCCACGCGCCACGACATCCTGCTGCAGTTCCTCATCGAGGCCCTCGTGCTCGCGACGGTCGGCGGTCTCATCGGCCTCGGCATCGGCGGCGGCCTCATCGCGGCGGTGAACAGCGCCGCGCCCGACGTGCCGCTCAAGCTCTCGCCGTGGATCGCCACCATCGCCTTCGGGGCGTCGTTCGCCGTCGGCATCGCCTCGGGCGTCGTGCCGGCGCGGCGCGCGGCAGAGCTCGATCCGGTCGACGCGCTCCGCTACGAGTGACGCGCGGGCTCGCCCTCGCGCCTCTGCTATCCTCGGCCGATGCCGCGCCTCCGCATCGCCGTCCCGGTCGCCCTGCTCGCTCTCGGCACCACCACGACTGCGTGCTCGTCGCGCGATCGCGACGCCCCCTCCGCGAGCGGCGCCGCCGCGGTCGAGGCCCCCAAGCCGACGACCCCGGACGAGATCCTGCGCGCGCGCCTCACGAGCGTGCTCGCAAAGGGGCGCCAGCGCGCGAGCCTGGAGCGCGAGGAGCGCGCGCCCGAGCCGCCCGGGGACGTGTTCGGCCACGGCGGCCTCGGGCTTTCCGGCATCGGCGAGAGCGGCGGGCGCCCCGAGGGCATCGGGCTCGGGACGATCGGCACCGGCTTCGGCCGGTCCGGTCGACTCGGGCGCGGCGCCAATCCGCCCCGGGTGCGCACGGGTGCCACCAACGTGAGCGGCCGCCTGCCGCCCGACGTCATCCAGCGCATCGTGCGCCGCAACTTCGGGCGCTTCCGGTTCTGCTACGAGAACGCACTGAGGACGGACCCGGACGTCGCGGGGCGCATCTCCGTCCGCTTCGTCATCGGCAGCGACGGCAGCGTCTCGAGCGTGAGCCACACGGGCGAGATCGCGGACGAGGCCTTCACCTCGTGCATCACGCGGCAGTTCCACGCGCTCAGCTTCCCGGCGCCGGAGGCCGGCATCGTCACGGTGAGCTACCCCCTCGTCTTCATCCCGGGGGACGGGCCCCCGGCGTCGAGCGCGTCGGCGAGCGCCGCACCCGAGGCCTCGTCGGCGCCGGCCCCGGCGGACACGGCGACGGCCTCCGCGGCTGCACCCGCACCGGCGCCCGCCCCCACCGGCACGCTCGATCCGGCCGCGGCGCCCGGGAGCAACCCGCCGGCGCCGGTCGTGGTGCTCGAGGGCGCGAGCGTGCTCCTCGACGGCAAGCCGGCGGGCCCGACGCGCGCCATCACCGACGCCGGCAAGGTGCACGAGGTGGACGAGCTCTTCGCCGGGCTCGGGGCCGTGCGCGAGGCGTGGAAGAGCGCCCACCCGGACGGCGTGTTCCCGGGCGTGTGCGGGCTGCGCGTCGCGGCCGACGTGCCGCTCGTGGCGGTCAGGAGCGTGTTCCAGACCATCGCCATATCCGGCTACCCGACGATCCTCGTCCAGCCCGCGTGGAGCCCCGAGGTCGTGACCACCCTCGCGGCGCGGGTCCCGGGGTCACCGCTCGACGAGGAGGCGCTCGCCCGGCTGCCGGCCGTGCTGCACGCGCGCCTCGCCGAGGGCGAGCTCACCCTCGAATGGCGCCGGGGCTCGGTCGTCGCGAGCACGGGCAAGGCGTCGGCGTCGGAGCCCGATCTCGGCAAGAAGCTGTGCGACGAGTGGCAGCGCCTCGGCAGCCACAAGGACGCAGAGGACCCGCTCCGCGACGAGCTCGTGCTCCACGCGGGCGAGCAGAGCTCCTACTCGGCCCTCTTGCCCGTCATCGCCGCGGCCGAGAGCTGCACGCGCCCGGCGCCGGGTGGGGGCACGATGCCGGCGTGGTTGCTCGCGTTCTCGATCCGGTGAGCGGCCGCACCGCCGCTCAGAACGCGCACGAGTAGCCGAAGGGGCCGAAGCTCGCCTCGGCGGTCGCGCCGTCGACGTCCCACACGACCTCGAGCACGAGGTCACTGCCGCAGTAGTTGCACGGGTTCGCGGCGCTGCCGCTGCCCGAGCCCGCGGTCTTCGTGTGGCCGAGCACGACCGACACGCCCGGGGCCAGCGCCCCGCTGCCCTCGGGCGTGACGAGGAACGCCCAGAGCGGGGGCGTGCAGCCCGCGCCGCACTGGAACGCGAGGCGCGCGCTCGCGATGGTGGCGCTCACGACGCTCGCGCCGGCGCTGTTGTCGTACGCGACCTCGAAGCCCGCCGAGACGGGATCGTCCGGATAGACCGGCATGCAGTTGCCGCCCGCCCACGCCGACACGATCTGCGGGGCGATGGCCGGGGGCCCGGAGCTCGTCGTCCCCGTCGTACCGCCGGAGCCGCCGCCCGTCCCGTCGGCGTCGATGACGGCCTTGCCGCCGCAGGCGGCGACGCCGCCGGCGAGCAACCCCACGTACGCCATGCGCAGCCACATGCCCGAGTCTTGGCGCAGACCCCGGCGCGCGTCGAGCCCGAGGGCCCCGCGTCAGCCGTGCCTTGGGTCGCTCACCAGCCGCACTGCTGGCCCGCGTTCTGCTCGGCGAGCCAGGCGCGGAGCGGCGCGAAGTACTCGAGCAGGGCGCTGCCGCTCATCGCGCGCGTGCCGGTGAGCGCCTCGAGGGCGTCGGGCCAGGGCTGCGAGGCGCCCATGGCGAGCATCTTCTGCAGGGCGGCGCCGGCCTCCTTGCTGCCGTAGAAGCTGCACTCGTGCAGCGGTCCCTTGTGGCCGGCCTTCTCGCAGAGCGACTTGTAGAACTGGAACTGCAGGATGCGCGCGAGGAAGTAGCGCGTGTAGGGCACGTTCGCCGGGACGTGGTACTTGGCGCCCGGGTCGAAGGCGTCCTCGCCGCGCGGTACCGCGGACGCGACGCCCTGGTACTTCTGGCGCAGCGCCCACCAGGCCTTCTGGTAGTCGCCGGGCGCGGTCTTGCCCGAGAACACGTCCCAGCGCCACTGGTCGATGAGCTTGCCGAAGGGCAGGAAGGCGACGCGCACGAGCGCGTCCTTCATCTGCACGTTGATGACGACCTTGGGGTCGGCCGGGAGCTCGGGCGCGAGGCCGAGCTGGGTGAGGTAGCGCGGCGTCATCGACAGCGCGAGCGCGTCGCCGATCGCCTCGTGAAAGCCGTCGTGGGCGCCGGCCTGGAACAGCACCGGGAGCTTGTAATAGGCCTGGTAGTAGTAGTTGTGCCCGAGCTCGTGGTGGACCGTGACGAGATCCTCCTCCCGCGGCTGGATGCACATCTTGATGCGCAGATCGTTCGAGTAGGTCACGTCCCACGCCGACGCGTGGCACACGACCTCGCGGTCGGCGGGCTTCGTGAAGAGCGAGCGCTCCCAGAAGGTCGGCGGTAGCGGAGCCATCCCGAGCGACGTGAAGAACGCCTCACCGGTCTTGACCATCTTCTTCGCGTCCCAGGCCTGCGCGACGAGGGCCGCGGTCACGTCGAGCTTGGCGACGCCGGGATAGGGCTCGACGAGCCCGTAGACGTTGCCCCACTCCTGCGCCCACATGTTGCCGAGCAGGTGCGCCGGGATCGGCTTGCCGTCGGGGATCTTGTCCTTGCCGTAGTGCTGCTGCAGCCGACCGCGCACGTAGCAGTGCAGGGCGTCGTAGAGGGGCTTGACCTCCTGCCACAGCCGGTCGGTCTCGGCCTCGAAGGCCTCGGGCGTCATGTCGTAGCCGGCGCGCCACATGTCGCCCATGTTGGTGAAGCCGGCGCCGCGCGCCCCCTCGTTCTGCAGCTCGACGAAGCGCTGGTAGGCGGCGCGCTGGGACTTGGACGTGTCGTGCCACGACACCCACGCGTCGAGCAGCTCGTCGTAAGAGCGACTGGTGCGCACGATGTTGCTGAGCACCTCGAGGTCGCGGCCCTTCGGGTCCTTGCCCTTGCCGTAGTGGCCCTCGAGACCGGCGGCGAGGGTCGTCATCTCGAGCCGCTTCTCTGGGTCCGGCAGGACCGGGCTCGCGATGCGCAGGAGGTAGAGCATGCGCGCCGTCTCCGCGTCGAGGGGCAGGCCCTTGAAGGCCGTGGCGCGCTTGGCAGCCTCGCTCTGGTACGCGAGCAGGCGCTCGTTGGCCGAGGCCGCGTTGCGCTCGGTGTCGTCGGTGATGAAGTTGTTCTTGATCCACTCGGCCGTGGACGACTCCGTCCACAGGCGCTTCAGCTCCTCGTTGGCCTTCTGCACGAAGGCCTTGGCGCCCGCAGGCGTGGGCGTCGAGTCCTCCGCGTCTTGCGTGCACGCGAGCTTGGGATCGGTCGCCGGCTTGCAGGCGGCGACGCCGAGGAGGAGCGCGAGGGAGAGCGGGCGCAGCATCATGGTGCGGCAGTCTCGTCACGACGCGCGCCCGAGGCAAGCGCGCCGTTCGGGCCCCCGCCAGGTGCTCGGGAAGACAACCACGGAGCTCGGCGCCCGCGCCGAGCTCCGTGGTGGATTCCTAGTACCCCGCCGCGTCCATCGCGAAGTCGTTCGCCTTGAGCGCCGCGTCGCGCTGCAGGCTCGGGCGCGCCGCGGGGGGTGCGGCGCTGACGGCGGCGACGTTGCTACGCTGAGCCGCCACGGCCGCCACGGCCGCGCTCATGCGCTCGCGATCGCGCGCGCTCGTCGCGAGCTGCTCGGCCTCCTCGAAGCGGCGCTGGGCCTGCGCGAGCTCCGCGTCGGCGTCGGCGAAGGAGCCGAGCGCCACCTGATCGCGCGCCGCCGTGGCGAGGCGCGCGGCGTCGCTCATGGCGAGCAGCGACACGACCGTAGGGTTCCGGTGGGCGGCGACGGCCAGGGGGTCGGTCGTGACCTCGGCGTGGACGAGGGTCTCCTGCACCCGCTGCATGCCGCCGTCGGCCGGGTCCCGGAAGTGCAGGCGCACCGCGACGAGCGGCCGCTTGCCCTCGACGACGCCCGCGTCGGACAGCTCGAGGCGCACGACGAGCTCGCGCCGCTGGCCGCTCCACATCGCGCCGAGCGGCACGCGCAGGGCGCCGCTCTGACCCCAGGTGGCGCGCTGACCGTCGGCGCTCGCGACCCGCACGCCCGGCGCCGGCACGATCTCGACGAGCGCGTCGGTGGCCACGGTCTCGTCGAGCAGCTTCATCTCGCGCTCGATGATGGTGACCATCTCGCGCGGCTCGGACAGGTGGTAGAGCCGCCCGCTCGAGGCCTGCGCCAGGGCGTTGAGGGCGTTCTCGTCGTAGTCGAGGCCGACCCCCAGCGCCGTCACCTGCACGCCGGCCTCCTCGCCCGCGTCCGCGATGGCGCTCAGCGAGGCGACGTCCGTGCGCCCCGCCGTCGCGCGCCCGTCGGACACGAGCACGATGCGGCGCACCGGGTGCGTCCCGGGCATCGCGCGCATGCGGCTCTCGGCGAGCTCGAGCGCCGCCGACAGGTTGGTGGCGCCGTGCGCGCCGAGCTCGGCGATGGCCCCCGCGATGCGCTCGCGCGCGGCGCGGTCGAGCGCGGTCGGCGGCACGATCTCGGTCGCGCCGTCACTGAAGGCGTGCACGGCCACGATGTCGCCGTCGCGGAGCGCGTTCACGACCGCCCGGGCCGCCGCGCGGGCCTGTTCGATCTTCTGGCCCTCCATCGAGCCCGAGGTGTCGATGGCGAGCGTCACCGCCGTCGGCACGTGCAGGCGCGCCTCGATGGCCGGCACGTCGACCCACACGCCGACGGCGTGCCGGCGCGCGGTGGCGAGCACGAAATCGCTCTCGCCGGCGGCTCCGATCCACGCGCCCGGCGCCGGCGGGGGCGCCGTCGGACGGGCCTCCGCGACGGGGTCGGTCGCGAGCACCGCGACCGCGCCGTCGGTCGAGCGCAGCGCCGCCGGCCCCGCGGGGATCGTCGGCAGGCGACCCTGCGCGGAGGAGCATGCGGCGGTGAGGACGAACAGGGCTGCGAGCGCGACTGTCTTCATGCGATTGCTCCTCGGGCCATGGGCCACGGCACGGCCGGCCGCGCGCTGCGACGAGCGCCCGCGGCCGGCACGGCCCCGTGGGTGCAGTACGGCCGAGCGCGCGCGAGGATCCGCCGCCGCGCGCTTTTTGTGGGTCCGCCGCGCGCTACTGGTGGAGCACGCTGAAGAGCACGCTCAGCGACTCGACGCGCACGATCGTCGCCGGCGTGTCCACCGGGGCGTTCGGATCCGCGGCACCTTCGAACGCCGCCGCGAGCGTGCCCCGCAGCATCGCGCCGACGGACCACTCGGGCGCCACGAAGGCGTCGTAGCCGAGCCACAGGGCGGCCCCGGGGCCGACGGCGCGCGACGAGCCCTCCTCGCCGGTGCTGAGGAGCGCGAAGTTCCACTCGCCGCCGACGTGGAAGCCGGCGGCCGGATCGGGGTAGCCGTCCGCCGTCATGCCGAGCGTGACCACGTAGAGCAGGGCGTCGAGCGGCGCGAGCGACAGCGTGCTCTGCGGCTCGGGCGCGAAGCAGGCCGAGAAGCCGACGCCGAGCGCGAGCCCCGGCACGCCGTGGAGCGTGCGCCCGGCGGCCGCGTCGACGCAGGCCGTCGCGCCCGTCGTGTCGTGGCCCCCGCCGTCGGGCGGCGCGACCTGGGTCGCCACGTAGCCCTGCCCCGCCGCGACGCGACCGTACCAGCCGTCGTGCAGGTAGCGGCCCGAGCTCTCGGGGGTGAGCTCGACGGCGTAGCGCGGGTCCGCGTAGCCGGGCGGCTCGTACGCCGGCTCCGCGTAGCGCGGCTCCGCGTAGCGCGGGTCCGTGTCGCCCGGCGGCGGACTCCCGGGGGCGGCGGGTGCCGGCTGCGCGCTCGCGGTGGCGGCGAGGCCCGCGAGCGAAAGAAGGGCGGCAGCCGCCGCGCGGAGCGTCTTCGATGCGCGATCGCGACCCATGGTGCCCGCATGGTAGATCGACACGCCCCGAGCGCGAACTCGAGCGCGAGCCGGCGCCGGACGAGCGCCGGGGGCGGCCCGTCCGGCCATCGCTGCCGGCGCTGGACCTCGTGGCCGATTTGCCGGATCCTCGAGGGCATGAAGCGCCTCGCTTGGTGGGCCGTCGCGGTGCTCGCGACCGGTTGTGGCAAGAGCGACGACAAGGGCGAGCCCCAGGGCCCGCGCAACGGCAGCACCGTCTACCCGGACGGCAGCATCGACGCGACGGCGGCCTGCCAGCCCGGCACCCCGACCACGCTCGCGGCGCCGGTCCTGCGCATGAACGTCGACTCGGACACGGGCTGGTACTCGTCGCCGGCCATCACCGAGCTCTCGGACGGCGCGACCACGACGCGCGCGCTCGTGGTGCCGAGCTACTCCATCGACGTGTACGACGCTGCGGGCACCGCGCTCTCGCACGTGCCCTACGGCGGCGCGACGGCGGATCGCATCTACGCCCCGGCGCCCATCGGCGATCTCGACGGCGACGGCATCACCGACCTCGTGGTCGGCTCGAGCGACGGCACCGTCGCGGCCTACGAGTGGACCGCGCAGGGCTTCGTGTTGAAGCCGAGCTGGGCGGGCGCGAGCACCTGCTCGGACGGCGACTGCCCCGAGACGCGCGGCATGGCCGCGGCCGATCTCGACGGCGACGGCTCGGTCGAGATCGCCTTCACGACCACGAACACCGCCGAGAACGGCGCGCAGGTGTTCGTGCTCGACGCCACGGGCAGCCTCTACGAGCCCGCGGGCGCCACCTGGCCGGCGTGGCCGCGTTACAACACGCTGACCGGGCCGGGCGGCGACGCCGACTTCAACGGCCAGGGCAACCACGGCTATGGCTGCTACGGCCTCAACGTCGGCATCGGCAACATCGACGACGACGCCGAGCTCGAGATCCTCGCGACCTACGACAACCACCACATCAATGCCTTCAACCCCGACGGCACGAGCCTGCTCGCCTCGAGCTGGTTCACGAACCGCGCGAACGAGTTCGAGGGCAACCGCCTCGGCTGGGGGCAGTTCATCCGCTACGCCGATCCCACGGTCGAGGAGCAGCACTACCACCTGCACCAGGGTGAATGGCCCGGCCCGACGACCGCCATGTGGCTGCAGTGGACCGCGAGCCCGCCCTCGGTCGCCGACATCGACGGCGACGGACAGAACGAGGTCGTCGGCTTCCCGAACGGCGAGCGCAACGAGCCGTACGAGACGCAGGCGTATCTGCTCATGGTGCTCGAGGGCAATTACGGCGACGGCGAAGCGGCCGCGATGCGCACGCCGGGCTTCGCCTTCCTGCCCTCGAGCGACAAGCCGCCCGTGCGCGAGCCGGGCGACTGGTACCCGCCCGACGGCGTCCCCGCGCCGGCCATCGTGAACCTGCTCGGCGACGCCGCGCCCGAGATCGTGGTCTCGCTGAACGACGGCTTCGTCTACGCCTTCTCGTCCACGGGCGAGCGGCTGTGGCGCTACGACTACTCGCAGGGCGAGCCGCGCACCTACGCCTCGGAGCCGACGGTCGCCGACCTCGACGGCGACGGCCGACCCGAGGTGCTCGTCGGCCTGTACTCGCTCGATCCGGGCGGTGGGCACCTCGTCGTGCTCGCCAACACGGGCGCTCTCTACTTCGACGTGCCGCTGCCGAACCAGGGCTCGAACGGCAACGGCATCGGCGCCCCGGCGGCGCCCACGGTGGGCGACCTCGACGGCGACGGCACGCTCGAGATCGCCGTCCTCACCTTCGACCACGGCGTCGACGTGTTCACGGTGCCGGGCTCCGGCGACGGCTGCATGCCTTGGCCCACGGGCCGCGGGAACTACTGGCGCAACGGGCAGGGCCCGGCGTACGTGCCATGAGCGCCCACCCCGGAATCCTCGGCGCCGTCGCGGCGCTCGCGCTCGCGGCCTGCGGCTCGGACACGGACCGCGGCGGGCCCGGCGGCACCACCACCACGACCACCACGACGACCAGCGTCACGACGACCAGCGGCACCGGCACGAGCACCGTGCCGACGAGCGACTGCCCCGACGCGCTCGCGCCGCTCGCGGATCAGGGCCAGGTCGAGACCGTCGGCGACGGCACGGCCGCGAGCTGCACCGAGGCCGCCCTGCGCGCCGCCGTCACGACGCTGAACGGCGTGGCGGGCGGCGGCACCATCCACTTCGACTGCGGCGGCGAGGCCACCCTGACGCTCGCGAGCTCGCTCCTCGTGACGGCGCCTCTGCTCGTCGACGGTGGCGGTGTCGTCACGCTGAGCGGCGGCGGCACGACGCGCGTCTTCGAGCTCGACCATTACGTCGACTTCGCCGTCCAGCGCCTGACGATCGCCAACGGCGTCGCGCCCGACTCGGGCGGCGCCATCCTGCACCCCTGGTACGGCACGCTGCGCGCCGTCGACGTGCGCTTCGTGAACAACCATGCGCTCTCGCTCGAGAGCGACATCGGCGGCGGCGCCGTCTTCGCGGGCGGGCTCACCGCAGCCGTCTTTTCGGGCTGCGTGTTCGAGGGCAACAGCGCCTCGAACGGCGGCGGCCTCTTGAACCGCGGCAGCGATCTCACCGTCATCGACACCGCCTTCGTCGACAACGCGGCGCTCTCGACCGGCGACGGGCAGTTCGGCAATGGCGGCGGGCTCTACATCGACGGCATGAACTACGACGTGCCCGGCGATTTCCGCATGTGCGGCGCCGTATTCACCCAGAACCGCGCGCAGACGCACGGGAGCGCCGTCTTCTCGTATTTCTACCCGGGCTCGCACTCGTTCATCGACCGCACGCTCTTCGTCGGCAACCACTTCGACGGCAGCCCCACGGGCGGCGCGGGCGGCCTCTACCACGAGGCCGTGCCCCTGCTCTTGACCGCGTCGACCTTCGCCGACAACCGCTCCGACGCGCACGCCGCGGCGCTCTTCATCGGCTCGGGCTCGACGGTCGACGTCGTCAACACGACCTTCACCGGCAATCACACGCCCGGCAACGGCGCCGGCATCTTCGACGGCAGCAGCCCCCTCACCATCACCAACTCGACCTTCGCCGAGAACGACGCCGACTACGGCCCGGCCATCTTCAAGGGCGGCTCGGCCGCCATCACCGTCGCGAACACGCTCTTCGCGAACAACTCGACCGCCAACCAGTACAGCGCGCTCGCCTGCCACGAGGCCCTCGGCGACGGCGGCGGCAACCTGCAATGGCCGGACGTGAAGCCGAACAGCGGCAACCCCGACCAGCCGTGCACCGCGGGCGTCACCTTCGCCGATCCGGGCCTGTTGCCCCTCGCCGACAACGGCGGCTCGACGCCGACCCTGGCCCTGCCGGCCGGGAGCCCCGCCATCGACGTCGGCACCGGCTGCCCCGCAACGGACCAGCGCGGGCTGCCGCGCTCGAGCCCGTGCGACGCGGGCGCGTTCGAGCTGCAGTGAGAGCTCGCGTGACCGCGCGCAAGAAGCCGAAGTCGCCGTCGAGGGCCGACACAGAGCCGAAGCCGAAGCCGAAGCCGAAGTCGCGGTCGAGCAAGCCGCGAGCCGGCCAGGCGGTCGTCCTGCTCGCGGGCGGCAACCCGCAGATCGCGAAGGCGGACGGCGACGCCCCGGTGCAGGCGTACATCGCCGCCATGCCGGGCTGGAAGCGCGGGCTCGGCGAGCGCCTCGACGCGCTCATCGTGCGGAACGTGCCCGAGGTGCGCAAGGCCGTGAAGTGGAACTCGCCGTTGTACGGCGTGGAGGGCCAGGGTTGGTTCCTCGGGCTCCACACGTTCACGCACTACCTCAAGGTGACCTTCTTCCGCGGGGCGGCGCTGCAACCGCTCCCGCCCGGAGCGAGCAAGCAGAAGGCCGTGCGCTACTTCGACGTGCGCGCGGGCGACGAGCTCGACGAGGCGCAGATGGCGACCTGGGTGAGGCAGGCCGCGGCCTTGCCCGGCTGGGTCCCGTAGCCGACCGCCGCGCGGCTCGACGGCTCGACGGGCCGACTACTCGGCGCCGACGGCGGCCTCGGGCGAGCCCGATCTTGCGGTAGAGGACGGGCGGGAGCGCCACCGGGTGCGGGCGCGGGCGGGAGTCATCCCCATGCGCTGCAGCAAGAAGTAGCGACGTGCCAGAGCGCCGCGACGGCTCGGCGGCGCCACTACTGCGCGTTCACCGCCGCGATCTGCTCCCGGATGACGGCGGCCTCGGGCGAGCCGCCGATCTTGCGGTAGAGCACGTTGCCCTTGGGATCGAGCAGCACGAAGGACGGCACCCGATCGATGCCGTAGCGACTCGCGTAGGCGCGCCCGGCCTTCTTGGACACGTCGAAGCGCGCCACCTTGAGCTTGCCTTCGAGGTCGTTCTCGAGCCCGTCGACCACGGGCTTCGCCATCAGGCAGGCCATTCAGAAGTTCGAGTAGAGATCGAGCAGCACCGGCTGGCCCTCGTCGAGCGCGGCCTGTACCTCCGTCGTGTCCGCGAGGCCGGCGCCCGGCCGGAGCACGAGGTAGGCGGCGCCGAAGGGCAGGAGCTGGAAGACGAGCGCGATGCGCGACAGGCGCGGGAGCTTGTCCTTCGCCTTCTTGCCGCCGAGCCACACGCCGAAGGCGACGAGCGCGGCGAAGAGCGCGAGGAACCCGTAGGTGAGGGCCGGATGCATCGTCCGGCAAGCGTGACCGGAGCGCCTCGGCGTGTCCAGGGCACGCGGCGCGTCCGTGCAAAAACGCTGCCGGCGCGAGCGGGGATGCTAACCTCCGTGCGTGCCTGGTCGCTGGGGCCGCTCGCTCGGAACGCTCGTGCTCGTCGCGCTCGGCGCCGGCGCCGCCGTCGGCTCGCTCGGTTGCCTCGGCAATCCGCACGCGAAGGACGCGACCGAGACGAAGCTCCCGCCGCTGCCGCCCGTGGCCGTCGACGACGCGACCTTCGCGCGCTCCCTGCACCAGCTGCTCCGCGACGGGGGCGCCTCGCGCGAGCGCTCGGCCCTGCTCGCGGGCGTCGTGCGCCGGCAGCTCGGGCACGCGAGCGAGCTCGCGCTCCACGGGCAGGCCGAGCGCACGGCCGCGGCCGTGGTCGGCGCGCTCTACCTCGTGCGCCTCGGCGACGGGCGACCGGACATGGTGGACGCGAGCGCGGTCGCGGCGCTCGACAGCGCCACCCGCAGCTTCAGCACCCGCGGCGACGAGGGGCGCGCGCTCGCCATGCTGCGGCTCGCGGCCGCCGTCCTGCCCGCCGGCAGCCCCGAGAGCGCCGAGGTCAAGGAGCACACGGCCGCGCTCGAGCGCTGGATGCGGGAGACGCGCACCGGTGCGCCGATGCAGCGGCTCGCGACCGAGATGCGCGCGGCCATCGACCTCGCGCTCGTGGACTCGAGCCCGGCCGCGCTGGCCGCCGCCGTCCAGGCGGTCGAGGCCTGGGTGGAGCGAGCGCTCGCCTACAACGAGGCCTACCACACGGCCGGTGTCGTGCCGCCGCGGGACGAGGCGGTGGAGGCCTTCCGCGCGCTCCGCACCGGCGGGATGACCCTCGCGGCGCTGTTCCTGCGCCACGGGCTCGCGACCGAGGCGCTCGACGTGCTCGAGCGCCGGCCCGGCAACGCCGTGACCGAGACCGCCCTGCTCGCGGGCGTGCGGCGCGCCGCGAACGACGACTCGGCGCGCGCGTGGAGCGCGCTCGTCGAGCACTACAGCCTGCAGCCGCTCACGAACGAAGCGGGCGACAGCGAGCCCACCCTCGACGGCTCGCTCGCGGACGCCGCCATCTGGGGCGCGGCGCTCGAGGCCTACCGGCGCGAGCCCACGAGCTTCCAGGTGGGGCACCTGTTCGCGAGTGAGCTCGTCGGGCTCGGCCTGCCCGAGGCGGCGCCGCTCGTGCTGGCCGACGGCCTCGGCAAGGCCCCGCCGCTCGTGCACCTCGGCGGGGCGATGGCGCTCGTCATGGACGCCCTGAACGAGGAGCTCGAGAGCGAGGCGCCCGAGCGCGCGCGGCGCATCTACGCCGCCGCCGAGCCGCTGCTCGCCCTGGCGGACGCCGCGACGAACAAGGGCGGGCTCAAGCCCTCCGGCGCTCAGCTGCGCCAGCTCATGGCCGGCGTCGAGATCCGCGCGGGCGACGTCGACGCGGCCCGGCCGCTGCTCCTGCGCGCGCTCGCCGACGAGCCCTCGGTCTGGGGATACACCATGCTGGCGATGCTCGAACGGCAGACGGGCGAGCTCGACGCGGCGCTCGAGCACGCCGAGCGCGCCGGCGAGCTGCCCGACGCCAAGACGCTCGAGCTCGACGCCGCCGACGCGAAGCTCCTCACCTTCGAGCTCCTGCGCGACGCGGGCAAGACCGAGGGCGCCGAGGCGGCGCTCGCCCACGCGCTCGAGATCGCGCTCGCGACCCGCGACAAGCGCCTCGCGGCCCCGGCCAAGGTGCGCGCCGAGCGACTGCTCGCGCGCGTGCTCGACGGCTACGGCGAGCGCGTCAGCGCGGGCCGCGCCATCGAGCGCGCGCTCGAGATCGCCGGCCGGCACGCGGCCGTGCTCGGGCGCACCATGCTCGACGCCATCGCCCGGGCGCTCGTCTACCGCGACGTCGCGGCGGCGCGCGCCGCCCTGGCGCGGGGCCTCGACGGGCAGGCCGAGCCGGCCGATCTCGTGTACGGGGCGCTGTGGCTCATGCTGCTCGAGCGCGAGCTCGGCGCGGCGCCCGACGGACAGGTCGAGCGGGTGCTCGGCGAGAGCGGCGGCGCCGAGGGGTGGACCGGACAGCTCGCGCGCTGGGGGCGCGACAAGCTCGGCGACGACGGGCTGCGCGCCGCGGCGACGAGCTACGTGCAGAAGACCGAGGCCGAGTTCTACATCGCGATGCGCGCGCGCGCCGCAGGCAACCGCGCCGCGGACGCGCCGCTACGCGCCGTGGCGCAGAACCCGCTCATCGATCTGGCCGAGGTGCAGATCGCGCGCGATCTCTTCGCGCCGCGCATGCAGGCGAAGATCCCGGAGCGCTTCCGGGTGCCCTGAGCGTCAGCGGAGCCCGAGCGCGTCGCCCGCGGCGGCCGCGGGGCAGGTTGTGGGCCGCGACGCCGCGTGCTTCACTCGGCGCGTGGAACCGGTTGCACACCGAGCGAGAGGGTTCGCAGCGGCGCGCCGCTGGGAAATCGAGCAGTACGCGCGCATGACGCCGGACGAGCGGCGGCGCGTGGCCAAGGCGCTGCGTGATCGCGTCTACGGCACCGACTGCCCCGACGTCCGCGACGCGACGGCGGGGCTCAAGAGGCGCGGGCGACCCGCACGGCGGCGGTGACCGGCGAGCACCTGCCGGCGGACATCCAGGAGCTCCTCGCGCTCTTCCAGCGGTACGAGGTGAGGTACCTGCTCGTGGGAGGCGAGGCCGTCATTCACCACGGGTATCCGCGCCTCACCGGCGACGTCGACTTCTTCTACGACCGGTCACCGGCGAATGCGCGCCGCTTGTTCCGGGCGCTCGCCGACTTCTGGGGTGGGCACGTGCCGGCGGTCGGCAGCGCCGACGAGCTCGCGGAGCCGGACGTCATCCTCCAGTACGGGCGACCGCCGAACCGGATCGATCTCATCTCGACGCTCGGCACCGTGACCTTCGGGCGCGCCTGGCGTCGCCGCGTCGTCGACCGGCTGCGTGGCCGCCGGCCCGCGGTGCTCGTGCACATCATCGGCCTGCCGGATCTGTTGCGGAGCAAGCGCGATGCCGGGCGTCACAAGGACCTCGAGGACGTCGAGGCGCTCACGGCGGTCGCGGCTCGCCACCCCGGCCAGGAGCCGAAGAGCCGCCGACCTCAGCCGTCGAAGCTGCCGAGGGCGCGGAAGCGCTGATAGCGCTGCTCGGCGAGCTCGTCGGGCCCGAGCTTTTCGAGCTCGACGAGGAGGCGCTCGAGCGTGTCGCCGAGCCGGTTCGCCATGAGGTCGACGTCCTGGTGGGCGCCGCCGGGCGGCTCGTCCACGATCTCGTCGACGATGCCGAGCGCCAGGAGATCGGGCGCGGTGATCTTGAGCTGGTTCGCGGCCTCCTCGGCGCGCGAGCCGTCCTTCCACAGGATGGCCGCGCAGCCCTCGGGCGAGATGACCGAGTAGCAGCCGAACTCGAGCACGAGCACGCGGTTGGCGACCGCGAGCGCAAGCGCGCCGCCCGAGCCGCCCTCGCCGATGATGGACGCGACGATGGGCACGCGCGCGCGCGCCATGACCGCGATCGCCGCGCCGATCGCCTCGCTCTGCCCGCGCTCCTCGGCGCCGATGCCCGGGTAGGCGCCGGGCGTGTCGATGAAGGTCAGGATCGGCAGGCGAAATTTCTCGGCGAGCTCGAACAGGCGAATCGCCTTCCGGTAGCCCTCGGGGTGGGGCATGCCGAAGTTGCGCTTCAGGTTCTCCTTCGTCCCGCGGCCCTTCTGGTGGCCGACCACGACCACGCTGCGCCCGCGAAAGCGCGCCATGCCCCCCACGATGGCGGCGTCGTCGGCGAAGCGCCGATCGCCGCGCAGCTCGATCCAGTCGGTGCAGAGCCGCTCGAGGTAGTCGAGCGTGTAGGGGCGGTTCGCGTGGCGCGAGAGCTGCACCTTCTGGATGGGCGTCAACTGCCCGAAGAGCTCGCGCGCGAGGCGCGCCGTCTCGAGCTCGAGCGCCGCCAGCTCGGCGCGCATGCCCTCGTCCTCGGCCGCGGCGGCGCGCAGCTCACCCATGCGCGTGAGCAGCTCGACGATCGGTCTCTCGAAGGACAGGACGGCCACGGCCCCGATGTCTAGTCCGCCCGGAGGCGCTTGGCCAGCGGCACCGCGCGGCGCGCCGCGTCAAGGGCGCGCCCGGTCACGGGCAGCGCCGTCACTCCGCGACGCCGCGCGCCTGCTGCTCGGTCGTGGGCTCGACGCTCACGGGCACCTGCGACACGGGCGCCATGCGGATCACGTTGAACAGGCGGATCGGCTTGTTCTTGCCCTTGACCTTCGCCGGCGCGAGCTCGTCGCACACGAAGCGCGGACCGAGCTTCAGGAAGGTGCTCTCGCTCACCACGATCTGCCCCGCGAGCGCGAGCGAGCACAGGCGCGCCGAGGTGTTCGCCACGTCGCCGATGACGGTGTAGCCGAGCGTCTCGCTCGAGCCGATGTTGCCGACGACGCACGGGCCGGTGTGGATGCCGATGCCGACCCCGAGCGGCGCCTGGTCGCGCGCCATGCGCTCGCGGTTGAAGCGGCCGAGCACCTCGGTCTGCTCGAGCGCGCACTCGACCGACCGCTCGGGGTCGTCGGTGTGCGCCACGGGTGCGCCCCAGAAGGCCATGATGCCGTCGCCCATGAACTTGTCGAGCGTGCCCTCGCGCTTGTAGATGACGCTCACCATGTCGTCGAAGTAGGTGTTCAGCATCTCGACGATGTCCTCGGGCGGCGTGTGATCGCTCATCGAGGTGAACCCGCGGATGTCGGAGTTGAACCCCGTCACCTCGCAGCGCGCGCCGCCGAGCTCGACCTCGAGCTCGCCCGACACGACGCGCTCGCGCACGTTGGGCGACAGGAAGCGCCCGAGGCGCTCGCGCTTGACGATCTCGGCCTCGACCTGCTTGCCGAGGATGTTGATCTCGATGAACATCGCGGCCTGGTTGGCCACGCCGGTCACGAGCTGCAGATCCTTCGGCTGGAACTGGGCCAAGGTCTGCGAGTCCAGCCACAGGACGCCGAGCACCTCGTCCTTGTGCAGCATCGGCGCCACGATGGCGCTCTGGATGCGGTTCAGGATCATGCTCTTGCCCTTCGAGGCCGCGAAATCCATCGCGGCGTCGTGGGTCAGGACGGCCGTGCGCTCCTCGACCACCTTCTTCAGGATGGTGGTCGACACGGAGATGGCGCTCGTCGAGCCGTCGCGGCGGTAGCTCGCGCCCGGCGTGAGCTCGCCCGTCTCGTCGCGCAAGAAGATGACGCCGCGCTGCGCGGGGATGAAGCGGAACACGCTCAGCAGGATCTTCTCGAGCAGCTTGCTCGTGTCGCGCTCGGTCGCGATGTCGCGGCTGAGCTCGTAGGACAGCCGCAGGCGCTCGTAGTCGGCGCGCAGCTGCGCCGGGTCGCCCTTCGAGAGCTCCTCGTACTGCAGGAACTCCTTCTCGACCGCGGCGATCTGCGCGCCGATCTGCCGCGCCTCGTTGTCCTGATCGACGTGGGTCGTCTGCGCGACGTGCGGGATGTACGCCGTGGAGAACCCGCGCGCCGGCGTGCGCGGCGGCGGGGGACGGCGCTGGGGCGGCACGGGTGCCAGGCTGCCCTGCCCGGGCTGCACCGCGGGCGGCATCGGCCCACCCGGCGGGACCGGCGGCGGGCCCTGCATGCGGTTGTAGGCCGGCTGCTGGCCGGGCTGCTGCATGGGGGGGTAGCCCCCCAGCTGCTGCTGCTGCGGGACGGCGGAGTACTGGCCGCCCGGCGTCGGCTGGCGCACGTAGCCGGGCTGCGGTCCGTAGCTCGGCTGCGGCATGGGCTGCATCGGCGGAGGCTGCGGAGGGGCCTGCTGCTGCTGGCGCGCCTGCCAGGCGCGCATCGCGGGATCGGCCGGCACCGTCGAGGGCGCGGGCTGCATCCACGGCTGCTGCTGCGGCAGGGCGCTCGTCGGAGCCGGGCCGACCTGGGCGGGCGGGTAGTCGCTCGCGAGCGGCCGGCCTGCCTCCTCGAAGCGCGCGCGCGTCGAGCCGAGCGCGATCTCGTCGCCGTTGCGGAGCGGCGCCTCGCCGATGACACGCTCGCCGTTGACGAAGGTCCCGTTCAGGCTGCCGAGGTCCCGCAGGACGAAGGCCGGCCCGCGCTGCTCGATGATGCAGTGCTCCTTGGAGACGATCTTGTCGAGCAGCTGGATCGAGTTCGAGGGATGGCGGCCGAGCGAGTTCACGGGCCGCAGGTCCACGACCTGCTGTCCTTCGGCCGTCGTGAGCACGAGGCGCGCCATCGCCCGCAAGCTTAGCGGCAATGCGTACCGCCCTCAATCGTTCACGCTCGACCGCGGCGACGCGCTCGTGCGCCGGCCTGCGAAAAGACCTGCGCGCGAGCCCCGCGCCGGGCGGGGGCGCGCGGCCGCCTACATCGGCGGCAACGTGCTCCCATCTCTGCCCTTGTGAGCCGCGAGCACACGCTCCGCCGGGACCGGCACCCCGGGTCGCGGCTGCGCGCAGGGAGCTTTGCGCAGGGCCGGGGCGGCGCTAGGCACGGACCATGACCGACGCGCTCGTACTCGCGATCGACCAGGGCACGACCGGCTCGACTGCGCTCGTCATGGACACGACGGGTCGCACGCTCGGGCGGCACAACGTGGAGTTCGAGCAGCACTTCCCCGAGCCGGGCTGGGTGGAGCACGCTCCCGACGCCATCTGGCAGAGCGTGCTCGAGGCGGTGCGCGGCGCGCTCCGCGCGGCGGGCGTCGCGAGCGGGCGCCTCGCCGCGATCGGCGTGACGAACCAGCGCGAGACGACGCTCGTGTGGGACCGCGCGACCGGCGTGCCCATCCACCGTGCGATCGTGTGGCAGGACCGGCGCACGGCCCCGCGCTGCGCCGAGCTGCGCGCCGCCGGCCAGGAGCCGCTCGTGAAGGAGCGCACGGGGCTCGTGTGCGATCCGTACTTCAGCGGCACGAAGATCGCGTGGTTGCTCGATCACGTGCCCGGGGCGCGCGCGCGCGCCGAGCGGGGCGAGCTCGCCTTCGGCACCGTCGACTCGTTCCTCGTGCGGCAGCTCACCGCCGCGGGCAAGGAGGCGCACGTCACCGACGTGACCAACGCCTCGCGCACGCTGCTCATGAACCTCGCGACCCTCGACTGGGACGACGAGCTCTGCGCCACGCTCGGCGTGCCGCGCGCCGTGTTGCCGAAGATCGTGCCCTCGGCGGGCGTCGTCGGTCACACCGCCGGGGTCGAGGGGCTCCCGGACGGCCTGCCCATCGCCGGCCTCGCGGGCGATCAGCAGGCGGCCCTCTTCGGCCAGGCGTGCTTCGCCGTCGGCGACGCCAAGTGCACCTACGGCACCGGCGCCTTCGTGCTCACCAACATCGGGGCGCGCCCCATCCCGAGCCGCTTCGGCCTTTTGACGACCGTCGCGTGGCAGGTCGGCACCGAGGTCGCCTACGCGCTCGAGGGCAGCGCCTTCATCGCGGGGGCCGCGGTGCAGTGGCTGCGAGACGGCCTGGGCGTCGTACAGAAGGCGAGCGAGATCGAGGCCCTGGCCCGGCAGGTCGAGACGAGCGACGGCGTCGTGTTCGTCCCGGCGCTCGCGGGGCTGGGTGCCCCCTACTGGGACGCGGCGGCGCGCGGGCTCATCTCGGGCCTGACGCGCGGCACGACGCGCGCCCACCTGGCACGCGCAGCGCTCGAGGGCATCGCGCACGAGGTGACCGATCTGCTCGAGGCGATGGCCGAGGACCTCGGGCGGCCGCTCGCCAAGATGCGCGTCGACGGCGGCGCCGCGGCGAACGATCTCTTGATGCAGGAGCAGGCGCGGCTCGCGGGGCTCGACATCGAGCGACCGCGCGACCTCGAGACGACCGCGCGCGGCGCGGCGATGCTGGCCGCGGTCGGGGCGGGGCTGTTCGTGGGCGCGGGCGACGCCGTGGCGGCAATGCGCGCCGTGAGCCAGATGGCGCCGATCGAGCGCGCCTTCGCAGCGCCGCCCGGCGACGAGCGCCGCACCTCGGCCCGCGCGGCGTGGCGCGCCGCGGTCGCGCGCGCGCGCCTGCCGGGCTGAGAGCCTGAGCAGGATCGAGGGGACGAGACGGAGACGAGCCCGAGCGAGCCCTGGACCCTTGCCGAAGAAGCAGGCGGCATCCGGACCCAACTTTACCCCTCACCCCCCTGCCCCCTCTCCCGGAGGAGAGGGGGTGGTCACAACCGCGAATTCCCCGGGATTCCGGTAGCTCTGTAAGCGAGTCGGCAGAGGCGTCAGCGGTGAGCGTCAGCAGGCGCAGGATGTCGTAGGTGAGCGCGAGAGGTTCAACCGCTCGACCACTGCCCAGATGCCAACTGCTCCGAGCGCCTCGCCGACGCGGCGACACCCGCTAGCGCGCTTCGTTTTCCGACCGCCAACGAGGAAAGCCCCCGACATGGACCACCCCCTCTCCTCCGGGAGAGGGGGCCGGGGGGTGAGGGAAATAATCAGGTCCGGATGCCGCCTGCTGCTTCGGCAAGGGTCCCCGACGGTCGCTTGCCGAGCGGACCTCGCGCCGTCTGCTCGCGGCGCTCGGTCGAGGTGCGTAACGCGCTTTGCGGAAGCGCGACCCAGCCAAGTTTGTTAGGTTCATGTTCTGCCCACCAAGTTGCCTGCGACCCACAGCAGGCTCGCCTTCGAGACACGAGCGCCTGGCTAGCCCACCCGGCGGCAGATCTGCCGTCGGAGCCGGACGCTCGCGCAGCCCACCGAGGAAGCCATGTCCAGCGACGATCCTTCGAGCCCCCCCGCCGCGACCGAACAGCAGTGGCGCGACGTGCCCATCGACTGGGAGGCGCTCGAGGACGCCTTCGAGAACAACGCGCCCGAGGTCCACTCCTACCTGCACGTGCCCACGGGCGACGTGCTGCGCATCGTCGACGGCATCGCCGACCCGCAGATGCACGCGCGCATCGCCGCCGACACGAGCTATCTGCGCATCGAGCCGGTGAGCTCGCGCGAGCAGTACCGCTGGATGGAGCGCTACATCCCGATGGTCGAGGACGAGGAGCTGCGCACCAAGCTCACGCGCGCCATCGACGGCAAGGGTGCCTTCCGCCGCTTCAAGGACGTGCTCATGGGCTACGGGCCCGAGCGCGAGCGCTGGTTCTCGTTCCGCAGCGAGCGGCTGCGCATCTTCATGGAGGCGTGGCTCAACGCCCACGCGCTCAACCCCGTCAAGCGGCCCGTGTGGGTGCCCGATCTGGTGCGCGACGAGCCGGGCGCAGGCGAGGCACCCATGGGCGCGGACGACGCGGCCGACGCAGCCGAGCTGCGCGAGCCGCGCCGCGCGCGCAACGCCGAGTCCCTCCGCCGCGCGCTGCGCGAGCTCGTCGAGCTCTTGCCGCCGCGCGACCTCGAGGCGCTGTGCGCCTTCGGCGAGTTCCTGCGGGCGCGGGGCGCCGCGCACCCGGCGGCGCCGCCCGCGCCGCCGCCGGCCGAGCCCACCGACGCGCCGGAGCCCAAGGCCGAGGAGGATCCGACGACCGCGACGCCGGCCGCGACGGCGGCAGCCCCGGTGCGTCGCACCCGCGCCCGCGCCGGCGAGAAGGCCACGGCCGAGGCGGCGCACGAGGGCGAGCCCTCGTCCGCCAAGGTGCCGGCCGGTGGCCGGGCACGCGGCGCCGCGAGCGGCTGAGTCGGCACGGCGCGCCGCGAGCGCTACGGCGCGGCGCGCACGATCTCGACCTCGACGCGCTGGCGCGCGCTGCGAAAGTAGCGCTCGAGGGCGGTCGCGAGCCGGGTCGCGACGAGCCAGTTCTTCACGTCGGCGCGCGCCGCCTCGAAGGGAACGTCGGTGTAGGGCGTGTCGCCGCGCCGGTGCACCTCGGCGAGTTCGGCCTCGTCGGGCTCGAGCATCGGGGCGACGCGCTCGTCGAGGTAGATGCCCGCCCGCGCCTGGCGACGCAGCATCACGTCGAGCTCGGGGCCCGTGAGCCCCTCGGCGACGAGCGCCTCGGCGAGGCGCGAGCGGCCCTGGCCCGGGCGGTCGCCGATGCGGCGCTCGAGCAAGCCGCGGGCCGCCTCGGCGTCGTGGGCGATCCGCGCGGCGGCCGCGATGCGCTCCGCCTCGTTCGCGGGCGCTACCTCGGCGTCCTGCTGCAGGTCCGCGAGCATCGACTCGGCCACGTGGCGCTGGATCGCCGCCCGCACGTGCTTGTCCGCGTACGGGACCTCGAGCCCCGGCGCCGGCACCACGCCGTCGGCCAGCGCCTCGAGGCGCGACTCGAAGGCGAGCTCGCGCGCGAAGATGAAGCGCGGCGTCTCCGGCCGGCCGCGCACCCACCAGCGCACGACCACCCGATCGACCTCGGCCGGCGCAGGCCGAGCGGGCTCGGGCGCGCTGCCGTCGGCGCGGGGCGCAGGCCCGGGCTCCTGCGCCGCGGCCGTCGGGCCGAGCAGCGCGAGCGCGAGCCCGAAGAGCGCGGCGACGAGCTGGGTCCGAGTCCTCACGGGAGAAGCGTAGCGCCCGCCGGGGTCGAAGCGCCACTACCCGGGCCCGGCCGGGCGTGCCCGTGATCACCGACGACGCCGTGGCGGCCCGCTCGCCCGAGCTCGCCCGCGGACTCACGCTCAAGCGGGGGCCTGACGGGACGGCTTGCCAGGGATACGCCGGGCACGGCGATCCCCACGGCTCCGCTCCCTGCGCTACGCTTGCCCCATGAGCAGCGACCGGGCCGAGTATCTCCTCCAGGCCATCCGCGCCTTGCCCCGCGCCGACCGCCTCCGGCTCGTCGAGCGCGTCGTCCACGAGCTCGCCTCGACCGAGACTCCCGAGCGCTCTTCCGGCGGCGTCATCGGCCTCTTCGCCGACGAGCCCGAGCTCCTCGACGCCGTCAGCGAAGGCGCCATGCAAGCACGAGAGCGCGATCCGCTGAGGCTGCCGGGTGGCTGACAGGACGCTGCTCGACACCGACATCTTCTCGGAGCTCATGCGCGCCAAGAGCGCGCCCGTGCGCGCCCGAGCGGCCGACTACCGGCAGCAGCACGGAAGGTTCACGACATCAGTCGTCACCGTGCTCGAGATCACCAAGGGCCTGCACAAGGCCGCCCGCCAAGACGCGCTCGAGCGCTTCGTCGCCAGCCTGCCGGCCATCGAGGTCATGGCACTTGGCCAGGACGAAGCGCTCCTCGCCGGCCGCATCTACGGCGACCTCGAGCGCCTCGGCCAGCGCATCGGCCGCGCCGACCCCATGATCGCGGCCATCGCGATCACCGCCGACGTCGTGCTCGCCACCGGCAACGAGAACCACTACGCGCGCATCCGCGCCGCCGGCTACCCGCTGCGCCTCGACAACTGGCGCAGCGCGTAGGACCGTAGGACCGCCAGCGCCCGCCTCGGACTGCCGCGCTCGGCGCCTTCGACCTCGATGCCGTCCGACTCGTCCGCCGCCCGCTAGGAAGCCGCTTGCAGCTGACGGGCCCGCACCTGCCCGCCGCGGCGCCGTGCGCCCCGCTCGACGGGAAATGGTGACTCGTCAATGTCGAAGGCGCCCTTGAAGCCCCGCACTCAAACCACCCGGCCGCTACACGCGGGCGCACGGGTCGGAGCGCGCCCGCGGCGCACCCCGCTCGGGTCAGAACCTCGACACGATCTCGAGCTTCGCGCCCTCGTAGGCCGGGTAGAGCCGGCAGGTGCCCGCGACGCAGCGAATCGCGGCGCGGCGCTGGCCCACGAACATGCGCACCGTGTCGAAGATCTGATTCACGACCTCGTCGTGGTTCTTGCTGCGGTACTGGATGCCGCCGGAGAAGTAGAGCTCCGGCAGGCCGGGGCGCGTCTGGTACTCGTGGCCGAAGGTGAAGGCGAGGTTGCCCCACTCGGGCGACCAGTTGAGCGACACGTAGTCCTCGCCCTCGTTCCAGGGCTCGGCGAGGCTCGTCGGCTCGAAGCGCCGGCGGTGGAAGCCGAGCGCCGAGAGCGAGATCGGCCCCCACACCTTGGCGTTGAGGTCGTAGCGCACGTAGCCCTCGCGGTAGAACACCGCCGTCGGGTCGCGCTGCTGCGAGCTCGGGATGGCCGCCTCCGCCCGATCGGTCAAGCGCGCGCCGATCCACGCCCAGGCGTGCGAGCCGCCGTCGAAGTTGAGCTCCGTGCCGGCCGCCATTTCCCAGGTGTCGCTCCGCAGCGACCGGTCGGTCGCGCACTCGGCGTTGTTGGCGTCGATCTCGGAGAAGCTCGCGTAGTGGCCGAGCCAGCCGTAGACCTTGGCGTGATCGCTCGCGCGCACGTCGACCTTGCCGCGCCCCCCCGAGTTGCACACGTCGGGCGAGCCGATGGGCTCGACGTACTGCGACTCGGTGGTCGGGGGCTGGCTGTAGGCGACGACGCCGAACTCGGGCGCGCCGAAGGCGGGGGAGGCCGAGTCGACGTTGGCCTTGAGCGGGAAGAAGCTCCGGTAGTGCTTGCCCTCGAGGGTGGCGGTGACGGGCCCGCCGGTGAAGTTCAGGTTCGCGTAGAGCGCGTAGCCGAAGAGCTCGGCCTCGCGGTCGACGGGCTCGCCGTCGGCGTCCACCGAGGCCACGCGCCCGTCGGTCTGGTGCTGACCGGCAACCTCGACGTACGCGTCGAACACGTTCTCGATCGGCGGCACGCGCACCGACAGGCTGAAGTTGCGGATCTGGTCGTGCGCGGCGATGGTGCTCGGCGTCGTGAAGCTCGGGTACGTGGCGGCGCAGCCCTGGCTCGTGTCCGCGCCGCTCTGGCGGCAGTCGAGCTGCGCGGCGCTGTTCGAGGTGCGGAGCAGGATGGCGCCGTTGGCCCCCACCATCACCTCCTTCGACCCCATCTCGAGGTGCGCGCCGAAGGCGTTGTCCTCGAGGTAGCTCGGCTTGGCGAGCTCGGCCACGGGCTCGGCGTCGGTGGGCGTCGCGTAGTAGTGGAAGTCGCCGGCGCGCGGGAAGGCGAAGAAGAAGGGCGAGCTCGTGCCGTGCAGGATGCGACCCGTGGGCCAGTCGATGCGCATCGGGTTCATCTGCCCGGCGAAGGCCATGGCGCCGATCTTGAAGCCGTCCACGTCGTGATCGGTCGAGAGCTTGAGGCCGCGCACCGTGGTGTCGAGGCCGAGCTCGTCGATCTTGCGCACCGAGAAGACGAGCCCGCGGCCGAGCTGCGCGTAGAAGTCGCCGAGTGTCGCCTCGAGCTCGGGCTGGGTGTACGAGAGCGACAGCTTGGCGGGGTAGGCCAGGCTCTGGTAGCGCGAGTGCAGCTCGCGCCCGAAGCGGTTCTCGAGCAAGAGGTCGGGCTCCCCCGTGCGCTCGACGATGAGATCCTGGGCGTCCTGCCGATCGAAGGGGTCGAGGTAGACCGCGCTGTCGACGCGCACGCGCAGCGCGAAGCGCCAGTAGAGCGCTTGGAAGTAGAAGCGGTTGAGCCACTCGCCGTAGCGGTCGTCGACCACCGTGCCCGGCGTGATGCGGTCGCCCACGTCGTTGCGGTTGTCGAAGCGGTAGCCCCACTCGCTCGAGTTCTCGAAGTCGAGCGTGAGCGTCTCGCCCTCCACACCGACGTCCTCGATGTCGATCGCGCGCGCCTCGACCACCGTCGCGCTCGCCGCCGCGGCGAGCGCGAGCGCCACGGCGCGCCGGACCCCGGAACGAAATGCCACGCCGTCCTTTACCACGCTCGCACCCCTCCGGGCTCAGGGGCCGTCCGGGAGCTCGCCGTCTCCGGGCCGCGAGGGCGTCGCGAGCGGTACGTCGCCGAGGATGTGCGCCGCCTCGGCGAAGCGCGCGTGGACGAGCCGCTCGAGGTGGGGGCGCAGCGCCAAGAGGGCGCGGGCGCGGTGGCTCGCGCGGTTCTTCTCCTCCTCGCCGAGCTCGGCCATGGTGCGCCCGTCGCCGGCGACGATGAACAAGGGGTCGTAGCCGAACCCGCCGGAGCCGCTCGGCCGGTGGGCGATCGACCCCTCGCAGACGCCCGTGGCCACGCGCTCGCCGTCGGCGTCCCAGGGATCGACGAGCGCGATCGCGCAGCGGAAGCGCGCCGTGCGGTTCGGGTCGTCCACGTCCTCGAGCGCGCTCATGAGCTGCGCGTTGTTCTCGGCGTCGGTGGCGCCCTCCTTGGCGTAGCGCGCGGAGCGCACGCCCGGCCGGCCGCCGAGCGCGTCCACCTCGAGCCCGCTGTCGTCCGCGATCGTCACCATGAGCGCCTCGGCGGCGATGGCGCGCGCCTTCTTCAGGGCGTTGGCCTCGAAGGTCTCGGCGTCCTCCACCACGTGCGGTACGTCGCCGAGCGCCTCCTCGGCCGAGAGCACGTCCACCGGCAGCTCCCGCAAGATGGCGCGGATCTCGGCGAGCTTGCCGCGGTTGCCGGTGGCGACGACGAGGCTGATGCGCGGGGTCGGCATGGCTCAGCCCCGCGCCGCGAGGAGCGTGTCGAGGTCGACGCCCGCCCCCGCGAGCGCCGCGCGCTCCACGCCGCAGAGCGCGCTCACGCCCTCGAGGCCCGCCGCGAGCATGCGCAGGAAGATCGGCTGCGGCAGCGGGCGCCCCTCGGCGGTCGCCTGCACCTCGACGAGCTCGCCCTGCGCGCTCGCCACGACGTTCATGTCCACGCGCGCGGCGCTGTCCTCGCGGTAGTCGAGGTCGACGTACACCTCGTCCGCCACGTAGCCGACGCTGACGGCCGCCACCTGATCGCGCAAGAAGCCGCGCAGGCCGCGGGCGTGGGCCGCGAGCGCGAGGGCGATGAACCCGCCCGTGACGCTCGCGGTGCGCGTGCCGCCGTCGGCCTCGAGCACGTCGCAGTCGATGCTGAGGGTGCGCTCGCCGAGCGCGCCGAGGTCCACCGCCGAGCGAAGCGCGCGCCCGATCAGGCGCTGGATCTCGTGGGTGCGGCTCTTGAGCGGGGCGTCCCGGCCGTCGCGCGCCTCGCGGCGCTCGGGGTTGGCCCGCGGGTGCATCTGGTACTCGGCGGTCACCCAGCCGCGCCCCTGCCCCGCCATCCACTTCGGCACCGACTCGTCGAGCGAGGCGGCGCAGAGCACACGCGTCCCGCCCGCGCGGTACAGCACCGAGCCCTCGGCGAAGCGATGGAAGCCAGTGACGACCTCCACCGGTCGGTGCTCGAGAAGGCCGCGATTCTGGGCACGTGGCATGGGACGTCCGTCAAGCTAGCCCCTCGCCGCGCACGAGGGAAGGGACGAGCGCGCGTCCGCGGGCCGGCACCGCCCGTCAGCGCGGCGCCGCGCGCCGCGCCAGGAAGCGCTCTTGGAACGGGCGGAGCGCGGCGAGCGCGGCCTCCGGGGTGTCGACGCAGATGGGCAGCGCGAGGTCGGCCGGGCTCGCGTACGCCGTCGCGCCGCCGAGCATGTGCTGCCGGGCCCAGGCGACCAGATCGCGCCACATCGGACCGACCAGCACGAGCGGCACCTCGGTCGCGTGCCGCACCTGCAAGAGCTGCCAGACGAGCATGAGCTCGAGCGTGGTGCCGACGCCGCCCGCGACCACGACGAAGGCGTCCGACAGGCGCATGAACTGGTGCAGGCGCGTGAAGAAGGTCGCGTGCGTGTACACCTTCTCGACGTAGGGGTTCGCGTTCTGCTCGAAGGGCAGATCGATGCGCACGCCGATCGACTGCAGGCGGTCCTCGGGGTCGCCGAGCTGGCTGCCCTCGTTGGCGGCCTGCATGAGCCCGGGACCGCCCCCCGAGACGATGTCGCAGCCGAGCGCCGACAGCGCGCGGGCGAGCTCCTTCACGTCGGCGTAGAGCGCGTCGCCGGGCTTGATGCGCGCCGAGCCGAAGATGGTCACGCGGAAGTGCTCGCACGCGGGCGGCGGCACCTGTGAGAGGTGGTTCGCCGCCTGCCACAGGCTCAGCATGGCCGCGTCGACGTGCTCCGCCGAGCGCCCTCCGTCCCGCTCGCTCATGGGGCCCCCCGGCCGGCGACGCCGGTGCCGCGCGCCCCGGCCGCGCTGCCTGCCTTGGCGAGGCGCTCCTCGACGATGAGGTCGGCCACGCGGTAGGTGGGGGTGAGCGTGCGCCGGCTGCGCTCGGCGATCTCGTAGATGGTGTCGTAGACCTGCAGGGTGCGCGCACGCGCCGCCTGCTCCTCGTAGCCGGTGAGCTCGAGCGCGACGTTGATGAGCCCGCCCGCGTTGATGGCGTAGTCCGGCGCGTACAGGATGCCGCGCGCGTGCACGTCGTCGCCGTGACCGGGCTGCGCCAGCTGGTTGTTGGCGGCGCCCGCCACGATGAGGGCGCGGATGCGCGGGATGGTCTCGTCGTTCAGGGCCGAGCCGAGGGCGCACGGGGCGAGCACGTCGCACGCCACGTCGAAGATGCGGTCGATGGGCACCACGTTGGCCCCGAACTCGCGCATGGCGCGCTCGGCCTTGAGCGGGTCGATGTCGGCCACCGTGAGGCGCGCGCCCTCGGCGTCGAGCTCGCGGCACAGGTAGTAGCCCACGTGCCCGACGCCCTGCACGGCGACGTGCACGCCCTCGAGGGACTCGCGCCCGAGCTTCAGCTTCACGCACGCCTCGATGCCGCGGCGCACGCCGAGCGCCGTGAAGGGCGACGGGTCACCCGAGCCACCGCCCGTGCCGACGACGTGGCGCGTGACCGAGCGGATGACCTCCATGTCGTCGAGGCCGGTGCCGGAGTCCTCGGCGGTGATGTAGCGGCCGCCGAGCTTGTCGACGAAGCGCCCGAAGGCACGGAACAGCGCGGCGCGGTCGAAGAGCTTCTGCGGGCGCAGCACGACCGCCTTGGCGCCGCCGTGCGGGAGCCCGGCCAGGGCCGCCTTGTAGGTCATGCCGCGCGCCAAGCGCAGGGCGTCGACGATGGCCTCGCGCTCGTCGTCGTAGGCAAGGAAGCGGCACCCGCCGATCGCGGGGCCGAGGCGCGTGTCGTGGACGGCGACGACGGCGTGCATGTCGCTCGCGCCCTCGCGCGACAGGTGGAGCTCGCCGTAGTCGTAGCTCTCGAGCAGATCGAACAAGCGCACCATGGCGCCCGATCTACCACGAGTGGCGCGCCGCGCGCGCCACGGGGCGTCGGCTCGTCACCACAGGTCCGCGAGACCCCAGGGAGCCACGATCTGCAGATCGAGGCGGGCCGCGACGTAGCTCGCGGCCTCGCCGCCGAGCGGGGTCGTGAGGGGTACGAGCACACTGAGCGCCGGCGACACCCAGCGCGAGTGCAGGCGCACGACTGGCGCGAGTGTGAGGCCGAAGCGCTGCGCGTCGCAGGGCGCGGGGCACTCGGGCGAGGACACGTCTGCAGACAGCGCATAGACCTCGGCGTGATCGAGCGCGAGCGAGAGCGCGTCGACGACCCGTACGCTCGCGAACAGGCCGCCGACGCCGCCGAGCTCGATGCGGTGCTCGCGCCCTACCGGGTCGCGCGTGACGACCGCGAGGTCGAGCCCCTGCCGCGCCTGGAGCGTGAGCGGCCCGACGACGTGGCGCACGACGAAGCTCGGCCGGAGCGTGAGCGTGAGGTCCTGGAAGGTCGGGTAGTCGCGCGGGTGCACGGCGCGCAGCGTGCGCACCACCTCGCCCTCGACCGCGTCGAACTTGCGCGGCAGGGGGATGACGAGCCCGAGGCTCCCGCCGGCCGACAGCCCCAGACGGCTCGACCACAGGCCGCGCACCCAGAGCTCCGGGTTGGAGGGCACGAAGGCGTGCCCGCCGCTACCGGGCGCGGTGCCGGCCGGTACGCTCGCCGCCGCGAGGCCGGCCGCGATGCCGAGGTACCAGGTGCGGAGCTCGAGCGGCGTCTCGACGGCGAGGCGCCCCGCGTAGGCATAGGCCTGCTCGCCCGCGATGGGTGCGTAGGACAGCACGTCGGTGGGCGCGATGCCCGCCACCGTGTACTCGAGGTCGAAGACGGTGCCCGCGTGGGACAGGCCGGGCTCCGACGGCGGCCCCGGCACGTCGAGCGACGGCGCGGTGCGGCCCTCGTCGTCCGGCTCGGACGGCGGCGACTCGGCGCGCGCGCCCGCGCCGACGCCCGCCACCGCTCCCGCGAGCCCGAGCAACAGCGACGGCAGCAGGCGCGCCACCGCCGCGCGCTACTTCCCGAGCTTGAGGTCGTTGAAGATCGTCACGTACAGGACGAGGCCGATGAGCATGATGAAGCCCACGATGTGGATGCGGGCCTCGACGCGCGCGTTGGGGCGCCGGCGCGTGGCGAGCTCGTAGCTGAGGAACATGAGCCGCCCGCCGTCGAGGGCCGGGAAGGGGAACAGGTTGAAGGCGCCGAGGTAGGCGGAGAGCGCGCCCATCAGGTTGAGCAAATCGGGCAGGCCGCGCTTGGCGGCGCTCGCCATCTCCTTCACGATGACGCCCGGCCCGGAGAGCTGCACCTCGGCCTTGCCGCTGATCCAGGAGCCGAGCCCGACCACCAGGTCCTTGACGACCTCGGGCGGGCGCTTGAGCGCCAGCAGCAGCGACTCGCCGAAGGACACGTCCTCGCGCGGCGCCAGGAAGCCGACGCCGATCTTGCCCTTGCCGTCCTCGGCGTCGGTCGTCACGACGACCTCGAGCTCCTCGCCCTGGCGGTCGACGCGCAGCGTGATCGCCTCGTCGGGATGCTGCTGGATCTGCGCCGCCATCTCGTCCCACTTGGCGACGGGCGTCCCGTTGACGGCGAGCACGCGGTCGCCGTCGTGCAGATCGGCGCGCGCCGCCGGCCGACCGTCCATGACGGCGATGGTGGTGTCGGGCGCGTCCACGTGCACCGGCCGACCGCCGGCGAAGTAGCTGAAGAAGAAGAACACCGAGGCGAACAGGTAGTTCGCGAGCGGGCCGGCGAAGATCGTGACGATGCGCGCGAGCAGGCTCGCGTTGGCGTAAGAGCCCTTGTCCTTCGGGTCGTGCTCCTCGAGCGGGTTCATGCCCGCGATCTGCACGTACGCGAGGAAGGGGATCATCGCGAACTGGAACACGGTCGGCCCGTGCTCGGGCTTGTGCTTGTGCAGCCGGAGCCGGACCTTGCCACCGATGGTCGTGAACCAGTAGTAGCCGTCCTGCGGCACGATCTTGAAGAAGGTCGGGCCGAAGCCGATCGAGAACGTGATGACGCGCATTCCGAAGGCGCGCGCCGCAAAGAAGTGCCCCGCCTCGTGCACGATCATCAGCACCGCGAGGCCGAGGATGCCGATGGTGACGTAGCCAGCCATCCAGCGTCAGTCTAGCCGCAGGCCTCTCGGCCCGCACGTCTTCCCTTCAGTACCACTCGCCGCCGAGCCCCGCCGTGATGGTCACGAGCGCGTGCATGCCGTCGTCCTCGCTGAGGAAGGTCGGGTGCACGTCGAGGCCGAGTGCGAACGCCGCGCGCCGCGCGTCGTCCGGCGTGGGACCGCTGCCGAGCTCGAAGGCGAAGCGGCCGTGAGCGCCCGGCGCGACGCGAAAGCCCTGGTCGCACTCGGGCAGCGCGGGGAGCGTCGAGCCGTCGGGCAACGTCGTCGGCGTGCCCTCCTTGCACACGTAGGTGCCCATGAGATCGACCGAGCCCCCGACGCCGAGATCGAAGACGTGGAAGAAGGTGAAGCCGAGCAGGATCGTGTTGTAGTCGATGGCGCCCGCCGTGATCTGGCTCTCGAAGTCGGAGATGAGCGTGAGGAACGGAGTGTTCTGGTAGTAGATCGAGAAGAAGTGCGCGAGCTGCACGCCGAGGCGGCCCGCGACTCCGAGCACACCGCCGACGACGTTGGGGTTGTCCGGGACGACGAGCACGCCGGCGTTGAGGCTGAAGCCGCCGCGCAGCCGCACCTCGTCCTTGTTCGGGGCCTCGGCGGCGCCATCGCTCTTCGGGGCCTTGTCGGCGCTCTTGTCGCTCGGCGCGGGCGCCGGGCTCGGCGCGGGCGCCGGGCTCGGCGCGGGCGCGGGGCTCGGCGCGGGCTCGGGCTGCTGGGCCTGCGCCGCGACCGTGGTCCCGAGTGCGAGCGCGCACGCGAGCGCGGAGGCGAGCCGGCGGCGGGGGCGGTGGACGAGCGCCGAGGTCGGACGGAGCGCGACGAGCTCTTGCGGCATGACAACCCTCTCTGCGGCGCGTGGGTGTGGAGGGCCCCGCGGCGGCAGGGGGCCGCGGACGCGCCATTCGCCCTGGGGTAGCGCAATCGGCCACGGGAACCAACCTGGGCGCCGCAGGGGTGACGCAGCGCGGCGGCGCCGGACTGACGCGACGCGTTGCGACGCGCGGCGCATGCCACGGCCCGATGCTGCGGTGGACGCGGATGGTTGCCGGCCGCTGCGACCGCCGGGGTGACTCGATGCGTCACCGGCGACTCCGTGATCTCCGCGCCGAGAGTCATGGTTTTTCTGGATGTGCGGTGCAGGGTGGTTGGGGGTACCTGGTAGATGTTGTCCGCCTTTCCACCCTCCGCAACGACACGCGCCGTGGGCCTGTGCGTCCTCGACGAGGCAGGACGGTTGCTCGCGACGGACGCCGCGTGGCACGCCCTCGCGGCCGAGAGCCCCGCACTCACCCTGCTCGTGGCGGCGAGCGCGAGCGACCTCGGGCCGGACACGGGGGCGGCCGGGTGGCGCGCCGTGGCCGCCGGGATCCGCGCGGTCGCGCGCGGCGAGCGGAGCGAGCTGTCGCTCGAGCCCGAGGAAGGGACGGAGCACGGGACGCGCTCGTTCCTCGTGCGGGTGACGCGCCTCGTCGGCGCGGAGCCGGTGCGCGTCGTCGTCACCTGCGAGGAGACCACCGCAAGGCGGTGCGCGCTCGCGGCCGAGCGCACGGACGAGGAGCGCCTGCGCTGCCTGCACGAGCACATGGCCGAGACGCTCACCGTGTTCGAGGTCGTGCGCGACGCCGAGGGGCGCGCGGTCGATCTCGCCTTCGCGGAGCTCAACCCCGCGGCGGTCCGGAGCGTGGGCCTGCCGCTCGAGCGCATCCTCGCGCGGCGCTACCGCGAGGTCTTCCCCTACGCGAGCGCCGCGCGCATCGCGCGCCTCGCCGAGGTCGCGGCGACCGGCCGCCCCTGCACGCTGCACGGCTGGGTCCCGACCGGCGACGGGGCGCGCTTCGTCGAGGAGCGCTGCTACGCGGCGGGCGAGGACCGGGTCGCCGTGCTCGGCACGGACCACACCGAGACCGAGCACCTGCGACTCGAGAAGCGCAGCAGCGAGGAGCGGTACCGCGCCCTCGCGGCGGCGATCTTCGACGGCATCGTCGTCACGGACGGCGACTCCATCATCGACGCGAACGAGGCCTACGCGCGCATGCACGGCTGCGCGCGCGACGACATGCTCGGCGTGCCGGTGTTCCGCTTCGTGGCCCCGGCCCACCACGAGCGGCTTCGGCGGGCGCTCTCCGACGGCGACGGCTGGCTCGAGCCCTTCGAGGACGTGCGCGCGGACGGCTCGACCGTGGCCGTCGAGGCGCGCGGCTACGCAGCCCACTGGGGCGGCCACGGCGTGCGCATCACGGCCGTCCGAGAGCTCGACGCGCAGGGCACGAGCCACTCCACGGGCCGCCCGTAGCCGGCGAGCCCGCGGCCAAGTCCTGCCCGGAGGACGGCCGGGAGCCGGCCCGGAGCCGTCCTTGCCCGCCGGGAGGCCTTGGGTTAGGTTGCGCGCGCTCTCGAAGGACCGAGCGATGGTGAAGGGCTCCACGAACGTGCGCGGCACGTCCCCGACGGGGACTGCGGGCAAGGCCGAATCCTACGCGCCGAGCGTGCTCGCGCGCGGGCTGCGCATCCGCGGGCGCGTCCGCGGCCAGGGCGACCTCGTCGTCGAGGCGGACATCGAGGGCGAGGTGAGCGTGTCGGGGGAGCTGCGCGTCGAGGACGGCGCGAGCGTCACCGGCAACGTCGAGGCGCGCCTGCTCGTCGTGAACGGCACGGTCGAGGGCGACGTGCGCACCGCGGGCGCGGTCTCGGTCGGAGCGCACGGTCGGCTGCGCGGCGACGTCGCCGCGAGCGCGCTCAGCATCGAGGAAGGCGCGAGCTTCGACGGGCGCGTCGAGGCCGATTTCGAGCTCCCCGCGGCGCTCGCCTGAGGGCCGCAGGCAAGGATCAGCATGGCAGCAACGGTCATCGGACAGGGGATCAGCATCGAGGGAGAGATCACGGCCGACGGCGACGTCGTCGTGAGCGGCTCGGTGCGCGGCAAGATCACGGTGGACGGCCAGGTCACGGTCGAGCCCGACGCCGTCGTCGAGGCGGACATCGGCGCGCAGGCGGTGTCGATCGGCGGCTCCGTGACCGGCAACGTGACGGCGAGCGAGCGCGTCGATCTGCTCGGCGGCGGGCGCCTCGTCGGCGACGTGAAGGCGACCCGGCTCACCATCGCGGACGGTGCGACGTTCAAGGGCAACGTCGACATGGAAGCGTGAGCACAAGCATGGGCTCGACCATCGCAGAGGGCACGGTCATCAAGGGGCGGATCTCGGGCGACGGCGATCTCGAGGTGCACGGGCACGTCGAGGGGTCGATCGAGCTCGCCGGTGAGCTCACGGTCGGGGCGACCGGGCTCGTGAAGAGCGATCTACGCGCCCGCCGGCTCACGGTGTCGGGCGCGGTGCGGGGCGATCTCCACGCGACCGAGGCCGTCGTGCTCGAGCCCGGCGCGCGCGTGGTCGGCGACCTCGTGGCGCCGAGCGTGGGCGTGCGCGAAGGCGCGCTCGTGCGCGGGCGCATCACGACGGGCACGCCCGCCGAGGCCGGCGAGGCGAAGGCGGCGGCGCGCGAGCCCGCTCGCGCCGAGGCACCGAAGGCCATCGCCCGCCCCGCGGCCCGGCCCGAGCCGGTGCGCGCCGCCCGACCCGTCGC
>JACRDA010000239.1 GCA_016212965.1 Myxococcales bacterium
GCGCGTCCGCCGGCCCGGCCGCCGCCGCGAGCGCCCCGGCACCCGGTGGCGCGCTGCCGAGTGCCTCGGCGGCGCCGGTGGCGCTGCCGCCGGCACTGCCCGTCTTCCGCGCCGTGAGCCCGAGGACCGGGCACGTCGTGCTCGAGGCCCTCGCCGACGGCCGCGTGAAGGGCGGCTTTCTCCTGCCGACGGCGCGGCTCGAGGCGCCGGGGCGCCTCGTCACGGACGGCGGCGAGCGCGTGTTCCGCATCGCCGCCGACGGCACCTTGCTCGACGGCGACGTGCCCTTCGCCCACTTCGTCGACGACCACACGGTCGCGGTCGAGCCGTGGATGCCGGTGCGGACGGTCACGCTGCGCCCCGACGGCACCGTCGCCGTCGTCGGCGTGGTGCACGAGCCCGCCGGGGACGCTCAGGGCCGCATCGAGCGGGAGGTGCGGCGGGAGACCCTGCGCGTCGAAGGGGCCGACCCCGGCGCGAGCCGGGACGTGCTCTTCGTCCTGCTCAGCGTGACGCGTGCGGCGGCCGTGCCCGACACGGGCGCTCCGACGCGCCCCGCCGATCCCGCGGCGCGCGAGCTCGCGGCGGGCGTGGCGTACGGCATCGTGGCGGCCGTCGTGCTCGGCGACATCGTCTACCAGAGCGTGACCAAGTAGCTCCGCCCGCGGCGCGCGCTACTCCATGCCGTCGCGCGTCAGGTACGTGTAGTCCTGCAGGCCCTGCTTGTAGCGCTTGCGCAGGCGCGCCGAGTCCTCGAGCGTCATGTCGCCGCGGCGCGTGGCGTCCTCGACGGCGCGGCGCACCTTCTCGACGAGCCAGCGGTGGTCGTACTGCAAGAAGCCGAGCACCTCGGTCACGTCGTCGCCCTCGACGACGCCCTCGAGCGTGTAGCCGCCCTCGTCGTCGAGCTTCACGTGCACGGCGTCGGTGTCGCCGAAGAGGTTGTGCAGATCGCCGAGGATCTCCTGGTAGGCGCCGACGAGGAAGACGCCGATGTAGTAGGGCTGGCCGTTCGGCGCGTGCAGCTCGAGCACGTCCTTCACGTCGCGCTGGTCGATGAACTGGCTGATCTTGCCGTCGCTGTCGCAGGTGATGTCGGCGAGCACACCGCGGCGCGTGGGCTTGTCCTCGAGCCGGTGGATGGGCATGACCGGAAAGAGCTGCTTGACCGCCCAGTGGTCGGGTAACGACTGGAAGACGGACAGGTTGCCGTAGTAGGTGTCGGCGAGCTCCTTCTCGAGGTCCTCGAGGTCCTCGGGCGTCGTGCCGGTCTCGCGCACGATGCGCAGGATCTTCTCGCAGCACGCGAGGAACAGCCGCTCGACGCGCGCCCGGTCCTTGAGGTCGAGGTAGCCGTGCGCGAAGAGCGTCGTGGCCTCCTCCTTCAGCTGCAGGGCGTCGTGGTAGGCCTCCTGCACGTTCTTGCGCGAGATGCCGGTCCAGCAGTCGGACAGATCGTGGATCACGCGGTGGTCGTCCTCGGCCGGCGGCTCGGGGTGCCAGCCCGTCAGGACCTCGTTCACGCCGAGGATGTCGAACACGAGCACCGAGTGGTGCGCGACCATCGCGCGCCCCGACTCGGTGATGATGTCGGGGTGGGGCAGATCGGCCTCGTCGCAGGCCTGCTGGACGAACGACACGACGTCGTTGGCGTACTCCTGCACGGAGTAGTTCATGGACGAGTGGAAGTTCGTCTTGCTGCCGTCGTAGTCGACCCCGAGCCCGCCGCCGACGTCGAGCAGGTGCATGCCGGCGCCCATGCGGCACAGTCCCACGTAGATGCGGCTCGCCTCGCGCACGGCGTCCTTGTGCGCGCCGACGCTCGTGATCTGCGAGCCGATGTGGAAGTGCAAGAGCTCGAGGCAGTCGAGCATCTCGACCCCCTTCAGGAGCTCGACCGCGTTCATGAGCTCGGCCGCCGAGAGGCCGAACTTCGAGCGGTCGCCCGTCGACTCGATCCATTTGCCGGCGCCCTTGGCCGTGAGGCGCGCGCGCACGCCGATGTGCGGCTTGATGCCGAGCTCCTTCGAGATCTGGATGATGAGCTCGAGCTCGCGGAAGCGGTCGACCACGATGATGGGCGTGCGGCCGAGGCGCTGCGCGAGCAGCGCCGTCTCGATGTAGGCCTTGTCCTTGTAGCCGTTGCACACGATGTAGGCGCCCGGCGTGTCGAGCAGCGCGAGCGCGACGAGCAGCTCGGGCTTGCTGCCCGCCTCGAGCCCCACGCAGAGCGGCCGGCCGTACTCGACGATCTCCTCCACCACGTGGCGCTGCTGATTGACCTTGATCGGGTAGACGCCGCGGAATTTGCCCTTGTAGCCGTACTCCGCCATCGCCTGGTTGAAGCAGCCCGCCAGGCCCTGCACGCGCGAGGCGAGGATGTCGCTGAAGCGGATGAGCACCGGCGTGTGCAGGCCGCGGCGCTGCAGATCGCTCACGAGATCGAGCATGTCGATGCCCGGCCCGTCGGGCCCGCGCGGCCGCACCTCGACGTGGCC
This sequence comes from Myxococcales bacterium, assembly GCA_016212965.1. GTDB lineage: Bacteria > Myxococcota_A > Polyangia > Polyangiales > Polyangiaceae > JACRDA01. The sequence continues at coordinate 2,499 of JACRDA010000239.1, forward strand.
CTTCTCGTTGACCGTGAAGAGGCCGGCGCCCCAGTTCGAGACCTGGTAGAGATCGGCACTGTCGCGAATCGTCCAACCGCGCATGTTCGTGGCTTGCCTCCGCTCGCGGGCGCGCGCCTCGCGGGTTCGCGGAGCCTGCCAGTCGAGCGCGCGATCTATAGCGTCTCGCGGCCCGAGGACGGCGCAAAAAGTGCGTGTCCCGCGCCGCGACAACGCCGCGGCGCGGGGGCGGGACGGGTCAGGTGCGCCGCGCGCGGCGCCGGCTCGCGACGGCGAGGCCGAGCCCGAGGAGCAGGATGCCCGCGCCGCTGCCGAGGCCTCCGGCGCCCGGCGTGCTCGTCGTGCAGTTGAGCTTGAAGCCCGCCAGCCCGGCGAGGCTCCCGAGGTTGCCGAAGTCGCCTGCCATGTCCGAGAGGCAGGCCGCCAGATCGTTGATCGCGTACACCTCGCCGTCGCAGAACAGGGCACCCTCGCCCTCGCAGGCGAGCGAGCAGTTGCCCGCGATCTCGGCCTCGCAGCTCGCCTGGCAGTCGAAGCTCGCGTCCACGCTGCACTGCGCCTCGCAGCTCGCGCCGCACTGCGCCGCGCAGTCACCCTGCAGGACGGCCTGGCACTCGGCGTGGCAAGCCGCGCTGCAGCTCGCCGCGAAGTCGGCCTGGCAGCCGGCGTCGGCTCCACAGTGCGCCTCGGCCTGGGCGCTGCAGTCGGCGCTGCAGCTGCCCTCGCAGTCGATGCTGCCCTCGGCCTGGCAGGTCGCGTGGCAGTCGGCCTCGCAGCCGCCCGTGCAGGTCGCGCTCGCCGTGGCGTCGCACGCGCCCGCACAGCTCGCCTGCGCCTCGGCGTCGCACGCGGCGTCGCACGAGGCCGAGAGCTCCACGTGGCAGGTCCCGAGCATCTCGAGCGACACGCCGCCGCAGGCGTCCGACGTGCCCGTGCCACTGCCGTCGCCCCCCGCGCCGGCTCCGTCGGCGCGCGCGCTCGGTGCGAGCGCGACGAGCGCGAGCGCGGCGGCGGAAGAGAGGACGTGGCGGAGCGACAGGGGGCGGTGGGTGGTCTTCATGGCATTCCTCGATGGGCGAGCGGATCCCGGCTCGGGACTTCTCTTGGGGGTGGGCGTGCGCCGCACGGGCCGGCCTCCGGCCGAGCCACGGTGGGGCGCACGCGGCAAGCGTGCTCGGGAGCGCCGCGGACCTTCCGCGTGGTGGCGCCCCGTCGCGACCGACCGCGGCGTCGTGCCGCGCGGTCTCGGAGGGGGAATGGGCGCTCCGGGCGCGGGTTATGAACAAAAAAGAAAGGACACTGTTCTGAGCGTTTCGCCGGCCTCGTGGCGCGGTGGACTTGGCGCGAGGGCGCCGACGAAACGCGGCGGAACGAAGCCCGGAGCGGCGGTGGGGGCGGGGCGTCGCGAACGGCGCTCGTTGGCACCGACGTTGCTCTCTTA
>JACRDA010000033.1 GCA_016212965.1 Myxococcales bacterium
GCTCCGCCCTGCGGCGTGGCGGGCGCCGTTGCGCCCCGCCTGCTCGCCCCCGAGCGCGCGCCGGATCTCGGGGCCGTCCACCTCGCCGCGCACGAAGCGCACGTTGCGCAGGCCGCGTCGCTCGGCGCGCGCCCGCGCCGCCTCGAGCTGGGCCTCGGAGCGGTCGAGCGCGATGACGCGCCCGAATACGGGCGCCACCACCTCGAGCAGCGCGCCGTCGCCGCAGCCGACGTCGATCGCGAGGCCGCGGGGCCACACGAGCTCGCCGAGCGCCGCGAGGTCGCTCGTGAGCTCCTCGGGTGCGCCCGAGCGCACCGGGCGCCCGCCGCGCGCGAAGAACGCGCGCGTCGCGGCGTCGCGCGCCGCCACCACCTCGGCCACGCGCTCGAGCGTTCCGTCGGCGCGACAGGCGGCCAGGCCCGCGTGGACGGCGTCCGCCACGACCGGGTCGCTCTGCCAGTCCTCGACCGTCCGCAAGAGCAGCCAGGTGCCGTGGCGCCGCGCGCGCAGGAGCTCCGCGTCGCGCAGCAGGGCGGCGTGGCGCGACACCTTCGGCTGGCCCTCACGCAGGAGCTCCGCGAGCTCGCTCACCCCGAGCTCCTCCAGCGACGCGAGCGCCAGCAAGCGCACGCGCGTCGCGTCGGCGAGCAGGCGGTAGAGCTCCCAGCGGGGGCTGCCCGCGAGGCCCACGGTGGCTGCGGCGAGGGGCGACACGGCGTCACTATATGCATTCTTGTGGATAGATGCAATCACGGCGGGTGCTCGGCGCGCGCTGCGAAGTCGGCTACGCTCGACCTCCATCGACATGTGACGGTGGCAGCGTGCAACGCAAGACGTCGATCGCCAGCACCGAGGCCGGGGAGGGTCGAACCGTGACCGAGCTCAACTGGGACCCGCGGGCGGAGGTGCACTGCATCCACGTCGAGGAGTGCGGTGCCTGTCCGCTGATGCCGCGCCGCTACGAGGACCAGTGTCGCGAGAAGCTCGGCCGGCTCGAGCGCGCCCTCGGGCGCTACGCCCTCGTGCCCGTCGAGCCGCTCGGCGGCGTCATCACCGCCGACCCCATCCTGGGCTACCGGCGGCGCGCCAAGCTGGTCGTCGCGCGCACGACCGGCACCCCGCGCTCGAGCGAGCGCGGCGTCGGCGGCGGGCCGGCGCGCGCGGACGCCCCGACGCCGGGCCGCGTCGCGGTGGGGCTCTACCGGCGGCACGACAACCAGGGCGTGGTCGACATTCCGGGCTGCCAGGTGCTGAGCCCGCTCTTGCACGAGCTCGTCGGGACGCTGCGTGGCTGGGCCGAGGACCCTCCCGCCGACCTGGCCCCCCTGCTCACGCCCGCGGGCGACGACGGCACGGGCGTGCTCTGTGGCCTCGATCTGCGCGAGCTGCGACCGCCGGGGCAAGAGGCGCCGGTCGTGCTGCTCACCCTGGTGCTCGCCGCGGAGCGCGCGCGACCCATCGACGAGCTCCGCCCCGCCGGGCGCGCCCTGCAGGCGCGCCTGCCCGTCGTCGCGGGCGTCGCCGTCACGCTGCGGCCGCAGAGCCGCCAGACCCCGGCCGTCGAGCACATCAGCATCGCGGGCGTGACCGAGGTGAAGGACGCGCTGCCGCTCGGCCACCAGCTCGTGTCGCACGGCTCCTTCCTGCACGTGCACCGCGCGCAGGCCCATCGCCTCTACGAGGTCGTCGCGGCCGTGGTCGACGAGGCCACCGCCGGGGCGCCGGGGCGCGTGCTCGACCTCTACGGTGGGACCGGGGCCATCGCGCTCTGCCTGGCGCACCGTGGGCACGCCGTCACGCTCGTGGAGTCCTTCGCGCCGGCGGTCGACTTCGCGGCGCGCGCCGCGCAGGCGCAGCGCGTCCCGGTCGAGGCCGTCGCCGGCGACGTCGCCTCGGTGACGAAGGCGCTCGGCAGCGCGGTCGCGCGCTTCGACGTCGTGGTCGCGAACCCGCCGCGCCGCGGCCTCTCGCCGGCGGCGCGCGAGGCCCTCGCGGCGCTGCACCCGCGGCGCGTCGTGTACGTCGCCTGCGACCTCGACAACCTGAGCCGCGACGTCGATCACCTCGGCCGGCTCGGCCTGCGGCTGCGCCACGCCGTGCCGCTCGACATGCTGCCGCTCACCGAGGAGGTGGAGGCCATCGCCGTGCTCGAGGCCGCGCCGCTTCCGGCGCCGATGGTGCTCTACGAGGACGACGACATCGTGGCCTTCGACAAGCCGCCCCACGAGCCGCTGACCGACCAGCCCGAGTACCCGACGAGCCTCGTGGCGCGCGCCCGACCCCACGTTGCCGGGGGCGCGTGGCTGCCCGTCCTCAAGATCGAGGCCGGCACGAGCGGCGTGTGCATCGTGGCCAAGAACGAGGCGGCGGCCGCGCGCTGGAGCGCGGCGCTCGGCGACGGCGTGCGCCTCGTGTACCTGGCCGCGGCGCGCGGCGTGACCCCGAGCAAGGGCGCCATCAGCCGCGAGCTGCGCGGTCCCGAAGGGCCGCGCATGGCGCGCACCCGCTACCGGCGCCTGGCGATCGGCGGCGGCCACTCCGTCCTGCGCGTCGTGCCCGAGCGCCGCCACGTGCACCAGATCCGGCGCCACCTCGCGGCGATCGGGCACCCGGTGCTCGGCGACGCCCGCTACGGTCATGCGCCGACGAACCGCTACTTCGAGGAGAAGCACGGGCTCGACCGGAGCTTTCTGCACCTGGTGCGGGTCGAGCTCGAGCACCCGGTGTCGCGCGCCCGGCTGCTCATCGAGTCCCCCATGCCGCCCGATCTGCGCGTCGCGCTCGTGCGCGCCTCGGACGAGTCGGTGCTGCGCTTCCTCGAGAACAAGCGCGCCCTCGGCGGCGGCGGCGCGCGCGACTCCGCGGAGAGCCTGGGCGCGCTCTCGGAGCGCTCGTCGCCCGGCCTCGCACCCGACGGCGAGGAGGCGCCGGAGAGCATCGCCGAGCCGACGCCCTCGGCGGACGGGCTGCGCGCCGTGCGCATCGTCGAGCTCGACGACGCGCCGCGCACCATCCGCGGCGAGCTGCTCACTCCCGACGACGACTGAGCCCGCTCACGGGCACACGGCCTGGCTGCAGTCCTCGCCCGGCGGCACGCAGATGCTGCAGCTCGGGTTGCAGCAGACCTCGTCGGGGGCGCAGTCGGTGTTGCCGCAGCTCGGGGCGCTCGTGCACACGTCGGGCACGCACGGCACGCCGTCGGGCGCGCAGATGCCGCAGGTCGGGTTGCAGCAGGTGGTGCCGGGGCCGCAGTAGTTCTGCCCGCACACCTCGCCCGGTTGCGGGCAGCCCGGCGAGGCGCAGCCGGTCCCGACGTCCGCGCACACGCCGCACATCGGATCGCAGCAGTAGGTGCCCGGCAGGCACAGCGTCGGGCCGCACGGCTCGAGCCCCGGGTCGCACGCGACCTCGACGCAGGCGGCACCGAGCGGCGCGCAGATGCCGCAGCTCTCGTTGCAGCAGTAGCTGCCGGGCTCGCAGAACACGGGCTGGCCGTTCGCCATGCCGCAGGGCACGCCGCCGGCGCACTGCGGGACGAGGTCCGAGCACTGCCCGAAGTCGTCGCAGAAGAGCAGGATCTCGCAGCTCGGGTCGGGGCCGAAGGTGCAGGGGGCGCACGGCGCACCGCACGGCTGGCCCGAGCACGGCCCGGGCGGGCACGCGAAGACCTCGGAGCCGATGCAGAGCCCGTTGCCGTCGCACACGGGCGGCCACGGCGGTGGCGGCGTCGCCGTGCCGCCGCTGCCCGCACCGTTGGGCACGACGTCGCCGGTGCCGCACGGCACCCCGCACGGCATGGCCTCGCAGCTCGCGCAGGGCACCGGACCGGGCACGCAGGCGCCCTGCTCGGTGCACTGCGAAGGCCCGAGGACGCCCGCGTCGCCGGGCGGCATGCACGGCGCGCCGCACGGGCGGTTGGCGCAGGGGTCGGGCGCGGGGCTCGCGGTGCTGCCGCCGAGCGTGACCGTGAGCTCGCAGCCACCGACGCCGAGCACGCCGAGGAGCGCGGCGCGCAGCAGACGACGGGGAACCTGCACCGCTTGCCTCCCGTCGCCGCTCAGGGGGTCGAGCCGCCCGCGATGAGCGACTGCAGGCGCTGGGCCGCCGGGCTCGAGGGGTGGCGCGCGAGGAACGCCCGCGCGAGCGCACGCGCCGTCGCCATGTCGCCCCCACGGGCCAGGGCCTCGATGCGCAGCACCTCGGCCTCGGGGCCGAGCGTGCCGCGCGCGAACTCGCGCTGGTACGCCTCGATGGCGCGGAGCGCGGCCTCCGCGTCGCCGCCCTCCATGGCCGCGCGCGCCCGGTCGAGGGCCGCGATCTCGTCCGTGAGGCCCTTCGGGGGCGGCGCGCTCGGTGCGACCGCCGTGCCCGTCGGACGCAGGGGCGCCGGAGCGAGGGCGGCGTCCGTCTTCGGCGGCGCGGCCTTCGCCACGGTCGGCTCGAGTGCGGGCGCGGCCTGCGTGCCGTCGTCCTCGCTGGCGGTGTCGGTCGTCGCGGCCGCTGCCGCGCCCTCGTCGGCAGGCCGCCCAACGCGGGGCGGCTGCGTCGCGAGGGCGCCCGGCTCGCCCGCCGGGACGGCCGCGACGGTCGCGGTGACCGCCGCCGTCCGCACCGCGTCCGCGGCCGGGTCGCTCTGCACCTGCTTGGCCACGCCCCACACGCCGATCCCCGCCACGGTCGCGATCCCGACCCACTTGGCGACGACGAGCGCGGTCGCGCTCAGCGCCACCGACGCGGTCGCACCCGCGGCCCCTGCGGCTCCGGCGGCGGCGCCCGCGCCGGCCGCCGCGCTCGCGCCGATCGAGGTGGCGGCGATCGCCTTGGCCACCGCCGGCGTGGCCACGGCGCTGCCCGTCGCGACCGCGGAGCCGGCGAGGCCGCCCGCGATCCCGAGGGCGACGAGCGCACGACCGCGCGCGTGTCGCGACGGCGCGTCCGCCTTCGCGGAGCGCAGGAGCGCCGCCTCGAAGTCGTCGCCGCCGAGCTCGAGCCTCTGTGGATCGTTCATGGCGTGCCTCCGTCCGAGCCGTCCCCGTGGCACCGCTCGGCGTGCTCCTCGGCGGCGCGCAGCCGCCTCACGATGGCCTGAAAGCTCTCGCGCGCGCGGCGCAGGCGCGAGGCGACCGTCCCGACCGGCAGGCCGAGAGCGGCCGCGATGTCGGCGCTGCCGAGCTCCTCGAGCTCGAACAGGACGAACACGCTGCGCAGCTCGATGTCCATGGCGTCGAGCACCCGATCGAGCAGCGCGCGCGCGCGCTTGCGCTCGTGGTCGACCTCGGGTCGGGCCGAGGAGTCGGCGAGCACGTCCCCGGCCTGCTCCTCGCCGACCTCGCGCCGACGCAGCTGCTTGCGCCGGTGCTCGGAGGCGAGCCGCAGCGCCGTCCCGCAAAGGAACGCGCGCTCCTTGCCCGTCTCGACGTCGTCGAGGCGTCGCGACAGCACGAGGAAGGCCTGCTGCGTGGCGTCGTCGGCGTCGGCCTCCGGCAGGCCCAGGCGGCGCAGATAGCGCCACACGAAGCCGAACTGCCCGTCGAAGATCTGCCGCAGGCGCGCGTCGCTGCGATGGGTCGCCGCAGCGCGGCCGGCCGAGCGCGCGCGCGTCGACGGCGGCGGCTCGGCGAGGGCGGTCGGGGCGAGAGACATCATCAGCAATATGGCCCCAAAGCGGTCCCGCGATCCCGAAAAAGCGGGCCGGCGGTGCGTGTGGGTCGGGGTGCGAGCCCGTGCCTCGGTCAGAAGCGGATGGCGGCCCCGCCCCCGAAGGTGCCGATCACCGGGTCGACCGCGACGATCGGGACGTCCGGCACGAAGGCGTAGCGGGGCCGCACGAACGGCACCGACGCCTTGCCGTCGAGCTCGAGCAGCAGCCAGTCGACGGGCGCGACCTCGAGCCGCAGCGCGACGTCGCCGGCCACCCACGGGGTGGTCGCCACGCTCGCGTCCGGCACGCCGCTGCCCGTCGCCCGCAAGGCGCCGAGCTCGAGCTCGAGGCACGGCCGGAGGGCGAGGCTCTCGTAGAGGCCGAGCCGGACGGGGCAGCCGCTCAGGTGGCCGGCGAAGCGCGTGAACGAGGCCGTGCCGCCACCCGCCGCGAGCGTGCGCGGCGGCATCACCGAGAAGGCGACGCGGAAGGCGGGGGCGAGGAGGCCCGTGGCGCCGGAGGCCGCGTCGAAGAAGATCGGCACGACCGGGCCGAGGGTGCTGCCGAGCACGCTCGAGGCCCACACGTGCAGGCCGAGCGCGAAGCGCCAGCCGGCGGGCTCGCTCTCCGCCCAGAGCTCGTCGGACCAGAGGCCGATGGGGGGTGGGAGCGGCCGCGGCGGTGGCGGCTCGGGCGCGGGCACCGGAGCCGGCAAGGGGGCAGGTGGCGCGGGCACAGGCGCGGGCCCCGGGCCGGGTCCACCCGGCACGGGCGTCGGCGCCGGCTCGGGTGTGGGACCCGGCACGGGCCCCGGCACCGGCCCGGGTGCTGCCGGGATCGGCGCGGTCCGCGCGCTCGGATCGATGGCGAGTGCCGTGATGAGCGCGAGCGCCGCCACGACCTCCTCGCAGCTCTGCCCGTCGATCTCGCGCCGCGCCTCCGTTCCGGCGGCGTCGCGCAGCGTGAGCACGCCGCGTGCGACGCCATCGTCCGCGCTGAGCTCCACCCCGAAGCGCCGCACGCCGGGCGCGGCCTCGACCCAGCGCGCGCGGTTCGTGCGCGCCTCCACCTGGGCCACGAAGGCCTCGCGCCGTGGGCACCGCTCCGGCCCTTCGTAGCGCAGCGCCACCGGCTCCTCGTCCGCGCAGAGAGCACCGGGCGCGGCGAGCGTCGCGAGCGCGGCCGCGCAAGCTCCGCACACGCGCAGCCGTGCTCGGAGTGCGCTCGGGGCTCGCGGTCGAAGTGGGGCACGGTGCCGCATGATCAGCGTCGGAGCGACGCCGCGCGGGTCGCTCGGCTCGAGCGGGCCCGCCGGGGCGGCTCTCGGGTCAGGCTACTGTGCGGCCGCCGCGCGCGGCAACCGTCGTCGCGCGCCGCGTGCCGCGGGCTCAGCGCGGGCGGCCCTGCGCGATCCAGCTCTCGACGATCTGGATGTCCTCCGGCGGCAGGGCCGGCAGGCCGAGCGGCATCCCGCGGATCTCGGGGTTCACCTGGCCCGCCTCTTCGGCCTGCCGCGCCAAGAGCGCGCCGAGCAATCTCGGCGTCCCGTCGGACAGGGGCGCGAAGATGCTGCGGCGCTCGCCCTGGTCATCGAGCGCCCCGGCGAGGGTGCTCTCGTAGTCCTTCAGGTTCAGGCCGCGCGGTTTGAAGCCGAAGCCACCCGTGTTGCCGGCGCCGCCGTCGCCGCGCGCGATGTCCGGGTCCGAGTGACAGTGCCGGCACGTCATGCCGAGGACGCGCTCGGAGACCTCCTGGTAGCCGACGCGCCGCTCGAGCACCGGCAGCCGCGCGGGGATGGGCTTCGGCGGCGCGGCCTCGAGGGGCGCCCGGAGCACGTAGGCCGTAAGATCGCGGATCTCGTCCGGCCCGAGCTCCGTCTTGGGCATCGGCGTGTCGTCCTTGATGCCCTTCGGGTTGGCGATCCACTCGTACACCGTGCGCACGGACAGCTGGTCGCGCGCGTTGCGCAGGTCGGGGGCGAGCGCGACGGGGGCGCGCTCCTCGAAGGCGTAGTGCTCGTCGGCGAGCGGTGGCGGCGCCTCCGGCAGCGCGGCCACGCCCGTGAAGCTGTGGCAGGCGCCGCAGCCCTTCTCCTCGATGAGCTTGCGGCCACGCGCGAGGTCGGCGCCTGCCAGCGATGGCTCCTCGGGCACGGTCGCGAGCCGCTCGCGCGTCACGTAGGCTGCGAGGTCGCGCGCCTGCTCGGCGTCGAGCGCGAGCCGCGGCATCGTCGGGCGCAGGAGCGGGCGCAGGTCGTAGGGCGCCAGCAGGAAGCGCTCGATCCACGCCGGGTCGTAGCGGCGGCCGGCGCCGAGCAGCGACGGCACGTCGCGCGCGTAGGCGATGTGCGGCTTCCACTTCGCGATGGCGGTGCTGCTCGCGCCCTTGAACTTGTCGGCGAGAACGTCCTGGTGGCAGTGGAAGCAGTGCTTCTCCATCGCGACGGGCGGCACGTCGAGCCCGTCGTGGCAGCGCCCGCACTCGAACTGCGTCGCGAGCTCGCGCCCGCGCGCCGGATCACCCGGTCGCAGCACGGGCGCCGCCGCGGCGGCCGCCGTCGGGCTCGACGCGCCGTGCGCCGCAGTCGCGCTGTCCTCGGCCGCCGGTGCGGCCGTCGCGAGGGCCGTCTCGGGTCCCGGCCGCGGCTCCTCGCGCTCGCTGCCGCAGCCCGTGAAGAGCGCGAGCCCGAGCCCGAGCGCGAGCGCCGCGACCGGCGCCGCCCAGCCAGCCCACATCTGCCATCCGTGCGCGGTCCCGTGCGCCGGCGCCGAGCCCTTGCTTCGATCCATGCCGTCACCTCGACTCTACCGAGTGGCTCGCACGCGCGGCGCACAAAAACGAGGGAGGCCGAAGGCGTCGCACCTCCAGCCTCCCGCTCGTCCAGGCACCGCGCGCCGGTTCGTGGCGCGAAGGCTCAGGTGTCGCCGGCGAACTTGCCCGTGACCTGGCACAGGCTGTCGCTCTTCGCCATCGCGGTGCAGCGCTTGAGCGCCTGCTCGCTGCCGCTCTTGTCGCCGCTGCCGTTGCGCAGGCGCGCGAGCGCCGCGTAGCCCTCGGGACTCGCCACGAGGTCCTTGTCGGCGAGCCCGCCGAGGAGCTTGAGCGCCTCTTCCTGGTGCGCGGGCACCTTGCTCATCGCCTCGCCGAGCTCGGTCTGGAGCGCCGGGTCGTTCTTCTTCTGCTCGTTCAGCGCGCGCAGGGCCTGCACCGACCACTCGAGGTTCGCGCTGCGGTCCTCGGCCTTCGTGCCGACCCACGAGCCGATCATCTCGTAGGGCAGCTCCTTGTCGATCTTCGAGAGCGCGCCGTCCATGCGGACGGTCGAGACCGCGAGCGCGCGCAGCGCCCGACCCATGATCGGGTCGCGCCCGGGCTTCGAGGTCACGATGTGGGGGATCATGCGCAGCACGCTGCCGGCGACCGCCACGTACTCGCCCTGCTCGAGCGACTTCTCGGCCATCGCCATGCCGGCGATGCGGTAGTCGATCTCGACCTCGGGCACCCAAGCGCCACCGCAAGCCTGCGCGTCCGAGGAGACCGCCGCGACACCGAGCGCGGCCGTGACGCCGAGGGCGAGGAAGACGTTGCGGACGACGGAAAGGGTCTTGGTGGTCATGGGCTCCTCCGGGAGGCTTGCGGCTCGTTCTGCCATCGCGTCCAGGCTCGCGTGTGTGACAACGGCACTTGCGGGAAGTTTCTTCGTTTCGTGTGCGCTGGATGAGTTCGACGTGCGACGCGGGGCTTCGATTGAAGCGAAGCGAAAAAAACGTGCTGTGGGCGCGCAGCGGACATGTCGGACGATGTGGGCGTCGCGCGCTCGCGTCCGGCTCATGCGACCCATACGCCCATCCAGCCCTACCACTTCCCCACTTCCGGCGCCTGCGCTTGCGCGCCGCGACGGTAGGTCGCGGCGTGTAGGACCTCGACCCACCTTGACGGCGCGCGGGCGCTCGTCGACACGGCGTCCCTCACCGGGAGCCTGCCATGAGCGACAAGCGAGCGAGCTGGGACGAGTACTTCATGCGCATCGCGCGCGAGGTGGCCTCGCGATCGACCTGCCACCGCAAGCACGTCGGAGCCGTCATCGTGCGCGACAAGTGCATCCTCGCGACCGGCTACAACGGCTCCTTGCGCGGCCACGCCCACTGCGACGAGGTCGGCCACATGATGGAGGACGGGCACTGCGTGCGGACCATCCACGCGGAGGCGAACGCCGTCATCCAGGCGGCCCGCCACGGCGCGCGCATCGACGGCGCGGACATCTACGTGACCGCGTCGCCGTGCTGGAACTGCTTCAAGATGGTGGCGAACGCCGGCATCCGCCGCATCGTGTACGGCGAGTTCTACCGCGACGAGCGCATCTTCGACTTCGCGCGCGACCTCGGCATCGCGCTCGTGGACATCGCGCCCGCGGCCGAGCCTCCCGCCGCGCAGCCCTAGATCGGGCTTCGGGCGCCGGGCTCGAGCCGCAGCGCTACCCGTCCTTCGCCGGCTTCTTCGGCGCCTTCTTCTTCGCGTCGGAAGCGCCCTTGCCCGGCTCGTCCGGACCCTGCGGGCCGTCGGCCGCGCCGCCGCCCTTCAGCTTGTTGCCGCCGTAGGGGTGGATGCGCGGCACCTTCGCCCACGCGCTCTCGAAAGCGGCCTTCATCTCGGCGAGGGCGGCGGGCTCGGCCTTGGCGATGTCCTTCGTCTCGCCAGGGTCCTCGTCGAGGTCGTAGAGCGCGAAGCGCCGGTCGTCGATGTCGACGACGAGCTTGTAACGGCCCTTCAGGATGGCGCGCGCCGGCGGGTTGTGGCTGTCGGCCGGCAGGTCGAGCAGGATGGGCTCGCGGTCGTCGGGCGGCGCGCCGCCGATGAGCTCCGGCGCGAGGCTCCGGCCCTGGATGCCGGGCACGTCCGGGCTCTGTCCCATGAGCTCGAGCACCGTCGGGGCGAGGTCGATGTGCGAGCGGCGCTCCGTCACCCGGCGCGGCGCCTGATCGGGCAGGTGGAAGAACCAGGGCACGTGCGTGACCACCTCCCAGAGCGCGAAGCCGTGTCGGTAGTAGTTCTTGTGCTCGCCGAACCCCTCGCCGTGATCGGCGCTCACGACGACGGCCGTCCGCGGCCACCACGCTTGCTGGCGGCAGAAGGCGAGCAGGCGCTCGATCTGGAGGTCCGTGTAGAACATCTCGTTGTCGTAGAGGTCGCGCCCCTTGCTGCCGAAGTCCGGCGACTCCTTGTGCTTCTTGTAGACGTCGTGCGGATCCATGTAGTGGAGCCACAGGAAGAACGGCCCGCCGGTGTTCTTCGCGTCGCCCAGCATCTCGACCGCCAGATCGGTGAGCTTGTCGCCCGTCACCGACTCGTCCGTCGTGGCGTTGAACTTGATGCCCGGCACCATGCGCCACACGTCGAAGCCCTGGTTCAGGTTCTTGCCCCGATCGAAGTAGGCGTGGGCGTGCGCTCCGAGCGTGCGCACCCCCGCCGACTGCAGGAGCTCGGTGAAGAAGACGTTGCCGGGGGCGTAGGCCGTGAAGAAGGCGCCGTCGCGGTAGAGCGTGGACGGGTACCGGCCCGTGAGGAAGGCGGCGACGCTCTTCGCCGTGTAGCTCGAGACCGTGTAGGCGCGGTCGTAGACGATGCTCTCGCGCGCGAGCTTCGTCAGGTTCGGCGCGATGTCGCGCGCGTAGCCGGCCCAGGGCATGTCCGCGCGCATGCTGTCCACGGTGACCAGCAGCACGTTGAGGGGCTGACGTGCCGGCGGCACCGCGCTCGCCGGGCTGCTCGCGCTCGGCGCCGCGGTCGGCGCGCCGGCGACGTCCTTCGGGCTGCTCGCCTCGGCACCGGTCGCGGCGCCGCTCGAGGTGCGCACCGGCTCGGCGCCGCTCGAGGTGCTGCACGCGGCGAGCAGCCAGGCGAGCCAGGCCCACGCGCGGCGCGTGGCGGACAGGGTCGGGCAGCCGTCGGCTGCGGAGGAGCGCGGTGTCACGAGGGCGGGGGTTAGCTCGAAACGTGCGGCCGCGCCAGGGGGCGCAGGCGGCGCGCGGGCACGCCTGGTCAGCGACAGCTCGCAAGCACGTGCTCGGGCGGGCGCCCCAGCCGGAAGTCGTCGCGCCGCGCAGACAGCCACCGCAGCCAGTCGCGGCACGCGGCCGCCGGGGCGAGCACCGCGGCGTCGGGCCGCTGCGTGAGCACCGCGAGCACGCGCTGGGCGTTGAAGGACAGGAAATCGGGGCCGCTCGCCGCGCGCACGAGCTCCCAGAGGTTCTTCTGGTGCAGCTCGCCGATGCGGTAGCCGGCCGCCTGGAAGCCGGCGCAGAGCCACGCCCCGCGGGGCTGGCCGCGCTGGCGCTTCACCCAGGTCTGCCACTCGGCGAGCGTCCGGGCGCGCACGCGCGGGTCGCCGTCGTCACCACCGCCGCCGAAGGAGCGGTTCGCGAGCCGGGCGAGCGCCTGCCCCGCGCTCGTCCGCGTCCCTCCGTCCTCGGCCGCGACGAGCGGTACCAGCACCGGCACCGGCTCGAGCCGCTCCGAGCGACCTGCGGCCTCGAGCAAGGTCGGCCAGACGCGCTCGTCGCGCGCGCGTGCCGCGGGCTCGAGCCACGTGAGCGGGGCCGGCAGCTCGGGCACGGCGTACGGCAGCAAGGCCCCGAGGCCCCAGGCGAGCCCGCCGGGCGTGCTCGCCAGCCAGGCGAGGCCCGGGGCCGCGGCTCGCAGGCTGAGCGGACTCTGGGCCGCGATGGCGTCGCGGAAGAAGCTCCCGGCCGTGTCGCCGCCGATCGCGGCGATGGCGCCGAGCAGCGCGAGCGCCACCTCGTCGCTCGGCTCCTCGGCGAAGCGTGCGACCAGGCGCGGAGCCTCGTCCGCGCCCCCGAGCGTGCCGAGCGCCCGCGCCGCTGCCGCACGCACCGCGAGGTCTTCGTCGTCGAGCCGTGCGGCCACGCGGCCGGCCTGGGGACGGGACCCGAGCAGCTCGAGCCGCTCGATCCCGCGACGCCGCGCCGTCGCGTCGGAGGCCTCGAGCTGTGCGACCGCCTGCGCCTCGCGTCGCCGTGCGGCGTCTTCGTGGAGATCCGCCCAGGGCTGCACCACGCCCTCGTTGCGGCATCCGCCCTCGACGTCCCGGGCGCTGCAGTAGATGCGCACGTGCAGGTGGTCGGCGTGTCCCGCCTGGGGCCACAGCATGGCCGCGGCGCGCTCGACGAGCGCCGGCGGGTCGCCCGCCTGCTTGGCCTGGAGCAGGATCTTGCGCTTCAGCGACGGGGCGACGAACAGGTATTGCACCGCCACGCGGGGGTGGCCGGCGAGCGCCTTGACGAGGATCCAGGTGCGCGCCGCGTCGAGCTTGAGGCCCTGCGCCGGGCTCACGCCCTGGTCGTTGAGGGGCACGAGGTCGGGTGGGTCGACGGGCTTGCCGCGCGCGTCGGTGTAGGCGAACGCCACGTCGGCATCGCGGCCCGTGTTGTGGCTGACCGACCAGGCGATGTCGCCCCCGCCGCGGCGCGCCACGTCGCCGATCCACAGGCGCGCGCCGGTCGCCGCGTGAAAGCTCCCCGCCGCGTCGGTCAGGAGCTCGACCATCTCGGCCGTGCCCCACCCGAGGTCGCGCGCCTTCTGCCGCGGCAGGATGCCGAGCGTCGCGTCCTCCGCGACCGCGCGCGCGTTGACGAGCAGGCCGCGCGCGCTCGAGCCCACCGACACCGACACATCCGCGGGCTCGTCGTCGAAGAACGGGAAGTACGGCTCCTCGAACGGGGCCGCGCCGGCAGGGGCTGCGACCGCGGGGACCGCGCCCGAGCCCGCGGCACCGCCGAGCGCGCCGGCTGCGCTCTCGGTCGGCGCCGGCATTGCCGGATCGGTCGACGCCGGCGCTTGGCCACACGCCACCGCGCCGAGCAGGGCGCCGAGCGCGAGCGCCCCGCTCCTCCTTGCCAGCCATGTCGCCCGGGCGCCGTGCACGCGCGGAAGGTAGCGAGCCCGCGCGGCCTCGCCCAGAAAAACGGCGGCCGAGCGGTCCGCGGCCCCGGCGGTCAGAGCGGACAAAAAGGAAAGGGCCCGCCACACCCGCTTCCCGCTACCGTTGCACCCTTCCGGGCCTGGCGGGGTTCACGATGCGCTGTCGGCGGACCCACAGGCGATTCTTGCGAACCGATGTGGCAGGTGTAGCGAGCCCGCGCCTCGCTCGCAAGCCCTTTGCGCGTGCCCCGCCCAGCGGAGCGTCGCAGGCCCCGGCTCGCGCTCAGGCGCGGTAGACCGCCGTCGCCGTCGGGTAGAGCGGGCGGAGCCCGCGCGCGGCCAGCTGATAGGCGCTCTCGGCGCGCTCGGCGAGATCCCACTCGAGGTAGACCTTGTCGCCGTCGAAGCAGCCGAAGCTCGTCGAGATGCAGAGCAGCGGCTCGCGGTCGATGGTGTAGCCCTCGCGCACGACGTCGTGGCCGTAGACCGCCACCGAGAGCTCCGGGTCGATGGCCTGCAGGAAGGCGCGCGCGCGTGCCGTGGAAGTGGTGCGCGCCCACAGGATCCCGGCGAGGATTTCGTCCACCGGCTGCTCGAAGTCGTCGTGCGTGTCGAGCCGCGCGAGATCGAGGTCGGAGGCCCGCGTGATGCCCGCGCTCGGCGCGCCGTGGAGCATGCACAGCCCGGCGCGGCGCGCGTAGGCCACGAGCGGCCACTCTGCGAACCAGGCGCGGATCGCGCCCGAGCGCTCGGGGCCGAGGATGGCATCGAGGCGCCCGGCCTCGTCCGGGAAGAACTTGCTCACGACCGGACCGCCGACGTGCGCGTGCTCGTGGTTGCCGAGCAGGTAGATGACGCGACCCGGGTGCCGGTCGGCGAGCTCGCGCGCCTCGCCGAGCAGGGTCGCCGAGTCCGCGTGGTAGTAGCTGCCGAGGTAGTCGGGCCACATCGAGGCCGGGATCTCGGGCCCGTGCACCAGATCGCCGGTCACGACGAGCAGGGCGCCCTCCGGGCTCGCGGCCACCGCCGCCTCGTAGAGCTCCGCGACGCGGCGGAAATCACGCACGTTGCCCTGCAGGTCCGTCGCGACCAGCAGCTTTCCCCGGTCGGGCAACTGGACCACGCGTGCCACGGGCACACGATACCTGAAACACCGGGGGCGTGAACCCGGAAGGCCCGCCCGGCGTGCCACCGCACCCGCGCGCTAGGCCGACTCCCGCGCCCTGTGCCAGAATACCGGCGACATGGACCCCCAACTCTTGGCGCAGATCGCGGCGCTGATAGCGGAAGGGCGCGGCGAGACCTGGGACACGGTCGCCGTCCTGCCGCTGCTCGATCTCGAGTCGGGAAGTCGCTTCGGGCTCGATCCGAAGGGCATCTGGGTGACGATCATGCCCGGCCACCCGGCGCCGCTGTGCTTCGGGCCGGGCACCGAGCGGCGCTTCGCCGAGCTGCTCGAGACGCCGCGCGCCGAGGTGGAGCAGCTGCTCGATGCGCGCGCGCGGGCCTACGGGCTGCCCTCGGATCCGCTCACCCTGAGCGTGCCGTCGATCGAGCTCGTGCGCGCCGTCCTCGGGTCGGGCGCGGCGCACTTCACGCGGCTCGGCCTCTTGTGGCTGCTGCCGAGCGAGCTGCGCTTTCTGCGCAAGGAGATCGCCGCCGTGGCGGTCGACAACCGCATGCCCCGCACCGTCAAGGAGATCGCCCAGCGGCTCGTCGTGCCGGAGTGAAGCGCGCGCGGCGCTCTGCCCGGGCGGTGCCGTACGTGGCCGGCGACTCGTGCGTACCGCGCGGCGGGTGATACGCTTGTCCTCGTGACCGAGCCCGCGACTCCGAGACGGAATGCCATGCGCGTCGCGTGGTTCGTGCTCTCCGCGGGGGCCGCGGCGGCGATGCTGCGCTTCGCCTGGAGCGAGCCGCTCATCGCGGCCGCCGGCCTGCTCGCCGTCGGCGTCGCGCTCGGCGTGCGCTGGGTCGCGCGGCGCCGCGTGAAGCGGCTCCTGCAGAGCGGCGACGTCGAGTCGGTGCTCGCGCGCTGGACGCAGGCGCTCGAGCGCGTGCCCCACGCCTCGACGATGGGGCCGCTCATGGCGGCCACGGCCTTCGCGGCGTACGGCTGGGTCGCGCGGGCGCGCGAGGTGCTGCGCGCGGCCGAACGCGGCCCCGCCTGGGAAGCGGCCCTCGAGCACCGGCTCTTTCTCGACACCATCCTGCTCACCTTCGAGGGCGACTCCGACGCGGCGCTCGCCCAGGCCGAGCGCCTGCGCCAGCTGCCCATGCCCGCTTCGCTGCCCCAGCTCGCCGAGCGGGTGCAGATGCTGCGCGGCGCCGTCGCCGCCCTGGCGCGCGCCTTCGCGCACCGCGGGCAGGTGGGCGACCGGCAGCTGCTACTGACCGCGTGCGACGCGAGCCCGCTCGTGCACTGGGCCATGCGCTACGCGGCGGCCGTCCTGGCAGTGGACGATGGGGACCTCGGCGGGGCGCGCGCCCTGCTCGCCGATGCACCCGCGTGGCCGGTAGAGTCGCGCTTCCGGGGCTTCCACGCGGAGATCGCCGGCGAGGTCGAGCGCCTCGCGGTGGCGCCTGCGCCGGGGTCGGCGCCCGAGGCCGCGCACGTCCCCGCCGACGGCGTCGCAGCGCCCGAGGGCGTCGAGCGCGAGGCCCACGGCTGCGCCGCGAGCGGCGCTGCTCACGCCGTCGCCGCGTCCGAGCCGAGCTCACCAGCGCAGACCGAGCCGACGCACTCGCTCCCGGTCGACGAACGCGACCGCGGCTAGGTCCGGGGAGAGCGGCACCAGCTCGTCGAGCGGGCCGCCGAGCGTCCACACCGGCTTGCGAGGTCCGACGCCCGCTTGGCTCGCGGGCAGCACGAAGACCTCGATCACGCGCTCGGTCGCGCCGCCGCGGGCCACCACCCCCCGACACACCGTGCCCACGCAGCCGAGCGCGATCGCGGTGACGGCGTCGGCGGCCGCCACGGTGTCGACGTCCCCGCGCGCCCGGCCGAGCTCGTCGAGTCTGTCGATGCGCGCGGAGCTCGGCGCGGACCCGTCGCGCGGCTCCTCGATCCACGCGAGCAGCGGTCCGACGGAGCTCGCGGCGAAGCTCGGCGTGCGCGAGTGCGCCGCCGAGCGCACGAGCGCGCGCTCGGGGCCCGTCGGCGTGAGGGCGTCGCCTTCGAGCTGCGCCAGGTAGATGTCGGCGCTGCCGCCGCTCGGGTCCTCGCGCGCGTCGCCCCAGGCCAGGAACACGCGGTCGCCGAGCACGAGCACGCGCACTTCGCTCGCGTCGCCGGGGGCGCTCGTGACCCGTCGCTCGCTGCCGCGGCGGTTGAGCTCCGCGTCGAGGCGCGCGGCATACACCTCGGTGTCGCCGTCGCGCCCGTCCACCCAGGCCGCGACGTAGCCGCCGCGGCCGTCCGGGGCGAGATCGACCCACGACACGCCGTCGTCCTTTACGCCCTTGGCGGGGCGCCGCCGGTACGTGAGCACCTTCTGGGTCAGCTTGCTGCCGTCGTCGGCCACGAGCCCGACGAAGACCTGGGGGGCGCTCTCGTTCACGGCCGCCCAGGCGAGGGCGGCCGTGGCCCGCTTGCCGGTGCCCGTCTTCGGCGCCTGCCCTTCGCCGCCCACGGGCGCGACGCCGAGGCCGCCGGCCGCGAGGGCCTTCGGGGCGAGCACGCTCGCGGCGCCCGCCGTCCCGTCCGCCGCGACGATGCGCGTGCCGAGCGTCGTCAAACCGTTCGCGTCCGGCCGGCCGAGCCAGCCCACGAGCCCGCCGCGGCTCGCGCCGCCGGCGCCGACGTCGGTCGCCAGCCCCTCGACCGTGGCGAGCGTCGACAGCCGCTCGGCGTACGGTGCCTGGGTCGGGGGCAGGATGCGCGCGGGCACCCGCCACGGGCTCGTGCGCCGCGCGAGCTCGACGACCCAGAGTGGCGCCGGGTCGCTCTGCGTCGTGCACAGAGCGGTGCAGAGCGCCCCGTCGCATTGCTCGGCGCGCGTGAGGTACGGCAGACCGCCGCCCGCGACGTTCGGCAGCCGCACGGGCTCGCTCGCCTCGATGGCGAGGCGAGGCGCGAAGTGGACGAAGTGCGGGGCGCTGCGCCGGCTCGCGGCGGGCTCGCTGCCGGCGAGCTCGAGGGGCGCCAGCGTGAGCGCTAGAAAGCCCGCCCCGTTCGGCACGACGTGCGGCACGGCGTTCGCCGCGTCCGGATCGCCGAGCGCGTCGAGCTCCACCACCGCCTCGGCGCCGGCCACGAGCTCGCCCTGCGGCGACAGCACGTTCAGCCGGAACTCGCGCGGACGGCGCGGTGCGGCCAGATCCTCCCAGACGACGAGCCCCCGCGCGCCGTCGCCCGAGGCCACGAGCGACACGAGGGCCTGCTCGCCGAGGCGCGGCAGCGGAGCGTGCGCCGCGACCTCGACACCGCCGCCGCGCGCGACGGTCGCGACGCGCACGCTCGGCTCGTCGCTGCCCTGGGTCCACGCGACGAGGTAGCCCGTGGCGAGCGCGGCGACCTGCACGTCCGGCACGAGATCCGGGCCCGCGGCGACGTCGACCGCGGGGCGGGCGACGCCGCCCGGGTCCACCTCGCGCAGCAGGACCCGGACGGTGCGCTCCGCCGCGGCGCCCGCGCCGCGCGCCGGGCCACGCGGCGCCACCGCCTTGTCGGTCGCTCGGCCGCGCTCCACGTAGACGAAGGCTGCGCCGCCGTCGGTGGCCACGGCGTGCCAGGCCGCGACGTCGCGCGCCACCTCGACCGGGGCGGCGGCCCCGGCCGGGGGCCAGGCTGCCACGAGCAACTCGCGGGCACCCTCGCGCGAGGCCTCGACGACGAGCAGAGCTCCGGCGGCGTGCGGCAGGACGTCGAGCCAGCGGAGCCCACCGCCGAGCGCGCCGAGCACGCGCGCCTCGCCGACCGGCGCCCCCGTGGCGTCGAGCGCCCGCGCCGCGATTTCGGGGCGCGACGGGTCCCCCTGCGCCCAGGCGACGAGGTAGCCGTCCTTCACCGGTCGCGCCGTGAGGGACGTCGCCTCCGCGGGCCACGGTCCGGCGTCCCTCGCCCCCGTGCCGCCGGGCGCGGCGGCGCCGCCGAGCAGAGGCACCTCCGTCGCAGCCACCGACGCATCGAACGCGTAGGTCCAGAGCCGCCCGGAGCGGGCCTCGACGATGACCCCGGATCGCCCCCGCCGGGCGACGATCACGCCGTCGCCCTCGGCCCAGGGCAGGTGGGCGACGGTCGTCGCCGAGAGCGGCGGCGGCCCCTCGTCGGGTGCTGCGACCGGGGCCTCCGCCGTGCCCACCGGCGCCTTCACCCGCGGCAGGGGGCGCAGGGGCGTCCCGCCGCACGCGAGGCAGGCGAAGGCAGAGAGGGCCAGGGCAGGCGCGAGGCGCATGGGCTGCCGATTCTACTCGAGGGGGTGGTGGCCGGGTCGGCCGTGGGGGGTGGAGCCGTACGCGTCTCGCTGCGGCCGACACCTGTCAACCGTCGACGGGTCGGTTCCGTTCCACGGGGGCGGGCTTCGTGGGGGGGCCCGCGGGCTCGGCGGCGGCAGGGTCCACGGGCGGCGGCGGCGCGGAGGTCCCGGGCCCCGTCGCGGGGCTCGCGGGCTCGGCGGGCGCCGACTCCACACCCGGCGGACCGTCGACCGGCAGCACGACCCGGAAGATCGCTCCACCGAGCTCGCGCACCGGCGCCGGCGCCGTGGCCGGGAGCGCTTCCCGCGCCACGAGCTCCACCTCGCCGCCGTGCTCGTGCACGATGCGCTGCACGATCGCGAGCCCGAGCCCGGTGCCCCCCGGCTTGCCGCTCGGGTGCGGCGCGAACAAGAGCGGGCACACGTCGCTCGCCACGCCCGGTCCGTTGTCGACGACCCACACCGCCACGGCCTGCTCGCCGTCGCGCCGCAGCGCGATGCACACGTGCGGATCCGGGCGCACCGCCGCGGCCGCCTCGAGGCCGTTCTGGACGAGGTTCGTCAGCACCTGCACCAGCTGATCGCGGTCGGCGAGCACCTCGGGAAGGGTCTCGGTGTCGAGCTCCACGCGCGGCTTGGGCCGCCGCACCATGGCGCGGTCGCCCGGCACGGTCGTGACGGGTGCCTTGGTCGCGTCGTGGAGCGCGGCCACGCGGCGCGCCGCTGCGCCGAGGTCGATGCGCGCCAGCACCGGCGCGGGCAGGCGCGCGAACTCGGTGAACTGCTTGACGATGCCGGCGATGCGCCGCACCTCGCCGAGCACGAGCTCCGTCGCTTCCTCGAAGTACTCGTCGAAGCGCGCGTCGCCGCGTCGCCGCAGCCGGCGCAGGGTCTCGATGGCCGTGCGGATCGGCGCCAGGGGGTTCTTGATCTCGTGGGCGATCTGCCGGGCGATCTCGCGCTGCGCGGCGATGCGCTCGGTGCGCGCGAGCTTGCGCCGCACCGAGCCTAGCTGCGCCACCGCCTTGTTGAAGGCCACGGCGAGCTCGCGCACCTCGCGACCGCCTCCGGGCACCGCGACCGGGCGCGCGTCGCGGACGGCCTTGTGGGTCTGGCGCGCGAGCTGCGCGATCGGCCGCGACAGGCTGCGCGCGACGAGCATCGCGAGCGCGACCGCCAGAAGGAGCGCCATCCCGCCCGTCAGGAGGATGGTGCGGTCGAGCTGCGCCGCCGCGCGCTCGAGCGGCGCGAGCGACAGGCTCGCGACCAGCACGAGGCCCGGCACCACGGCGATGGGCGTGCTGCGGGTGAGCCCGCCGCCGGCGCGCTCGCCGCTGCCGAGGGCGAGGGTCACGCCGTGCTCGGCCGCGAGGCGCGCGACGACGGGCTCGACGCCCTGGGCCGCGAGCGCCGCGACCCGCACGTCGCCGCGCAGCACCGAGCAGTGGTGCTCGACGGCCGTGCCGCCTTCCCGCAGGCGCACGCTCCCGCCCACGCCACGCGCGCGCTCCGCCAGCCGCGGCTCGCGCGCCCCGATGCGCGCCGGATCGTCCGCTGCGAGCACCGTGCCGTCCCCGAGCGCCACCACGAGCTCCTCGAAGCCGAGCTCCCAGCGCAGGCTGCCCGTGCGCGCGCGCAGCGCCTCGAGCGCCCCGGCCGGCAGCTTGTCGAGCCGGCCGCCCTTCGGCAGCTGAGCGGCGAAGTCGGCGAGCGGCGAGCCCGCACCGCAGAGGACCGCGAGCCGCGCCGGCAGCCCGGCGAGCTCGCGCTCGAGCGCGTCGTGCGCGCCCCGGCTCGCGACCTCGATGCGGTCCTCGAGCCCGCGCTCGAGCTCCCGGCGCGCCACGCTCCGCACGCTGAGCCCGACGAGCGCCGTCACCGCGGCGGCGGCGATCGCGAGCGCGACGAGCAGGCGAGCGGCGAGCGGCACGGCCCGTTCTTACTCGATTTCGCCGGAGCGCGGCCTGCGGTGGCGCGCGGCGCCGAGTTGCTCCGTGTAAGTCTCCGTATTTGCTATCGGTTCCAGGTCCGACCGGGCGGCCACGCCCCCGGGTGGCCCGTGCCGCGCGAACTTCCGCGCCGGCCCGGTGAATAGCGCTGCGGGCGGGCTCGTCTTTCCCCCCCATGGCCTCGTGGACCGCACCGGCGATGGCGAGCACTTTCGCCGCACTTCCCACGTTCGAGCGCTGAATCTTTGCTCGGTCGGGTCGTCCAATCCGCAAGACGACGCGATGCCGGACGGACCGGCGACGACGGGAGAAGGGCGATGAAGGCGAGCAAGCTTGGGGCGATGGCGGTGATCGTGGCGGCCGTGTCCAGCGTGGGCTGCGCGATCCACGTGCAGGGCCCCGTCCGCGAGGTCGCGCGCGACTACACGGACCGCGACTTCTACGACCGCTCCTTCGCTCCGTCGCCGAGCTACCAGAGCCTCGTCGGCCGTGTGGTCGCGGTGCCCCGCCAGGCGGCGTTCGCGCCAGCCGAGAGCAGTCGCTTCGTGCCGGCGCCGGGCGCGCTCGGCTTCGTCGGCGAGCTCGAGGCCGCGAGCGCGGCGGACGCCGAGGCTTCGCACTGAGGTCCTCCGGTACGCGCCGGCGGTTGTGAAGGCCGCCCGGTCGGCTACGATGCCTGCATGGCAAGCCGAGGCGCAGGCAGCGCGGCGCTCGGCGCGGTGCTCGTGGCGCTCGCGGCCGCGGGCGCTTGCGAGTCGCGGCCGGAGATCGCCCAGCGCGGCGACGGCGGAGGCACGAGCAGCGCAGCGGGCGGTCATGCGGGCGCCGCGACGGGCGGTGGCGGCGCGGCGGGCTCCTTCTCGTCCGGTGGCGGTGGCCACGCGCCCGCCCCCGTGTATCTCGGCGTCACGCCCACACCTGCGCACGTGGGCAGCGGTGAGTCGACGGCGGCCGAGCGGCTCGAAGCGGTGCTCACGGTGCGCGCCATCGGGACGCGCGCGGTGGTGCTCCCGGTGCGGTGGCACGACCTCGACGTCGCGGCGCTTGGCGGCGCCATCGATGCGGCGCACGCCGCCGGACTGCGCGTGGTGGTCGACCTCATGCTGGTCGACCGCTGGGCGAACGCGTTGCCGGCGTCGCTCGCGGCCAGTCACTGGGACACGCCCGAGGTCGAGAGCGCGCTCGTCGCGGCGATCGATGCCATCACGGGCCACGCGCCCGAGGTGCTGCTCTTCGGTCGCGAGCTGAATCGCTACCTCGATGCGCACCCGGACGAGGTCACGGCGCTGCAGAGCCTGCTCGGCACGGCGTGCACGCGCGCCGCCGAGGCCGCGCCGCCGCCGCTCACCGGCGTCGGCCTCGGTTATGCCGGGGAGAGTCCGGCGAGCCCGAGCTACGCGCTCGAGGCGCTCGGCAGCGCCGTAGGCTTCTCGTTCTTGCCGGCGCTCGGCGAGCCGCTGCTCGTGCCGGTCACCGCGCCGGCCCAGGCGCTCGACGTGATGCTCGCGCTCGCGGGCGGGCGACCGGTGGTGCTCGAGCGCGTCGGCATGGGCACGAGCGCCGCGCTCGGCGGCTCCGAGGCGCAGCAGGCGCAGTTCTTCGACGCGCTGTTCGCGGCGCTCGGTCCGCGGCGTGCGCGCTTGCCGTACGTGAACCTGCACGAGCTTGCCGATCCGCCGGCCGACGCCTGCGCGGCGTACCTCGCGACGCAGGGCGAACCGGTCACGAGCCCGCTCGGCGAGTACCTCTGCTCCGACGGGCTCGAGAGTGCGAGCGGCGCCTCGCGCGCGGCGTGGAGCGAGGTCGTCGCCGGGGCGGCGGCCTTCGCCGCGCCCTGAGGCCCGCGCGCGCGAGCGCGACGTTCACAGTCGCTTGTTCCGGGCTATAGTACCCCCGCGCGCGCGGGCTCCCCGCGCGCCGCGACGAACCGCGAGCAGAAGAGGTGCAGACGCCCATGGCCGCAAGTGCGAGCGCGATGGTCGACAGGATCGCCCGGATGCAGGATTTCGAGCTCTATCGCGAGCTCACCTGGGAGGGGACCTTCGAGGATTACCTCGCCGTCGTGCGCGAGAAACCTCAGGTGACGCGCAACGCCTACCAGCGGATCTACGACATGATCATCCGCTACGGCACCGAGGAGTACACCGACACGAAGAAGCGCCTCGTGCGCTACAACTTCTTCCGCGACGAGATCGACGGCGGCAAGGACGCGGTCTACGGCCTCGACATCCCGCTGATGCGGCTCGTCAACGTGCTGAAGGCGGCGTCGCAGGGCTACGGGCCCGAAAAGCGCATCATCCTCTTGCACGGGCCCGTGGGCTCGAGCACGTCGACCATCGTGCGGCTGCTGAAGAAGGGCCTCGAGCACTACTCGCGTACGGCCGACGGTGCGCTCTACACCTATGACTGGGTCGATCTCGAGGGCATCGGCATGAGCGGGCCCGAGGCGCACCGCTTCCCCGACCCGATGCACGAGGAGCCGCTGCGCCTCATCCCGCCCGACTGGCGCGACAAGGCGGTCCAGGAGCTCGCGCTCGGCAACGAGCGCTTCCCCGTCAAGGTGCTCGGCGACCTCAACCCCGCCTGTCGCTACATCTTCGCGCGTCTGATGGAGAAGTACGGCGGCGACTGGGGCAAGGTGATGAAGCACGTGCGCGTGCGCCGCCTCGTGCTCTCGGAGCAGAACCGCGTGGGCATCGGCACCTTCCAGCCGAAGGACGAGAAGAACCAGGACTCGACCGAGCTCACGGGCGACATCAACTACCGCAAGATCGCCATCTACGGCTCGGACTCGGACGCGCGCGCCTTCAACTTCGACGGCGAGTTCAACATCGCGAACCGCGGGCTCGTCGAGTTCATCGAGGTGCTGAAGCTCGACGTCGCGTTCCTCTACGATCTGCTCGGCGCGACGCAGGAGCACAAGATCAAGCCGAAGAAGTTCGCGCAGACCGACATCGACGAAGTCATCATCGGCCACACCAACGAGGCCGAGTACAAGAAGCTCCTGAACAACGAGTTCATGGAGGCCCTGCGCGACCGCACCATCAAGATCGACATCCCCTACATCACGAAGGTGAGCGAGGAAGTCCGCATCTACGCGAAGGACTTCAACCACGAGCGCATCCGCGGCAAGCACATTGCCCCGCACACGCTCGAGGTGGCCGCGATGTGGGCCGTGCTCACGCGCCTCGAGGACCCGAAGAAGCACAACCTGCAGCTCTTGCAGAAGATGAAGCTCTACGACGGCAAGGTGCTGCCGGGCTACACGCAGGACACGGTGAAGGAGCTGCGCAAGGAGACGGCGCGGGAAGGGCTCGAGGGCATCAGCCCGCGCTACGTGCAGGACAAGATCTCGAACGCGCTCGTCAACGAGAGCGGGCAGGGCACCATCAACCCCTTCATGGTGCTGAACGAGCTCGACAAGGGCCTGCGCCACCACTCGCTCATCACGGGCGACGACCAGCGCAAGCGCTTCGCCGAGTGCATCGGCATGGTCAAGAGCGAGTACGAGGACATCGTCAAGAACGAGGTCCAGCGCGCGATCAGCGCCGACGAGGAGGCGATCCAGAAGCTCGCCGCCAACTACATCGACTCGGTGAAGGCCTTCACCCTGAAGGAGAAGATCCGCGATCGTTTCACCGGCCGCGACGTCGAGCCGGACGAGCGGCTGATGCGCTCGATCGAGGAGAAGATCGACATCCCCGAGAACCGCAAGGAGGACTTCCGGCGCGAGATCATGAACTACATCGGCGCGCTCGCGGTCGAGGGCAAGAAGTTCGAGTGGCACACGAACGACCGGCTGCGCCGCGCGCTCGAGCTCAAGCTCTTCGAGGACCAGAAGGACTCGATCAAGCTCCAGACCCTGGTCTCCAACGTCATCGACAAGGAGACGCAGGAGAAGATCGACATCATCAAGGCGCGCCTCATCAAGTACTTCGGCTACAACGAGGTCTCCGCGCGCGATGTCCTCGACTACGTGGCGAGCATCTACGCGCGCGGCGACGTGCGCTGAGCTCGAGCTCGGTGGGGGCGCGCACCCGTGCCTACATGGGCGGGCGCGCGCTGCGTGGTCGGGTTTTCGCCCTGGGCGGGCGCGTGGCGGGTCGCGCGCCGGCCGAGCTTCACGTAGACTGGGACTCAGGATGGCTGTGACGGTTGCCGCATCGAAGATGGGGTTGGCCCGGCTCGCGTGGGCGTTCGGGGTGGCGTGTGCCGCCTTCGGCGCGCTCGGGCTCGGCTGCACGACCTACGTGGACCGCGCTCACTACGCCTATCGCGACGGGCGCTACCTCGAGGTCGCCGAGGATCTGTCGAGCCGCGAGCACATGGTGGCGGCCCTCGAGCCGCCGAGCCAGGCCAAGTACGGCCTGTACCTCGGGCTGTCGCTGCTGCAGCTCAACGATCTCTCCGGCGCGCGCCAGTGGCTCGGCTTCAGCTCGGACATCGAGCGGCGCGTCCCGGGCTCGCTCGATCAGGGCGAGCGCGTGGCGCTCGACAAGGGCCTGAGCCAGCTCGGCGCGCACGTCGGCTCGCAGCAGGGGCAGGCCCTGGCGCCCGTGCACTGAGCGACGACGCCGCGCCGCCCTGGCGCTTCGCGCACCGAAGCTCCTCGGCCGGCGTCTCGATGCCGGCCGAGCTGGCGCGCGCGAGCGCGCGCCTCGTCACTTCTCGCCGTCGCGCATCGCCGTGAGCTCGGCGCGCACCTCGGCGAGCTCGCTCTCGAGCGCGCGCACTACGCGCTTCAGGTCGCGCACCTCGTCGGCCGTCGCGAGCCCGAGCGCCTTGACGAGGTGCGCGCGCTGCTCCTCGCTCAGGCTCGAAAGCTTGCCGGGCACGCTGAGCGCGGCCATCACGAGCTTCATGAAGCGCTCGTCCTGCATCAGCGTCTGCAGGCGGGGGTGCCCCAGCAGCTTCACGCCCTCCTGCTTGACCTTGTCCTTCAACGTCGTGGCCATGGTTGCTCCTGTGCTCGGTTCGGGTGGGTCGTCAGGCTGCGGTGCGCGGGCCGCCGCTCCGCTGGGGGCCGCCCTCGCGCTGGCGCACGTGGGTGTGGAGCCAGGCGAGGATGAGCGGCCAGACGGTGAGCGGTGCGTCGCGGCCCATGATGATGTCGATGTGCCCGCGCGGGAACACGCGGTACGTCTTGTCGCTCGAATGGCTGCGCGCGAAGGCGGGCTCGACCGACTCGGGCGGGGCGAGGCTGTCCTCTGAGCCGGCGATGACGAGCAGCGGCAGATCGAGCGCCTCGAAGGCGGCCGCGTAGCCGTAGAGCACGCCGAGGCGGTGGCCGGTGGCGCGCGCTTCGGCCGCGCGCAGGAACATGTTGCGGATGACGGTGATGCTCCCCTGGTCCATCGCCAGGGACATGTGCTGGCCGAGCACGCGCCGCTCGATCGAGCCCGGCGCGTAGCCGCGGATGGGCAGCGGAAAGATCGGGCTCTCCATCAGCACCCGCGCGAGGCGCAAGAGCTCGCCGGCGCCCTTGAGCGGCAGGGCCCCGTGACCGAGCGGAACCGCCCGGTCGACGGCGAGCATCGCGCTGCCGAGCAGCGACAGGAAGCGCGAGCCGGCCGTGAAGTGGTACGGGCTGCCGAGCGTCACGACGCCCGCGACGGCGTCCTTCAGGCGCGCGGCGGCGGCGTAGCTGATGAGCCCGCCGAGCGAGTGACCGACGAGGAAGACGGGGCGCTCGCCGCTCAGCCGGCGCACCTCCGCCACGGCGGCCGGCAGATCCTCGCGCACGTACTCGCTGAGGTCCTTGGGCGGGCGCGCGCCGAGGTAGCGCGAGCGCCCGTGACCCCGGAGGTCGAGGTTGAAGACGTCGTAGCCGCCGGCCGCGAGGTAGTTCGAGAAGCTGCGCGAGGGCAGGTGCCAGGCGTAGCGGTTCTGGCCGTAGCCGTGGACCAGCAACACGGGGGCCTTCGTCGGAGCGGTCCGCCCGCGGCCGCTCGTCGGCCCGGCGCCGGGGGTGCCGCCGCCGGCGGCGCTCGTCAGCACGGCGCGCTTGCGCACGAGCGCGAGCGGCACGTCCCCGGGGTGGGTGATGGCGAGCGCGTGGGGGTAGGCCGAGGGCCGCAGCGTGCGCGGCGCATGCCCGGTGTCGACACCCGTCAAGCGCGGGGGCTCGCTCGCCGCGAGCGGGCGTGCGAGCACGATCTCCTTCACGAAGGTGCCGAGCTGGTCGCCGTCGATGGTCTGCTCGACCAGAGAGGAGTTCAGGATCATCGCGGGTTCGGGGGCTCGGTGCGGGGCCGCGGCGGGGGCTCGCGGAGCGTCGTGGGCATGTTGGCCCCGGGGCTCCTGGGCTACGCTCGCCGGAGGTTGGCCCAGTGGAGGCCCGTCCGCAATCCGATGTGAGCAAAGGGGTCGATGACTCGCGACAGCGTGGAGTTTCCGGCGCGCTACGAGCCGCTCGCGCCGCTCGGCAAGGGGGGCGGCGGCGAGGTCTGGGCGGCGCGTGATCGGCTGACGGGCGACGAGGTCGCCCTGAAGCTCTTGCGCGCCGGTGCCGACGAGGCCGAGATGCTCGCGCTCGTCCGCGAGGCGACGGTGCTCTCCGCCATCGAGGGACTCGCGGTCCCGCGCGTGCTGCACTTCGGGCGGCTGCCGCGCTCGGGGCGCGTCTACATGGTGCGCGACATCGTGCCCGGGCGGAGCCTCGCGGACGTGCTCCAGGACAGGCCCGAGCCGCTCGGCTACCTCGCGGCGGTCGCCGACGCCGCTTTCCAGCTCACGCACCTGCACCGCGCGCTCCTCTTGCACGGCGACATCAAGCCGGCGAACATCATCGTCGACGACGCCGGGCGCGTGACGCTCGTGGACCTCGGGCTCGCGGCCCATTGGCGCGAGGGTGGCGCGAAGCTCGAGGGGCTCACCCCGCGCTACGCCGCGCCCGAGCTCTTCCGCGGCGCGCCGCTCACGGTGCGCGCCGAGGTGTTCGCGCTCGGCGCGACGGCCGCCGAGGCCCTGCCCTTGCCGGGGCTCGACCCCGAGGTGCGCTTGGCGGTCGAGGAGGTCGTCGGCCGCGCCGTGACGCACGAGGCCGACGCGCGCTACCCGAGCGCCGACGAGTTCGCCGAGGCGCTGCGCCGGGCCCTCGGCCTGCCCACGCACTCGGGGCTCGCCGCGACGCGCGCGTGGACCCTGGCGGGCCTCGACGCCGTGGCGGCGGAGCTCATCGGGCGGCTCGGGGCGCTCGCACCGGGGGCGGGGCTCGTCGTGGCGGGACCGCCGGGCTCGGGGCGCAGCACGCTCGTGCGGCGCGTAGCCTGGTCGCTCGGCGTGCGCGGTGCCGCGGCGAGCTTCATCGCGGCCGACGGCGCCGGCTCGCTCGCCGCCGCGCTCGACTACGAGCTCGCCGGGCGCGAGCCGCAGGCGCTCGTGCTGTGCGTCGACGACGCCGATCGCTGCACGTCGGAGGAGCTGGCGCGCCTCGACGCCTTGCGCGAGCAGGGGGCGGTGCTCGCGCTCGTCGTGGGGGCGGGCGGCCCGCCGGCGCCGCTGCCCGGGCGCACCTTCGGGGTCTTCGAGGTGCCCCCGCTCGACGCGGCGACCGCGGCCTCGCTCGTGGGCCGCATGATCCCCTCCCTCAGCCCGGGCATCGTGGCGCACATCGTCGCGCGCTCGGGCGGCTGGCCGGGCGCGCTGCGCGCCATCGTCACCCGCCTCGACGGCATGCCGATCGTGTCCGTCGACGACGTCGATCGGCGGCTCGCGGAGATCGGCCCGGGGCGCGGCGCCGGGCTCCCGGTCGGCGAGGTGCTCCGCCTGCTGGATCGCGGGCGCTTCGACGAGGCGGCCGACGAGCTCGAGGCGTACCGGGCCGACCGGAGCCCGCGGGTCGCGATCGCGCGGGCCATGCTCGCGACCGGCCGTGGCGACCCGCGCACCGCCCTCGGCGAGCTCCGCAGCGTCGCCCCGGAGGTCGAGGCGAGCGACGACGACGAGCTCGTGGCGAGCTGGCACCTGCAGAAGGCGCGCGCGCTCCTGCGCTCGGGCGAGTACGCCGAGGCCGAGCGCCACTCGCTCGCCGTCCTCGGGCGCCTCGGCGCCGCGCGCCTGCTCACGCCGAGCACCGACGACGCGACCGTCCCGTTTCCGTCGCTCGCGCCGAGCGCGGGCGCGATGGTGGCCGACGCGCTCGCCGTGAGCGGCCTCGCCGCGAGCCTCGCGGGGCGCCACGAGGACGCCGCCCACACCCTGTCGCAGAGCGTCGCGGTGGCGCGCGCCTCGGGTGAGGCGCGCCTGCTCGCGGTGGCGCTCGGCTCGCTCGGCTACGCCCTGCAGCGCAACGACCGGCTCGTCGAGGCGCAGACCGCCTACGAGGAGGCCCTCGCGCTGGCCGAGACGGCCGGCGACGCGGGCAGCGTGGCGACGACGCGCCTGAACCTCGCCGGCATCGCGCACACGCGCGGCGACGTGGCCGGGGCGCTCGTGCACCTCGAGGCGGCCGTCGACATGGGGCGCCGCTCGGGGCGCGAGTCGACCGTGCGCCAGGCCCTCTTGAACATCGCGCAGCTCGATCTCTTCCTCGGCCGGCAGGCGCGGGCGCGCGCGTCCATCGACGCGCTCTCGGCCGAGCGCCGCAGCCTCTCACCGGCCGCGCAGGCGCAGCTGCTCGCGCTCGAGGCCGACAGCGCCGCGCTCGCCGACGACCTCGAGGTCGCGAGCCAGAAGTGCCTCGCCTGCGCCAGCGCCTACGCCGACCTCGGTCGGCCGGTGGACGCGGCCGAGGCCCTGCTCGAGCGCGTCGGCTTCCTCGTGCGCGCCAAGGCGACGCCGACCGTGGAGCTCGCCGAGCAGATCCATCGCGCCGAGACGTGGCTCGCCGACTCGGGTGCCCACCAGGGCATGCTCGAGCTCGCGCGCGGGCACGTGGCCCGGCTCTGCGGCGAGACCGACCAGGCCCTCGCCGCCTTCGAGCGTGCGCTCGCGGCGGGGGCCGAGAGCGGCAAGCAGGACTGGGTGTGGCGCGCCCACGAGGGGCGCGAGCTCATCTACCGCGTCCTCGGCGATGTCGCGCGCGCCACCGAGGCGCACGGCGCCGCCGTCGCGGTGCTCGATGCCATCGCGGCCGAGCTGCCGCGCGATTTGCGCGAGGTGTTCTGGGACCACCCGCGCCGCCGCGCCATCCGGCGTGCGCCCGCGACCCTGATCGCGCCCGAGGCCATGACGCAGCTCGCCACGCAGCCGCGCGAGGACCGGCTCGCGCGCGTGCTCGAGATCAACCGCGAGATCGCCGGCGAGTACGATCTCGACCGGCTGCTCGAGCTCGTCACCGACCACGCCGTCGCGCTGCTCTCGGCCGAGCGCGGCTTCGTGCTCCTGCGGAGCCGCTCGGGCGAGGACCGGTTGAGCGTGCACGCCGTGCGCGCGCGCGGCAGCGACGACCCGCACGCGCGCTTCTCGCAGTCGATCGCGCAGCGCGTCGTCGAGACGGGCGAGCCCTTCGTGGCGATCGACGCGGGCGGCGACGAGCGCATGGCCGACTACGTGTCGGTGCACCAGCTCATGCTGAAGAGCGTCGCCTGCGTGCCCATCCGCGCCCGCACGCGCCTCGTCATCGGCGCGCTCTACCTCGAGACGCGCCTGCGGGCCGGCACGAGCTTCCGCGACGAGCTGCCGACGCTCGCGGCGCTTGCCGACCAGGTCGCCATCGCGATCGAGACGGCGCGCCTCTGGGGCGAGGCCGAGGAGCGGGCGCGCGAGCTCGAAGCGACCAACCGCGAGCTCGAGGCGGCGCGCCAGAAGCTCGAGCAGCTGCTCGGCCGGCGCACCGAGCAGCTCGAGCTCGTGCGGCGCGATCTGCGCTCGGCGCGCGCCGTGATCCGCGGTCACTTCGGCTACAAGGGCATCGTCGGCACGAGCCCGGCGATGCGGCGCGTCTACGACGTCATCGAGCGCGTGAAGGACGCCGAGGTGCCCGTGCTCCTCACCGGCGAGAGCGGCACGGGCAAGGAGATCGTCGCCCGGACGATCCATGCCGGCGGTCCGCGCGGGAAGCACCGCTTCGTCGGCATCAAGTGCGGCGCCATCCGAGAGCAACTTCTCGAGAGGGATATCTGCGGCCACGGGCGGGTTGCGTTCTCCGGCTCCGACCGCGACAAGAAGGGCCTGTTCCGCGAGGTCGACGAGGGCACCATCCTGCTCGACGAGATCGGTGAGATGCCGCAGAAGATGCAGGCGGGCCTGCTGCGCGTCCTGCAGGAGAAGGTCGTGCGACCCGTCGGCGGCACCCGCGAGGAGCCCGTCCGGACGCGCGTCATCGCGGCCACGCACCGCAACCTCGCCGAGATGGTGGCCCAGGGCCGCTTCCGCGAGGACCTCTACTACCGCCTGAACGTCATCGAGATCCGCGTACCACCGCTGCGCGAGCGGCTCGACGACGTGCCGGTGCTGATCGACCACTTCCTGCGCCTCTTCGCCGCGCGCTACGCCCGCGACCGGCGCACGGTCTCGCGGGAAGCCCTGAAGCGCCTGACGGAGTACCGTTGGCCGGGCAACGTGCGGCAGCTCGAGAACGTGCTTCTCAACGCCTGGATCCTGAGCGACGAGGCCGAGCTCCGCCCCGAGGACTTCCAGCTGCCCGAGGCCGCGCTGGTCGGGCCGGCCACCGGGCCGGTCGCGAGCGCGTCGGCCGAGCCCGTGCCCGCGAACCTGACGGCGCGCGACGAGCGCGAGCGGGGCGAGATCCTGCGCGCCCTGTCGAGCAGCAACTGGAACCGCGCCAAGGCCGCGGAGCTCATCGGCATGCCCCGGCGGACGTTCTACCGGCGCCTGACCAAGTACGGAATCCAGTAGCGTCTTGACCAACCGCCCCCGCGGTGGTTCTTGAAGGCCAGCATGCACGTCCACTTCATCGGCGTCGCGGGCACGGGCATGGGCTCGCTCGCGGGGCTCTTCAAGGCAGCCGGGCACGACGTGAGCGGGTCCGACGTCGCGTTCTACCCGCCCATGGGTCCGGCGCTCGAGCGCTGGGGCGTGCGCCTGATGCAGGGCTACGACCCGGCACACCTCGAGCCGCGGCCCGATCTCGTCGTCGTCGGCAACGTGTGCCGGCCCACGAACCCCGAGGCGCGCGCGGCGATCGACGCCGGCATCCCGTACCGCTCGATGCCGCACGCGCTCGCCGAGCACCTGTTGCCCGGCACGGCGCCGCTGGTCGTCGCGGGTACCCACGGCAAGACGACGACGAGCACGCTGTGCGCGCACGTTCTCATGGCGACGGGGCGCGAGCCCGGGTTCCTGGTCGGCGGGATCCCGCTCGGCTTCGAGGCGAGCCACCGGCTGCCGAAGAAGCGGCTCCCGCAGGCCGGCCTGCCGGGCGCGGTCGGGGGGGCGGTGCCCGCGGCGCGGCGCCCGCCCTTCGTCATCGAGGGGGACGAGTACGACACGGCGTTCTTCGAGAAGACGCCCAAGTTCTGGCACTACCAGCCCGAGGTCGCGATCGTGACCTCGATCGAGCACGACCACGTCGACATCTACCCCGAGCTCGACCAGTACCTCGCGACGTTCGCGGGCTTCGTCGCGCGCGTGCCCCCGGGCGGGCTCGTCGTCGCCTGCGCCGCGGAGCCGCGGGTGGTCGAGATCGTCGGCGCGCACGCGCAGGCGCCCGTCACCTGGTACGGGCTCGAGGGCGACGACTTCCACGGCATGCCTCCCGAGTGGGTCGCGGCGCCCGCGACGCGCGACGAGCGCGGCCAGAGCTTCGACCTCTTCGCCGGTGGGAGCGCCTGCGGGCGCGTGGTCGTGCCGCTGTCCGGCGACTACAACGCGCGCAACGCGCTCGCCGCCATCGCGGCGGCGGCTCAGGGGTACGGCGTGCCGGTGCGCGACGCGGCGGCCGCGCTCGCGCGCTTCGGCGGTGTGAAGCGGCGCCAGGAGCTCGTCGGCGAGGCGCGCGGCGTGCGCGTCTACGACGACTTCGCGCACCACCCGACCGCGGTCGCCGCCACGCTGCGCGCCCTGCGGGAGCGGCACCGAGAGGGCAGGCTCGTCGCCGTCTACGAGCCGCGCAGCGCGACCGCCTGCCGGCGCGTGCACCAGCAGGCCTACGAGAGCGCATTCGAGGCGGCGAGCCGCGTCGTGTTCGCGCCCGTCGGCCGGCCCGAGCTCCCCGAGCAGGAGCGGCTCGACTTGCCGGCGCTCGTCGCGGCCCTCGGCGCGCGCGGCGCCCGGGCGGAGCTCGCGGGATCGATCGACGCCATCGTGGACGGGCTCGCGCCGTGGCTCGAGCCGGGCGACACGGTGGCCCTGCTCTCGAACGGCGCCTTCGGGGGCATTCACGAAAAGCTCCTGGCGCGCCTGCGCGCCGCCGCCGCGCGGGACGAGGCCCGGCCCGCTGCCGCCGCGGAGCCCGCGTGAGCACGCCGTCCGGTTCCGAGCGGGCCGCGCTCCGGGCGCTCGCGGCCGAGGTCGCGCGCGAGGCCGCGGTGCTGCTCATGGCCGGATACCGCTCGCGGCCGAGCGCGGACGAGAAAGGGCCGCGCGACCTCGTGACGGAGTTCGACCGCCGGAGCGAGGCGCTCGTCGGCGCGCGCCTCGCGGCCGCGACGCCCGCGATCCCCGTCATCGGCGAAGAGCTCTCGGGCGACGATCGGCACCGGCGCGGGCTCGCGTGGTACGTCGATCCGCTCGACGGCACGACGAATTTCGTGCATGGCCACCCCTTCTTCTGCGTGGCGATCGGGCTCGCGGCGGACGACGTGCCGCTCGTCGGGGCGGTCGACGCACCGGCGCTCGGCGTCGCCTGGTCGGGCGAGGTCGGGGTCGGGGCGAGCCGCAAC
The DNA here is from genome assembly GCA_016212965.1 of Myxococcales bacterium. Lineage (GTDB taxonomy): Bacteria > Myxococcota_A > Polyangia > Polyangiales > Polyangiaceae > JACRDA01. Next base: position 33,731 of record JACRDA010000033.1, read on the forward strand.
GGCGAGCCCTGTCGGGTGAGCGCCACGGCCGAGCTCGGCGACGCGCTCGTCGCGACCGGGTTTCCGCCGGTGCGGGACCGCGCGCCCGCCGACAACTTCGCGGCCTTCGTGCGGGTCAAGCGCAGCGCCCGCGCCGTGCGGCGCTGCGGCAGCGCCGCCATCGACCTCTGCATGGTCGCGGACGGCACCTACGACGCCTACTGGGAGCGGCGCCTGCACGCCTGGGACACGATCGCGGCCTCGGCCATCGCGCTCGGCGCGGGCGCGCGCGTCACGGCGCTCGACGGCGGCCCGCCCGACTACCACGTCGGCCACCTCGTGGTCTCGAACGGGCGCGTGCACGAGGCCCTCGTCGCGGCCGTCGCCGAGGCGGCGCGCTGAGCGCGCGCGGCGAGCCACCGGCAAGAAAAAGCCGGCTTGCGCCGGCTTGGAGAACGTTCCGTACCGCCAGAAACGGTGGTGAGCGACGTGAACCCCTAGCTCGACGCTAGGTGGGGCGCTCGGTACCGCTTTAGGCTTCCCGATGATCGAGATCCGGGCCTAGCACACCGCGGCGTGTCACTCGCGCCCCTGGTTCGTGGCTACTCGGGATTCATGGTCGCACCTGTCGATTCCGGCAGAGGGAACACCTGCATGATAAGGCCGCCGCCGGCCGGGTCAACGCACATCGCCACCGCGGGCGGGGTGTCGGGGCCTCGCGTGCCGCGCGAAAATTGCAGCGCGAAGGGCTCGTTCGGGAACGCTGCGACGCTCCCCAGTTTCTTCCGCGGCGAGGTTCCGGTAACTTCCCGCCCGGCATGACGTACGACGACGCCGGACGCAGGTCGCGGCCCGCCAGAGATGCGGGCTGCTTCGGTAAGGGTCGCAGCGTGGCGGGGGGGGCGGCGCTCGGGGCGCTCGTCGTGATCGCGGCGCCGCTCGTGGCGCACGCCGATACGCTCGTCAAGGGGCGGCTCAAGGGCGTCGAGGCGCTCCTCAACCCGGTGGCGACCGAGGCCGCCGACCCCAACAACCACCGCTTCACGTTCCGGGAGCCGTCCGCGACGGTGAGCCAGCAGGCCAAGATCCTCACGGCCTTCCTGCCGAAGGAGCTCTGCGTCGTGGCCCTCGGCCCGGAGTCGAAGGGGCAGGGCACGGCACGAGTCGTCGTGAGCGGCGGTCGCACGACGCCGGTCACCATCGTCGTCAACGAGGGGCAGACCCTGCAGTTCGAGAACCACGACCCATTCGTGCACCGGCTCTACGACGTCGGCGGCAAGGGTGGCTTCGCGGTGGCCGAGACCGCGCCGAAGGCGTCGCGCTCCTGGACGCCGCCGGCCGGAGCCGCCACGTACGAGCTGCGCGACGAGCGTGCGCCGAGCCTGCGCACCTGGGTGGTCGTCGAGCCGAAGGCCACGCGCGCCGTCACGCCCAACGCGGCGCACGCCTGCGGCGTCGTCACCCGGCGCGGCGAGTTCACCCTTTCGCTGCCCGAGGGCAAGTTCGATCTCCGGGGCTACTTCAAGGGCGCACCCGTCGGTGAGCCGCTGCCCGTCGAGGTGAAGGCGGGCAAGGACAAGCAGGACCTCCCCGACCCGCTCGTCGTCGGCAAGGCCGACAGTGACGGGAAGAAGGGGGGCTGAGCCGTGCTGCTCTCACGCTTCTGGTACATCGTGCTGTCGCTCCTGCTCGGGGCGTCCGTGTTCATGCTCTACATCGCGCACGGCGTCGCCTCGCGGACGGCCACGCGGACCATGGGGGAGCTGCTCACGGCTGCCACCAACTCGGTCGAGTGGTACCTGCGCGACCACGCCCACCAGCGCGCCGCCGAGCTCACGGATCTCACCTTCCACCCCGACGTGCAGGCCGCGCTCAGCGCGGCTGCGGACGCCGAGAGCCTCGCGACGGTGAAGGAGCGCGACAAGGTGAAGTCCGCCCTGCGCGCCTTCGCCGAGAAGAAGGGCTTCGCCATCGTGTGGGCCATCGACGTGAACGGGCGCGTCGTCGGCACGGCGTGCACGCTCCAGGTCTGCGCCTCGTACGAGCAGGCGGCCGCCCAGCCCGACTTCGAGATGGGCGGCTACGCGCTCGTCGCCGACGCGTTGCACGGCTGGGTGCGCGACGACACGTGGGTCTTCGACGACCAGATGTACCGCGTGGTCGCGCGCCCCGTGGAGCAGAAGGTCAACGACCAGCCGATCGGCGCCATCGTCGGCGCGAACCACGTCAACGACGCCTACGTCGAGGCCATCGCCGCGCGCGTCGGCACGGCGGTCGCCTTCTTCGCCGGCGGCAACGTCGCCAAGGGCGTGCCCCCCGACAGCTCCGCCGTGCGCAGCGACCTCGAGGTCACGACCGAGGACCTGAAGAAGCTCGTCGACAACAAGGACTACAACGAGAAGGGCCGGACGGCCGCCGACGCGCTCCGCCTGCTTCCGAAGCACACCGTCGGCGCCGTGTTCTCGCGCCTTCCCGGCGAGTCCTGGGACTCGGGGGCCGGCTACGCGGTCATCTACCGCCAGCTGCGCGCGGCCTCGCCGCTCGATTACCAGGGCGTGGCGGAGGAGGCCGACAAGAAGTCCGTCCCCTGGCTCTACATCGCGCTCATCGCGGCCGGCTCGTCGGTGCTCGGCATCTTCTTCAGCCTGCTCGAGCACACGCGGCCGCTCGCGCGCTTCCGGCGCGCCGTCCACGAGCTCGGCAAGGGCAAGAGCGACGTGCTGAAGCCCGGCTCCTTCCGCGGCACGTACAAGAAGATCGCCTCGGACGTGAACGACGCGCTCGACAAGGTCGCGGCCAAGAGCGGCATCGAGCGCGGTCCGGCCGACCTCGAGAGCGTGCTCGGTCCGCTGCCCGCGCAGCCGCAGATGAGCGCCTTTGCCGTGCCGAAGGGCGACGAGCTGCCGGTCAAGGAGCGCTCCCTGCCCAAGGCGCCCAAGCCCGCGCCGACCCCGCCTCCGGTCGAGCCCGGCACGCTGCCGTCCGCGGGGCTCGCGCCCGAGGAGCGCGAGGCCGTGGCGCGCGCCATGGCC
>JACRDA010000222.1 GCA_016212965.1 Myxococcales bacterium
CGGGCGCTCACCGACCGGGCGCTCGCCGCGAGCGACACGGGCGCGCCGCCCGCGAGCTGGGCCGGCGCCGTCGAGGCCGCCGCACGCACCGCCCACGCCGCCGAGGATGCCGTGGCCTCGTGCTCCCAGGCCGCCGCCGCACTCCGGGCCGTGGTGGTGACAGGCCCGCGCTGAGCGTCGGCCGCCCCCGGCGGTCGCGCACCCGTGCCGCCGACCCCCGGCCGACCCTGCGCGGCGCCCGCGGTCGTGCTAGAAGCGCCCACCGACGCCGGGCGCGCTGGCGCGCCGGCGGCCGGGCGGCAAGGGGCACATCACGTCATGTTCGAGACCATCGCACGCGGCTTCCGGCAGGCGCGCAACCGCCTGGCCGGCCTCACGGAACTCAGCGAGAAGAACATCGACCCCGCACTCCGCGAGGTGCGGCTCTCGCTGCTCGAGGCGGACGTCGAGCTCGGCGTGGCCAAGGCCTTCCTGGCGCGGGTCAAGGACAAGGCGATCGGCCAGACGCTCGAGACGCGCGTCAAGAAGGACGGCGTCGTGCACCAGGTCTCGGCGAGCGACCAGTTCGTCAAGGTCTGCTACGACGAGCTCGTCTCGCTCATGGGCTTCGAGGCGGAGCCGATCCGCTGGGCCGACGACGGCCCGACGAAGATCATGATGACGGGCCTGCAGGGCTCCGGCAAGACGACGACCTGCGCGAAGCTCGCGCTCCTGCTCCAGGGCGACGACCACAAGCCCATGCTCGTCGCGGCGGACATGCAGCGGCCGGCCGCCGTCGAGCAGCTGCGCGTGCTCGGTGAGCAGGTCGGCATCCCCGTGTTCAACGTGCCGGGCGCCCGCCCCGTCGACATCTGCGCCCAGGCCGAGGCCGAGGCCAAGAAGACCGGCCGCGACGTGCTCATCTACGACACGGCGGGCCGGCTCAGCATCGACGAGACGCTGATGCAGGAGCTCGCCGACATCAAGAAGGCGGTCGACCCGCAGAACATCTACCTCGTCGTCGACGCCATGATCGGCCAGGACGCGGTGCAGACCGCGAAGAACTTCCACGACCGGCTGGCGATCACCGGCGTGGTGCTCACCAAGCTCGACGGCGACGCGCGCGGCGGCGCCGCGCTCAGCGTGAAGCAGGTCACGGGCGCACCCATCGTCTACTGCGGCATCGGCGAGACCCCGGACAAGTTCGAGCAGTTCCGGCCCGAGGGCATGGCGAGCCGCATCCTCGGCATGGGCGACGTCGTCGGCCTCATGCAGGACTTCGAGAAGGTCGTCGACGAGAAGAAGGCGGAGAAGGACGCCGCGCGCCTGCTGCAGGGCAACTTCACGCTCGAGGACTTCCTCGAGCAGGTGACGATGATCCAGCAGATGGGGTCGCTGAAGGACCTCGTCGACAAGCTGCCCCTCGGCGGCATGTTCCCCGGCGGCCTGCCCGACAACGTCAACCTCGACGACAAGGAGCTCGTGCGCATCCGCGCGATCATCCAGTCGATGACCAAGGGCGAGCGCAACGACCCCTACCTGCTCATCCGCGAGCCCGGGCGCACGGCACGCATCGCGCGCGGCTCCGGCTGCAAGCCCGAGCAGGCGACCATGGTCGTCCAGCAGTTCCTCTTCATGAAGCAGATGATGACGAGCATGGGCCAGGATCTCGGCTTCTTCGGCAAGATCCCGGGCATCAAGCAGGTCGCCATGGCCAAGCGAATGAAGAAGATGATGGCCCAGGGCGGCGGCATGCCGGGCATGATGCCGGGCATGGGCATGCCGGGCATGATGCCGGGCATGGGCATGCCGGGCATGATGCCGGGCATGGGCATGCCGGGCATGATGCCGGGCATGGGCATGCCGGGCATGATGCCGGGCATGGGCATGGGCGGCGAGGGCCCGGACTCGGCCAAGCGCAAGCCCATGAGCGCCACCGAGCGCAACGCCAAGAAGGCGCAGCGCAAGCGCGAGCGCGACGCCCGCAAGAAGGGACGGCGCTGAGCCCCCGCGCACGCGCGCTCGGGGTGCTCGGGCCGCTCGTCGTCGCCGCGAGCTGCAACCGCGATCCCGGCCCGGCCTCCGGCACCGGCACCCCGCGTAGCAGCGCGCCCACCGCGCAGCGGGAGGTGCCGGAGCTCGACGTGCCTCGCGTTCCGGGCGGACCGGAGCTCAGGCTCGACGGCGTGCTCGACGAGCCGCTGTGGCGGGCGGCCGCGTCGACCGGGCCCTTCGTCCATGCGGGCAGCGGCGCGCCCGCGAGCGAGCAGGCCGTGCGCGGGCGCGCCCGCCTCGCCTGGGACGAGCGCTGGCTCTTCGTCGCCTTCGAGGTCGAGACACAGCACGTGCGCGGCGGCTTCCCGGCCGACGCGCGCGATCCGCACCTCTGGGAGCGCGACACGGTCGAGCTCATGCTCGACCCCGACGGCGACGGGGACAACCGGGACTACTACGAGATCCAGGTGAGCCCGCAGAACCTCGTCTTCGACTCGCAGTTCGACGACTACAACCTGCCGCGCGGCGGCCCGGCGGGCCCCTTCGGACACCAGGCGTGGAGCGCAGGCGTCGAGAGCGGCGTGCGCGTCGACGGGACGCTCGACGACCCCTCGGATGCCGACCGCGGCTACACGGTCGAGGCGCGGATCCCGTGGAAGAGCTTCGCGAAGGCACACCGCGCCCCTCCCGCTCCGGGCGACCGCTGGCGGGCCAACTGCTACGCCATGCAGGACAACGGCGGCGTCGCCTGGTCGCCGATCCTCGGGCAGGGCAACTTCCATCGCGCGCGGCGCTTCGGTCGCGTGCACTTCGTCGCCGCGTCGACCGAGGAGGCGAGCCGCCCATGAGCGCCACCGTCCACCACCTGAACTGCGGCACCATGCGGCCGCCGAGTGCGCGTCTCGTCCACGGAGCGGGCAGCCTCTTCGGCCCCGCCCGCATGGTGTGCCACTGCCTGCTCGTCGAGGCCCCGGACGGCCTCGTGCTCGTCGACACCGGCCTCGGCTGCGCCGACATCGCGGACCCGCACGCGCGCCTCGGCGGCTTCTTCCTCTCGGTCGTGCGCCCGGTGCTCGACGGCGAGGAGACCGCGCTCGCCCACGTCGAGCGGCTCGGCTTCGCGGCGCGGGACGTGCGTCACATCGTCTTGACGCACCTCGATCTCGACCATGCCGGGGGTCTCGCCGACTTCCCCGACGCCGAGGTGCACGTCTTCGCCGCGGAGCACGCGGCCGCGAGCGCGCCCCGCACGCTGAACGAGCGCCAGCGCTACCGCCCGGCGCAGTGGTCGCACGGCGCGCGCTTCACGCTCCACCAGGCGAGCGGCGAGCGCTGGCAGGGCTTCGAGTCCGTGCGCGCCGTGGTCGAGCCCTCGGTGCTCATCGTGCCCGTCGAGGGGCACACGCGAGGCCATGCCGCCGTCGCGCTCGAGACGCCGGACGGCTGGCTGCTGCACTGCGGAGACGCCTACTTCCATCACGACGAGCTGCGCACGCCACCGCGCTGCCCTGCGGGCCTGCGCCTCTTCCAGAGCGCGCTCGCGGTCGACGACGGCGCGCGCGTGCGGAACCAGGCGCGGCTGCGCGCGCTCGCCTGCGGCCCGTCGGGGCGCGCCCTCGGGCGCGAGCGGGTCACGCTCTTCAGCGCCCACGATCCGGTCGAGCTCGCGCGCCACGCGCCCGGCGCCGCGCCCTGACGGATGCCACCCGGGTGCGCGCGGCGAGTTGCGAGCGCGGCCCGCGTGCGCAATGGTTCGCCGAGGATGGCGAGAGCGCACGAGACCGCGAGCGTCGGCGCCGCGCCCCGGCGCCCCCGGGCGAGCGCTCGCTCGCTCGCGCCGAAGGAGCACGGGGCCTACGGGCAGCTCGCGGTGCCGCTC
>JACRDA010000223.1 GCA_016212965.1 Myxococcales bacterium
GGCCTCGAGATCGAGCTCGACGTCGAGCATCTCCGGCGGGTAGCCGGTCTGCTGCGCCACGATCTCGACGACCTTCGCGCGCACGGGGTCGTCGGCTGGCGCGGGCGTCCAGCCCACGGCTGCGGGTGCCGCCGCGGGTGCGGGCGGAGCTGCGACCGGCGCGACGGGGGTCGCGGCCGGCGCGGTCGCGGCGGGCGGGCTCGCAAGGTCGGGGCGCTTGTCCTTCACCCAGCGGATCACGTGGGCGAGGGTCGGAAAGTCCTTCAGCTTGAGCGCGGCCTCGCGCTCGATGGCATAGGCCTCGCGCACGGCGGCGAAGGTCTCGGCCTGCTTGACGGTGTCGACGCCGAGATCGGCCTCGAGATCGAGCTCGACGTCGAGCATCTCGGGCGGGTAGCCGGTCTGCTTCGACACGATCTCGATGACGGCGGCCTTCACCGGATCGCCGCCCGGCGCCGGTGCGGGTGCGGGCGCGGCGGGCCGCGGTGTGACGGGCTCGGCGGCGCGCGCAGGCGTGGCCGGCTCCGGCGCGACCCGCTCGCGCGCGGGGGTGGTCGTGGGTGCTGCGACCCGCGCCGCGCGGGCCGCGCTCTCGGCCGTGCGCTCCGCCGGCGGTCCCTGGTCCTTGATGCGCAGCGTGCGCTTGACGACCTCGAGCTCGGGCGTGTCGTAGCCGCTCAGCTTGCGCAGCCAGGCACGGTGGCGCTCCGGATCGACGATGCGGTACCCGAAGCCGAGGCTCGGGACGGCCGGGTGCTCGCCGCCGGGCGGCGGCACCCAGCGCACGAGCGAGAAGGCGATCTGCGAGCCGAAGCCCGCGCCGAGCCGGAGCGCGTAGCGCACCGGGTAGATGCCGCCGCGCGACAGGTTGAGCGGCCCGAGCTCCGGATCCACCTCCTTGTAGTTCGCGACCCGCGGGACGATGCCGGTCTCCAGCATCTTCAAGGCCGCGACGTCCTCCATGCCCGCCCCCATCGCGTGGCCCGTGTAGCCCTTCGTGTTGGCGATCACGATGTCGGCGGCCGCCCGGCCGAACACGCGCCGCAACGCCTCGACCTCGGCCTGCGCGCTGCCACCGCGCGCCGGGGTGTAGGTCTCGTGCGACACGAACACCATCTCGCGCGCGATGGCGTGCCGGTCGAGGCCGTGACGGCGCTCGGCCTCGGAGATCATCGACTCGAGCACCTGCACGATGTGATCGACGTCGAGGCGGCTGCCGTGGAAGGCGCTGTTCGCGGTGATGGTCCCGAGCACCTCGGCGATCGGCGCGACGCCGCGCTCGGCGGCGGCCTCCGCGCTCTCGACCACGACGCCGGCTGCGCCCATGCCGAGCACCAGGCCGTGCCGCCGCCGGTCGAAGGGCAGGGCGACCTCCTCGACGACGCCCTCGGTGGCGGCGGCGCCGCTCGCGAGGAAGCCCGAGCCGATCCACTGCATCAGGTTGTCGCTCGTCACGTCGTCGCCGGTCACGACGAGCACGCGCCGGCAGCGCCCGAGCCGGATCCAGTCCTCGGCGAGCGTCATGGCGTGCGTGCCGCTCGCGCAGGCCGCGTTCGCGTGGGTGTTCGGGCCCCGCGCGCCGATGTACTCGGCGAGCTGCGAGTGGCCCATCGGCAGCACCATGAACACGTAGAGCCGGTCGAGCGTGTACGGCTCCTTGTCGAGGAGGACCGTGAGGTCGCGCATGCGCCGATCGACCTCGGCGAGCACCTCGGCGGTGGCGTGACCCGCGAGGCGTGCGCGCAGGCTGGCGAGCTCGGCCAGCCGCTCGTGGCGGGTGTGGGCCGCGTGGTAGCGCGCCATGTCGGCCGCGAAGGTGTCGTGGCCGGGAAAGGCCGCGCCGAAGATGATGCCGGTCTCGTCGCGCAGGGCCTCGGGCAGCATGAAGCGCTCGGGCAGGCGCGTGCCCACGGTCGTCGTCTTGTAGTGCATCGCGAGCGGGATCCCCGCGTCGCGCAGCGCCTCGAGCGCGACGCCCACGGCGAGCTTGGTCGTCACGTCGTAGGCCGGCAGGCGCTCGGGCGGCACGCCGAACTCGGCCGCCAGATCGAGCTCGCCGCCGCGGCCCGCGAGCTTGATGACGCCCGCGACGCTGTCGATGGTCTCGAAGCGCGCGCCGTCGTCGCTCTTGACGAGCCGGCGCACGTGCTTGTCGGCGATGGCGTTCTGCACGCGCACCGGCAGGACGTCGATGAGCTGCTCGCCGTCGAGGAGCTTGCGGACGTTGTCGTCGTCGAACACGCGCTTGCCGCCGGGCAGGCCGAGGCCGGCGCCCATCACGACCGCACCCGGGGCGGAGGCGATGGCCACGCCGGTGCCGAGCGTGCGCAGCCCGCGGTCCATCGCGTCGGCGAAGACCTGGCCGAGCGCGCGGTACGCGGCGTCGCCGAGCGCCCCGAGCGCGGGTCCGGCCGGGGCGGGCGCGGACGCCGTGGGCGGTGCGAGCGCGGCGGGTGCCTGGTGCGTGGCGCGGAGCGCGGGGGTCCTGGGTGCGGGTGCGGTCGCCGGCGCACCGACCTCGGGCAAGCGCTCGGAGCGAGGCGTCTCCGCGCCCCCGCAGCCCGCGGCCCAGAGCCCCGCGAGCGCGTGGTTCAGGCTCACCACGTCGCCCGACTTCGGGTGGTTCGTGGCGAGCGTGAGCACGTCGTCCCGCCCGTCGAGGATCTCCTCGACGAGCGCCGCCAGCGCGCGCTTCGGACCGGTCTCGACGAACACGCGCGCGCCGGCCGCGTACAGGGTCTCGATGCCCTTGACGAACTGCACGGCGCTCGCGATCTGCTTGCCGAGCAGCTCGATCATCTGCGGCACGGCGTCGGGCGCCATCGGGTAGAAGCCGCCCGTCACGTTCGAGATGATGGGCACGCGCGGCGGCTCGAGGCCGAGCCCCGCGAGCACGCGCTCGAGCGGTGCGCTCGCCTGCGCCACGAGCTTCGTGTGGAAGGCGTGGCTCACCGACAGCGGCACGCTGCGCAGGCCGGCGCGCTCGAAGGCCTCGACCGCGCGCTCGATGCCGGCCACGGTGCCGCCGACCACCGCCTGCTTCGGCCCGTTGATGTTCGCGACGACGGCGTAGCCGTCGACCGACGCGAGCACGCGCTCGATTTCGCCGATGGGGCCGAAGACCGCGGCCATCGCGCCCTGCTCGCCCACGGCCACGCGCGCCATCTCGGCGCTGCGCGCGCTCACGGCGACGAGGGCGGCGCCGAAGGCGAGCGCGCCCGAGGCGACGAGCGCGCCGTACTCGCCCAGGCTGTGGCCCATGACCATGTCCGGTCGCAGGCCGTAGGCCGAGAGCACCCGGTGGAGCGCGACGTCCACCGCGAGCACGGCCGGCTGCGTGATGGTCGTGTCGCGCAGGGCCTCCTCGGCCTTCTTGAGCTCCGCCGGGTCCTTGGCGTCGACGAACACGAGCGAGGTGAGCGAGCGCCCGCCGAGCAGCGGCGTCATCACGCGGTCCGCCTCGGCGAAGGTCTCCCCCACGATGGGCTCGTGGAGCGAGAGCGCGCGCAGCATGTTGGCGTACTGCGAGCCCTGGCCCGTGAAGAGGAAGGCGAGCTTGCCCGGCCGGCCGCGGCCGAGGAAGATGCCCTGCGCGCGGAGCGCGCGCCACATGCCGGCGTTGCCGCTGTCGAAGGCACGCAGGGCCTTGCCGGTCTTGACCGCGAGCTCGGCCGCGTCGCCGTGGTCGATGGCGAGGCGCACCGGGCAACGGAGGAGCTCCGGGCACGGCGCCACGCGTGGCGGAGCCGTGCCGGCCTGCGCCCGTGCCGCGACCGCCCGGAGCTGCTCGACCACCTCGTCGACGTTCGCCCCGGCGAGCAGAGCCACCCCGCGCAGGGGCGCGCGGCCCGTCGGCGCCGCGCTCGCGACCGGGCCCGGCCCCGGCGCCCCGACGTCCGCGGGCACGACGCCCTGCACCGTGCGCTCCCCGGCGATGCGCCCGGGCACGTGCTCCTCCATCACCACGTGGAAGTTCGTGCCGCCGAAGCCGAAGGCGCTCACCCCGGCGCGCCGCACGCCGTCGGGCGTGTCGTCCCACGGACCGAGGGCGGTGTTCACGCGGAAGGGCGTGCGCGCGAAATCGATGGCGGGGTTCGGCCGCTCGTAGCCGAGGCTCGGCGGCAGGACCTTGTCGCGGAGCGCGAACGCGGTCTTCAAGACGCCCGCCGCGCCGGCGGCGCCCTTCAGGTGACCGATGTTCGACTTGACCGAGCCGAGCGCGATGCGCCCCGCCGGCAGACCGAGCCCCCCGAACACCGCGCACAGGGTCTCGACCTCGACGGCGTCTCCGACGCGCGTCGACGTGCCGTGCCCCTCGATGAGGGTCGCCGTCGCGGGCGCGAGGCCGGCGCGCGCCCAGGCGCGCTCGACCGCGAGCTTCTGGCCGGCCGGGTTGGGCGCCGTGATGCCGCGGCCCTTGCCGTCGCTCGAGCCCGCGATGCCGCGGATGACGGCGTAGACGCGATCACCGTCGCGCTCGGCGTCGGCCAGGCGCTTGAGGAGCAGGATCTCGCCGCCCTCGCCCATGACGAAGCCGTCCGCGCCCTCGGCGTAGGGGCGGGTGCCCGTCGCCGACAGGGCGCCGATCTTGCAGAACTTCGTGTAGGTCGAGGCGCTCATGTTGGCGTCGATCCCGCCCGTGACGACGGCGTCGAAATCGCCCTCGGCGAGCCCCTCGACGGCGGCGTTCATGGCCGCCATCGCCGAGGCGCAGGCCGCGTCGCACACGTAGTTCGGACCGTGGAGGTCGAACACGGCCGCGACGCGCCCCGCGATGACGTTCGCGAGCTCGCCCGGCATGGTGTCCTCGGTCACCTCCGGCAGGCGCCCGGCGCATGCCCGCGCGCGTCTGCGCCACGATGGCCTCGCGCACCTCGCGCGCCAGGCGCGCGAAGTCGTCGGCGCGCTCGAGCTCGTCGACGAGCTCGGGGAAGAGCACGCGGAGCGCGGTGAAGTAGTGCTTGTCGCCCGCCATGGCGTTGCCGAGGATGACGGCCGTGCGCGCGCGGTCGAGCTTGCGCTCCGGGTAGCCGTAGTCGGCGAACGCCTCGCGCGTGCCGGCGAGCGCCCAGCGCTGCGTGCGGTCCATCGCCTCGATGACCCGCGGCGGGATCGGCATCCGCCAGCCGATGGGGTCCCAGGCGAACTGCCGCACCCAGCCGCCGATCTTCGAGTAGGTCTTGTCGGGCGCCTTCGGATCGGGGTCGAAGTAGAGGCGCGGGTCCCAGCGCTCGGGGGGCACCTCGGAGATGCTGTAGATCCCGCGCTTCACGTTGTCCCAGAAGGTCGGGGCGTCCGGGGCGTCCGGGAGGATCGCGCCCACGCCCACGATCGCGACGGCCCGCTCGGCGGCCCTGCGGCTCGACATCACGCCTCCTGTCCCTTCTCGCTGCTGCGGCCGTAGAGTGCGTCCGCCACCGCATCGAGGTCCGCGAGCAGACCCGCCTGCGCGGCGTGGATCGCGGGCAACCCGAGCGCGGCCTCGAAGGCGTGGAGCTCGCCGTCCGCGACGCCGCCCGCGCCCCGCACCCACGCGAGGCCCTCGCCGGCGACGCGCAGGGCGGCCTGGCGCGCGAACACGCGGCTCACGGCCGCGAGCGCGCCGACCTCGAAGGTGCGGTCCGCCTTGTCCGCGAGCTCGCCCCGGCGCGCGCGCGCGGCGCGGCGCGCGAGGCAGCCGGCCCCCTCCGCGAGCGCCACGAGCTCGCCGAGGCGGAACAAGAGGTGCTGGTGGCGCGTGAGGCGCGCGACGCGCATGCGCTCCATCACCTCGCCGAGGGCGTGGCAGGCGCGGGCCGCCTCGAGCGCGCCCACGTCGGGCACGCTCTGCCCGAGCGCCTCGAGCGTGGCCGCGACGTCGTGGTAGTGCCGGCCGCGCGTCTTCAGGTGGTCCTGCCAGCGGTCGCGCGCGATCGTCATCTCCATGATCTCGGAGGTGCCCTCGTAGATGCGCGTGATGCGCACGTCGCGCTTGATCTTCTCGACCATGTACTCGCGCGTGTAGCCGTAGCCGCCGAGCGCCTGGATGGCCGCGTCGGCCGCGCGGTAGCCGGCCTCGGTCGCGAGGTACTTGGCGATGGCGCCCTCGGTGTTGAGCGAGCCGTCGCCGCGGTCGATGCGCTCGGCCGTCTCCTCGATGTAGGCGCGGCCCGCCTCGAGCGCGACCGCGTGCGGCACGATGAGCTTGTGCGTGTAACCCTGCTTCTCCGAGAGCGGCCCACCCTTCTGGATGCGCTGCTCGGAGTAGCGCAGGGCGCGCGCGAGCGCGGCCCAGCCGGCGCCGAGCCCGAAGGCCGCGACCATGAGGCGCGTGTAGCCGAACACGAGCTGCGCCTGCACGAGGCCCTGGCCCTCGACGCCGCCGACGAGCCGGTCGACCGGCACGACCACGTCGTCGCAGGTGACGGTGGCGGTGTTCGACAGGCGAATGCCGTGCTTGTCCTCGTGCTCGCCCCACGAGAGCCCCTTCTCGCCGCGCTCGAGCACGAACCAGCTCGGGCCGCCGGGCGCGTTGGCGAGGAAGGTGTAGAGGTCCGCGAAGCCGCCGTTCGAGATCCACTGCTTGTTGCCGTTCAGCTTGTAGCCGACGAGCGCGCCGTTGTCCTCGACGCGCTCGGCCGTGCTGCGCAGGGCGCCGAGATCGCTGCCGGCCTCGGGCTCCGTCGCGCCGTACGCGGCGAGCAGGCCCTCGGCGGCGATGCGCCCGAGCCAGCGCGCCTTCTGCTCGGTCGTGCCACCGAAGCAGATCGGGTCCGAGCCGAGGAAGGTCGCGAGCACGCCGGTCGCGATCCCGACGTCGATGCGCCCCATCGCCTCGCACACGCGGTACACGTCGAAGGCCCCGCCCCCCATCCCGCCGTAGGCCTCCTCGATGAACAGGAGCTGGATGCCGAGCCCCTGGCCGATCTCGCGCACGAGCGCCTCGGGGAACTCGTCCTTCGCGTCGAGCTCGAGGAGCACCCTGTCGGGTAGGCGGCTCTTGGCGAAGTCGCGCAGCGAGCCGAGGAGCAGCTCGAGCGATTCCTTGTCGATCCCCTTGCCGGTCGTCATGGCGGTCCTTGCCGCGGGTAGTCCATCGGGTCGCGGGGGCCTAGGCCCAACACCCGAGAGCCCTGCCACCGCTGGCGTGGCGCGGTGCGTCAAGTGACGTTGCGTTCGGCGAGTGCGGGACCGGTGCCCTGTAAGCGCACGCGTCGCGCGCCGTTTGCTCCGCCAGACTCACGCTCTCGGAGGCCCCATGAGAACCGCCACCTCGTTCGTCGCCCGCGCCCTCTTGCCCTGGCTCGTCGTCGGAGCCGCGGGCTGCATGGCGTCGCGCCTCGGGGCGTCGCCCGCCGCGCAGCTCGAGGCGTACCCGGCGCCCTCGATGATGGCCGCGGGCTACCCGGCGCCGACCCCGGCCGGCGAGACCGAGATGAACACCGAGGCCTACAGCCACATCGTCGAGAACGACATGCTGCGGGTCGCCGACAGTCCGCTCTCCACGTTCTCGATCGACGTCGACACGGCGTCGTACTCGAACGTGCGCCGCTTCCTCGACGAGGGCTCGCTCCCGCCCCCCGATGCCGTCCGCATCGAGGAGCTCGTCAACTACTTCGACTACGACTACCCGCAGCCGCAAGGCAAGGAGCCCTTCTCGGTCTCGACGGAGGTCGGTCCGTCCCCGTGGCACGCGGGCCACCGGCTCGTGCACATCGGCCTGCAGGGACGCGCGATCGCGCCCGCCGCGGTGCCGCCGCGCAACCTCGTGTTCCTGCTCGACGTGTCGGGCTCGATGGACGACCCGAAGAAGCTGCCGCTCGTCACGAGCTCGCTCGACATGCTCGTTTCCGAGCTCCGGCCCGAGGACCACGTGAGCCTCGTCGTGTACGCGGGCGCCTCGGGCGTGGTGCTCGAGCCGACGGCGGGCGACCACAAGGAGCAGATCCGGAGCGCGCTCGCGCGCCTGCACGCGGGCGGCTCCACGAACGGGGGCGCGGGCATCGAGCTCGCCTACGGGCTCGCCTCGAAGCACTTCGAGCCGCAGGCCATCAACCGCGTCATCCTCGCGACCGACGGCGACTTCAACGTCGGCGTCTCCGACGAGGGCTCGCTCGTGCGCCTCATCGAGGCCGAGCGCCAGAAGGGCATCTTCCTGACCGTGCTCGGCTTCGGCACGGGCAACGTGAAGGACTCGACGATGGAGAAGCTCGCCGACCACGGCAACGGCAACTACGCCTACATCGACAGCCTCGCCGAGGCGAAGAAGGTGCTCGTGACCCAGGCGGGCGGCACGCTCGTCACCATCGCGAAGGACGTGAAGATCCAGGTCGAGTTCAATCCCGCGACGGTGCGCGCCTACCGCCTCATCGGCTACGAGAATCGCGTGCTCGCGGCGCGCGACTTCAACGACGACAAGAAGGACGCCGGCGAGATCGGTGCGGGCCACACCGTGACGGCGCTCTACGAGCTCGAGCCCGCCGGCGCCGCGGGCGGTGCGCCGGGCGAGGTCGACCCGTTGAAGTACCAGGCGGACCGCTCGCTCACGACCGCCGCCGCGGGGGGTGCGCTCCTCACCGTGAAGCTCCGCTACAAGGAGCCCGACGCCGACCACAGCGTGGGCCCGCTCGCCTTCGAGGTGAAGGACTCCGATCACGCGCTCGCCCAGACGTCCGCCGACTTCCGCTTCTCGGCGGCCGTGGCGAGCTACGGCATGCTGCTGCGCAAGTCGAAGCACCTCGGGGCCGTGGGCTGGGCCGACGCCGCCGCGCTCGCCGACGGCGCGCTCGGCGCCGATGCCCAGGGCTACCGCCGGGACTTCGTGCGCCTGCTCGCCAAGGCGCAGAAGCTCGCGGGCGGCACGGTCATCCTCGCCAACTGAGGGCCTGAGCAGGAATTGGCGTGCAGTGTGTGAGACGAGCCCGAGCGAGCCCTGGACCCTTGCCGAAGCAGCAGGCCGCATCCGGACCGAGACTTTTGCCCTCACCCCCCGGCCCCCTCTCCCGGAGGAGAGGGGGTGGTCCCAGTCGCGGACTCCTCGAAATCCGCCGCGGATTGTCGGCTCGTCCTGATGCCGCGTGCTCAGAGGCCAAGGCTCCAGTGCTGGCGAGTGGCCCGTCTTCAAGTCCTCGCGCCGCGCCGCTCCATGCCCGAGCGCCGAGCGGCCCAAGCGGTATTTGTCGCGTTGCTCCTTGTCAGCGTGCGCGGCACCCGCCAGCGCGCTTCGTTTCCGACCGCCAACGACGAAAGCCCCCGACAGGGACCACCCCCTCTCCCCTCGGGCCCCTCGGGAGAGGGGGCCGGGGGGTGAGGGAAATAATCAGGTCCGGATGCCGCCTGCTGCTTCGGCAAGGGTCCACTCGACCGATTCGTGCTCACGCTCTCCCCAGCCCTACCCGCGCCACCGCTCGAGCGCCGCGCGGTAGGCCTCCGGCGTGTCGAGGTCGAGCAGGCACGCGAGCTCGGGATCCTCGGCGCGGAGCGCCGGATCGAGGAGCAGCTCCGACGGCGACACGCGCCGCACGCGGGGGCCGAGGGCGAGCGCCCGGGCGCGCCGTTCACCCCCCGCGAGGAGCGCGGCGGCGCGCGCGCCGAGCCGCGTCGCGTAGAGCGCCAGGGTCGCGTGGAGCTCGCCGTCGGCCTCGGGGACGACCGCATCGAAGGGACCGTCCGCGTCGCCCGCGAGCGCGAGCGCGTGCAGGCGCCGGACGAGAGCGCTCGACACGAACGGCGCGTCGGTGGCGCACCCGAACGCGTAGCCGACCTCGGGCGCGAGCGCCGCGAGCCCGACCGCGATGCCTTGCAGCGGGCCGCGCCCCTCGACGGGATCGCGGGCGAGGCGCACGCCCTCGGGCAGGGCGGGGAGGTCCTGGCCGGGCGCCGCGACCACGACCGCGCACCGGACGGCAGGCAGGATGCGAGCGAGCACGCGCAGGAGCAGCGGCTCGCCGCCGAAGTCGAGACCGGCCTTGGTCCGGCCCATGCGGCGCGAGCGCCCGCCCACGAGCACGACGGCGCCGGGCGCGGCGTCGTCGGTCCCGCCCGCGCGGCGGTCGAACGAGGGCTCGGCGCGGCGCGGCACGTGGCAGGCCGATCGGCCGGGCTACTTCTTCATGCCGGGCAGCATGGCCCGCTCGGTCGGCTTCTCGACGTACTCGATGCTCTGGTACGTCATGATGCCCATGAACGGGTCGCTCTGGCGCGCGGCCGTGGAGCGGCTGTAGTTGAAGCCGTAGCTGCCGGTGACCTTCACCTTCACGCCCTTGATGGGCAGCGGCACCGGGATCTTCACGCTGAAGAACTTGTCCATCACCTCGACGGCGTCCTTCTTGGCGTCGTCGGTCTCCTTGTCGACCGCCTTGGCGACGTCGTAGAGCGCCGCGAAGTTCGAGGCCCAGCCCATCACGCGCATGGCGGACTTGACGTCGCCCGC
The DNA here is from genome assembly GCA_016212965.1 of Myxococcales bacterium. Taxonomy (GTDB): domain Bacteria; phylum Myxococcota_A; class Polyangia; order Polyangiales; family Polyangiaceae; genus JACRDA01. Next base: position 10,412 of record JACRDA010000223.1, read on the forward strand.
CTTGTCGTCGGCGATCCAGAACGTGGGAACGGGCGCCTTGCACCCGTCGGGGTCGGCCTTGCCGCCCTCGTGCACGGCGCACTCCGGCACGCAGATCTCGCCCGGGGCGGGCTTCATCTTGTCGGCGCAGAGCGTCTCGTAGTTCGTCGCCACGATGTAGCCCGTGATCTTGACGTCCTGCTTGTCCTTGAAGTCGTCGCCGTGAACGACGCTGTTCAGGTCGTGGCTCGCGCCCCAGATGGTGTAGGCGTCCCCGTCCTTCTTCGGCTTGTTCGGCAGCGGCGGCACGGCAGGCATCGTCGGGCGCTTGTCGCCGCTGTACGCCGGCTTCGGCTCGTAGGGCTTTTCGGATTGGCCACAGCCGACGACCGCGGGTGCGACGAGGGCCAGGGCGACGAGAGCGATGCCGTAGTTCATCCGACCTCTTTCGGGCCCGAGCGCGCCCCTGCCGGGCGGGCGTCGAGCTCCCGGGGAATCGCTAACATGGCCGCGGTGCCCCCGTAAAGGGATCGCCGCGGCCGGGCGGTCGTTCGGCCGCTCCCGGAGGAGAAAAAACGAAGCGGCCGCCGCGCCGCGCCGGAATATCGCTCCGGGCGGCCTGTTGATGTCTTCGAAGAGCGGGGACGGTACGGAGAACGCCCCGCTCGACGGAGCCATCAGCTTGCCAGCGCGGCGGCGCCCAACTGCCGCGGGCAGGCGCTCGGGAAGCCACCCGCGCTACCCCGACCCTCTCGTCGCATCCCAAGCCACCGAAACGCACACCACCACCACCGAGTGTCGGGCCCCCGACCCCATGTACGCCGCGCACACGCTCGGCCCATGGGGTCGGGGGCGCGATTTTTTTGTGGCCCGGGACCGCGAGGCGCGGGGCGGGCGCCTAGCTAGAAGCGCCCGCCGAGCCCCACGATGCCGCCGTCCGGTCCGAACGACAGGACGGGCGCGAGCGCGGTGCTCTCGGCCGGCTCGTCGCCCGAGCTCGTGGCGCCGACGACGATGCCCGCGATGCCGGCGGTGAGCGCCAGCACGCCGGGAATGCCGAGACCGAGGAAGACCGCGAAGGAGGTCTTCTCGCTCTTGTACTCGCCGTCGAAGTCGAACTCGGGCGGGCAGCTCTGCCGGTCGGCGCCGCAGTTCTCCTCGATGGTGCTCGCCGCCTTGCCCTGGCTGACGCGAGCGATGACCGCGACCGTCGTCATGGCGAGCCCGGTCACGCCGACGACCCATGGCCAGACTCCGATGCCCCCGCCGGAGCTCGCGGTGTCCGGGCCGGCGCCGGGGCCGGCGCCGGGGGCCGGGGTCGGAGCAACGACCGCGCCGCCGGTGGGCACGGGCGTCGGCTTCGCGGCCGCGTCCACCGCGAGCGCGGGAATCGCGACGGTCTGCTGGTCGCCCTCCTTGCCGATGGTCACGTTCTTGGTCCACGCGACCCGCCCCGGCGCGCTCGCGGCGAGCACGTGCTCGCCGGGATCGACCGCGAAGTGGGTGCCGAACGTGAAGACGGGCCTGCCGTCGAGGGTCACCGCGATGCTGACGCCCGCCTCCGGCGCCGGCGGGTCGAGGCGCAGGCGCGACAGCTTCGGCGTGAGTGCCGCCGCGAGATCGCGCCCCTTCTGCGCGTTGTCCTTGCGGTTCTCGGTGTCGGCCAGCTTGAAGGCGTCCTTGTACTCGGTCCACGCGGTCGCGGTGAGGCCCTGCTGCTCGTGACAGCTCGCGAGCAAGAGCAGCGTGCCGGAGCGCGCCTCGGCCTTCTGGCTCGCCTCGAGCAGGGGGCACGCCGTCTTGAGGTCACCCTTCTGCATCGCGTCGAGGCCCGCCTGGAACGCGGACTCGGCCTCCGGATTGCCGGCGAGGACGGCCGGCGCCGAGGCGAGCACCGAAAGTCCGAGAGCAGATGCGGCGAGGCGAGCGGCGAGGCGAGCGCGAAGGATTCGTTTCATGCTGGGGCTCATCGGTCGCAGACGATCAGGGTGCACGCGGGTGCGGCCGTCTTCACGGGCGCGGACGAGGTGGCGCCCTTGGGCGTCGTGACCGGCGGTCGGGCCGTGGTCGTCGCGACCCCGGTCGGCTTGGCCGGGGCGGAGGCCGAC
>JACRDA010000237.1 GCA_016212965.1 Myxococcales bacterium
CCAGGGCTGGCTGGGGCCCGTCTTCAAGTCCTCGCGCTGCGCCGCTCAATGCCCGAGCGCCGAGCGGCCCAAGCGGTCCTTGTCGCGTTGCTCCTTCTCAGCGTGTGCGGCGAGCAACTCGCACGCTGTTCGGTCGATGGACAAGCATGGCTCGCCTGCGCCGACCCGAGACGCACCGCGCCCGGACGCTGCGCCGCGCCTCCACGCATGCCGAGCGCGCGCTGTGGCAGCTACAGCGGGTACGCTACTTCGCGGCCGACAGCTCGAGCACGCCAAGTTCCGACGCCAGCCGCTGGGCCGCTTCATCGTCGACTTCTTCTGCGAAGCAGCTCGGCTCGTCGTAGCGGTTGATCGCGGCCATCACGACGACCCCAGCGTCGCTGCTCGCGATGCGGCCCGCGACGCCTTGCTTCGCGCCGCAGGCCTCACGGTCCTGCGCCTCCCCAACGAACAGATCCTCCGCGACACCGAGCGCGCACTCGACCGGATCCGCCCACGGCTCCGAGCGCCTGGCCGACGCGACGACACCCGCCAGCGAGCTTCGTTTTCCCACCGCCAACGACGAAAGCCCCCGACCTGGACCACCCCCTCTCCTCCGGGAGAGGGGGCCGGGGGGTGAGGGGAAAATCCAGGTCCGGATGCGGCCTGCTGCTTCGGCAAGGATCCAGGGCGACTCGCCCCCAGATCTCCGTGCTGACGCTCTCAATGCCCGAGCGCGCGCTCGTGCCGCGGGCGCGCACGCGCGCCGAGCAGCTCGGCGAGCGTCGTGAGCTCCCCAGGGTCGGGGTTGCCGTCGTCGCGCGCGTCATGGAGGTCGTCGCGCTCGGCGTGCTCGGCGGCGGCCGGGACGAGCGCCGCCTCGAGCCAGCGCTTCTGCAGCCGCTCGGCGAGCAGGGCGAGGAGCGGACGCGTCGTCTCGCGGTCGAGCGCCGACACGAGGACGGCGTCGGGGCGACCGCGCGCGAGGCCCTCGGCCGCCCCCGGCGCGAGGCGGTCGGCCTTGTTGAACACGACGAGGCGCGGGATGAGGTGGAGCTCGAGCTCCTGCAGCAGCTGCTCGGTCGTCTCGATCTGCTGGTCCATGTCGGCGTCGCTCGCGTCGACGACGTGGAGCAAGAGGTCCGCGTCGGCGGTCTCCTCGAAGGTGGCCCGGAAGGCGGCCTTCAGGTCCTTGGGCAGGTCGCGGATGAAGCCGACCGTGTCGGTGATGACGACCTCGCGATCCTCGGGGAAGCGCAGGCGGCGCGAGCGCGTGTCGAGCGTCGCGAAGAGCTTGTTCTCGGTCAGGACCTCGCTCTCGGTCAGGGCGTTGAGGAGCGTGCTCTTGCCGGCGTTCGTGTAGCCCACGATGCTCACGATGGGGACGCCGAGGCGCTTGCGCTGGCGCCGGCGCGTGCGGCGCTGCAGGGCGAGCTTGCGCAGGCGCGCCTCGAGGAAGGACACGCGCTCGCGCGCGCGGCGCCGGCCGATCTCGAGCTTGGTCTCGCCCGGACCGCGCCCGCCGATGCCGCCCGTGAGGCGCGACAGCGAGTCGTCCTTCTGCCCGAGGCGCGGCAGCGTGTACTTGAGCTGCGCGAGCTCGACCTGGAGCTTGCCGTCGGCGGTCTCGGCGCGCTGCGCGAAGATGTCGAGGATGAGCTGCGTGCGGTCGATGAGCTTGAGATCGGTCACCTTGGCGATGGCCGAGGCCTGCGAGGGCGAGAGGTTGCAGTCGAAGATGAGCGTGGTCGCGTCGACCTCGGCCGCGCGGAGCAGGATCTCGTCGAGCTTGCCCTTGCCGGCGACGTAGCGCGCGTCGACGGCGTCGCGGAGCTGCACGAAGCTGTCCATGACCTCGACGCCGGCCGTGCGCGACAGCTCGCGGAGCTCGGCGAGGCGCGCCTCGGCGACGAGCGCGGCGTCGGCCTTCTTGCGGTCGCCGACGTGGAGCAGGATGGCGCGCCCGTCCTTGGCCGTGACCGGGCGCGTCTTCGACAATCGCGCGAACTCCCCTTCGAGCGCGGCGATGTGCGCGCCGAAGTCGAGCACGAGGCGGCTCGGGTGCACCGGTCCGACGGCCGTGTACGCGGGGTCGCCCTCCTTGAAGGCCGGCGTGTTGTACGCGTAGTGCACGCCGCGCAGCTCGCCCTGCGGCGAGAGCTGGAGAGCGCACACGAGGTCGAGGCGCAGCCGCACGAGGTCGAGGATGTCGTCGCGGCTGAGCGGCTCGCCGAAGAGGTGCGTGTGCACGAGCCGGAGCGCGCGAAAGCGCCCGTGCGCCGCGCGCAGGCGGCCGATGTCGGGCAGCATCAGGCGGCTCGCGTCGCCGACGATGACGCTGTCGATCGCGCCCGAGCGGTGCACGAGCACGCCCACCTGGCGGCTCGTCTCGAGCGAGGCCTCGCACAGGGTCTTCTCGAGCTCCGGCGTGGCGATGGCCTCGAGCGGCACGCGCCGGCGGTACAGCCGTTCGAGGGTCTTGCGGGCGTGGGGACTGAGGCCGGTGGTGTTGCCTTGGATCTGCATCAGGTGCCGAAGCAGACGAGAGCTTGTCGCGTCCCGAAGCGAGATGCAACGTGACCGGCCGCGCCCAATCCGGCGCGGGCCGGTCAGCCGGGGCGGTAGTACGCCTCGGGGATGTCGGTGCCGACGATGGCGGCGCCGATGCGGTCGGCCGCCTGCTTGACCATCTCGTAGAAGACGCGCTCGTGCATCTTGAGCACCGCCGTCCCGTAGACGAGCAGGATCTCGATGCCCTGCTCCTGGTACTCGCTGAGCTGCGTGAAGCGGCACGAGGCCGGCCCCGTGTCGAGGCACTCGATGCTGAGGAAGCCGGCGATCGGCGTGCCCTCGAGGTACTCGTAGCGCAGGCGGTAGGGCTGCCCGGGCGCCGGGCTCGTCACGAGGTCGGTGATGACGCCGTAGTCGCTCAGCATCTTGTCCTCGACGAACTCGAGGACGGGATCGGGGCTGAGGACGACGAGCGCCCGCGAGATGCCCGACCAGAGGCCGCCGAAGGGCAGCTCGCTGAGCTCCTCCTCGACGGCCTTCTCGATGATGTAGCGGCCCTGGAAGCGCTCGCCCACGAGGTAGGGCCGACCCACCCGGTCGGGCGTGCGCAAGAGCTCGATGAGCCCGAAGCGCCGCCCCGGATCCTCGAGCACGGCCGTGAACGCCGGCATGACGTCGGCCGCGCGCGCGCCGACGTCGATGCAGTGGATGCCGCGTTTGATGGCGACCGTGCCCTCCGGGTCGAGGGGCAGGACGGTCTTGTCGTACACATCGGGGTCCAGGGTGTCGAGGTCGTCGCTCATGGGTCGGTCCCTCCTCGGGCCACGGGGGGTGCGCTCACAGCCCGGCTCGGGCGGTGAAGGTGTTGTCGAACATGCCCGTGGGGTCGAGCAGCTGCCGCACCGCGAGCGCGCGCGGCGCCTCGGGGTAGAGCGCCGCGAGCCCACCGCCGGCGGCCGAGACCTCCTGGAGCTCGCCCCAGTGCGGTCGCCCCTCGAGCGCAGCGGCGGCCGCCTCGAAGCGCGCGAGCAGCTCGTAGCCGCCCTGCATGCCGTCGAGGATCGGCATCTCGATCATGCAGCGCGGGCCGCCGTGCTGCATGGCGAGGTAGTGCTGCGAGGCGGCCACGAAGCGGAGCGCGAAGGGCGCGATCTGGTAGACGTCGCCGAAGTCGCGCGCCGTCTTGGCGAGCTCGAGCGCGCGGTCGACGGCCGCGAGGTAGGTGGTGAGCGGGAAGGCGACCTCGCCCGAGTAGACCTTCTGCCGGTTGACCGGGCCGAGGTCGAGGACGCGATACGAGCGGTCGACGTAGGGGCCGTCCTCGTCGCCGTCGACGAGCGTCGCGAGGGCCGCGTCGATGAGCGCCGGCGTGAACGCGGGAAAGCGGTTGAGGAACGCCACCAGCACCTCCTCGGTGAGGCGCGAGGCCGACACGAGGGCCGGAAACAGCTGCCGGTGCGGACGCAACAGGGCGGGCTCGGTGGGCTCGGGCGCGAGGTTGCGCTCGGTCACGAGGCAGGTGTGGTCGCCGTCCGTCGGGTGCGGGTTCACGAGCACCTCGTAGTGGCGGTGGGCGGCGAGCGGCGTGCCCGCGACGAGCGCCTGCTTCACGTCGCTCCACGTCGAGAGGTAGCGCCGCTCGGCGAGCCAGTAGCGCGGCACGACGCGCAGGGTGAGCGAGTAGACGAGGCCCATCGCGCCGATGCCGACGACCACCGACCGGAACCAGTCGTCGTCCTGCTTCAGCACGATGTTCGGGTGGGCCGCGGCGAAGGCCGCCGGGTCCGTCACGCCGCCGGCGGGCTCGATGCGGTACACCGTGCCGTCCGCGGCGACGAGGTCGAGCGACACCACGAAGTCGGCGATGGGCGGCAGCGCGAGCCCCGAGCCGTGCGTCGCCGGCGCGACGGCTCCCGCGAGCGCCTGCCCGGCGTAGCCCCCCATGTTCGGGAGTGCGAGGCCCGCGTCCCAGAGCTTGTCGTTGAGCACGTGGATCTTGATGCCCGCCTCGACGCGGAAGAGCGTCGCGGGGTCGGCGCCCGGGCGCAGCAGGCCCGCCTCGAGCGGCAGCACGTCGCTGAGCGCCGTCGTGTCGACCAGGATGCCGGTCGTCTGGAGGATGTCGGAGAAGGAGCCGCCGGAGCCGACGGCCTTGACCTTCACGCCGGCCGCCGCGGCGCGACCCACGATGCCCACGAGGTCGACGAGCAGCCGCGGCGTGTGGAGCTCGAGCGGCTCGACGACCTGGTTGCCGAGCGCGTTCTGCCAGGTGCGGCGCTGGACGCCGACGTCGTCGGAGCCGAAGCGGCGCAGGAGCGCGTCGGCGTCGACGGGCGCGGTCGTCCCGCCGCCGCGGTAGTGCGCGACGACGGCCGTGACGAACTCCTGGGGGTACCTGAGCGTGTACTCGACGGCCTCGACGACGGTGGTCGCACCCGACAGTGGGTCGAGGTCCCCGAGAATGCGGCGTAGCAGCGCTGCGATGTCGAACATGAGCCTCCCACCCGATGGTGGGCGACACCCTACCTCGGCGGTCGCGAATCGCGAACATCCTTCGGCGCCGACGCCGCTTCGACGCGGCCGAGCCAGTGGGCCGCCCCGTGCTCGGCGAACGCGCGGCGCGCCTGGTCGAGGTGCTCGGCGCGGCGCGGATCGGTGGGCGGCAGCAGACGGCCGAGCTCGTAGTGGGCCTGCGCGGCCTCGATCGGCATCGCCAGGCGCTCGGCCCAGGCGAGGGACCGCGACAAGGCCCGCGTCGCCCGCGCCGGGTGGCCGGCGAGCCGGTGCAACAGGCCCGCGTGGCGGTGGGCCGCGGGCCGTCCGATGGGGAAGACGCGCGCGAAGCCCCGCAGGGCGCGCACGGCCGCGCGCCCTGCGTCGACGAGGCGCCGTCGTTCGTCGCCGGGCGGCTCCTCGCCCGCGAGCTCGAGCAGGACCTCGCAGGTGGCTCCGAAGCCCCAGCCGACGTGGAACATCGAGGGGGTCATGGTCCGCATGTGCGCGAGGGTATCCTCGGCGAGCGCGAGCGCGGTCGTGCGCTGGCCGCGCAGCAAGTGCGCAAGCGAGCCTTCGCCGAGCGTGATCCGCTGCGAGGCGTCGCCGCTGCCGTCGTCCATCAGGGCGGGCAGGCGCTCCCAGCTCTGGATGGCCTCGTCCGCGCGCCCGAGGCACGTCTGGACCCAGGCGCGCGTGGAGAGGGCCCAGAACTCGGCCTGCCGGTTGCCGCTGCGCCGCGCGGAGGCGTAGAGCTCGTCGTTCGTGCGCATCGCCTCGGCGTAGTGGCCCGTCATGAACTCGACGTCGGAGGCGATGGCGAGGCACTCCTCGACCCGGCGGTGGTCCTGGATCGTGCGCGCGACGGCGATGGCCTGCGCTGCGGCCTGGCGCGCCACCTCCCACCGGCCGCTGCCGATCGCGTTGACCGCCACCATGAAGCGCACCCAGGAGATGGCCTGCGCGTCGCCGGTGGGCTCGGCGGCGGCGGTGGCGCGCGCCTCGTAGGCGGCCGCGGCCCGCGCGAAGGGCACGGTGCTGAAGCCGAGGGCGAGCGTCGCGTACCCGCGCGCCAGCTCGGGCGAGGGGCCGAGTCCCTCGGCGAGATTCGCGGCGAGCAGGGCGGCGCTGAAGGCCGACAGCGGCGCGCCCTCGAAGTAGTAGATCTCCCCGAGCCGCTCGGCCGCGAGCGAGGCCTCGGTGAGGCAGAGGCGGCGTTCCGGATCCGCGGTCGGACGCCGCTGCCACACGAGGCCGACGAGCTGCCGCGCGAGGTGGACGACGAGCCAGAAGAGGACCACGAGGCCGTGCGGGCGGGCCGCGCGCGTGCGGCCGGTCTGCAGACGGTCGAGCGCGCCGCGCGTGAGGCGCTCGGCCTCGCGGAAGTGGCCGAGGTTGTGCTCGGCCTGCCCGAGGCGTCGCTCCCAGCAGGCCCGCCGGAGCGCGGGTGCCGGCGCCGCGCCGCCCCCCTGGCGCTCGTCGTCGATCTCGATCGCGCGCCGGAAGAAGGCGAGCGCGTCGCCCGAGGCGCCGCTGTCGAGCGCGCGCTCGCCGGCCTTCTCGAGGTACCCGAGCGCCTCGTCGTACTGGCGTGCGGTCGCGAAGTGGTGCGCCAGGACGCCGTAGTGGTCCGCGATCTCGGGCGTGCCGGCGTAGCGCTTCTCGATGGCGCGCGCGGCGACCTCGCTCAGCCTGCGAGCTTCCTCGTCGGCCATGTCCGCGAAGATGCTCTCGCGCAGTTTGTCGTGCGCGAAGCGCAGGCGGCCGCCGACCACGTCGAGGATCTGCCGCACGCGCAGCTCCTCGACGGCCTCGAGGCCGGCGATCTCGTCGAGCGTGGTCGCCGCGGCGAGGACGTCGGCGTCGAACTCGCGTCCGAGCACTGAGGCCACGCGCGCCACCGCCCGGGCCGCCGGGCTGAGCGCGGCCACGCGCCGGCCGACGAGCGCGCGGAGCTCGCGCGGCAGGGGCACGGCGGCGCGGTACGCCGCGCGATCGCGGCCGTCGCCGGCGACGCGCCACACCCCCGACTCGTCCCGGCCGAGCACGCCCTCGTCGATGGATGCGCGCAGGTGCTCGGCGACGAAGAAGGGGTTGCCCTCGGACTGCTCCACCAGGAACTCGACGAAGCTCGCGGGCGGCGCGCGCATGGCGAGCATGTCCCGGACGATGTGGCGGACCGCGGCGGCGTCGATGCGGCCGAGCTCGATGGCGAGCGCGTGGGGTGTGGCGGCGAGTGCCCGCAGCTCCGCGCTCGCCTCGTCGCTGCGGTAGGTGCCGAGCACGACCACGCGGTGGCGCGCGAGAAAGTCGGCGTCGAGCAGCCTCAAGAAGGCGAGCGAGCTCTCGTCCGCCCACTGTAGATCGTCGACCACGAGCAAGAGCGGCTCGGCGCGGGAGAACGCCCCGAGCGTGGTGACGAAGGCGCCGAGCAGGCGCGCGCTCGCGCCCTGCGCGGCCAGGGCCGGCAGCGCGGGCAGATCCTGCTGACCGGGCAGGCGCGCGATCGACGGCTCGCAGGCGGCGAGCACCGGGCCGCGCTCGCCGAGCAGGCGCGCCGTCTCGGCCGTGCCGCGCTCGCGGCAGCGGTCGGCGATGGCCTGGAGCAGCGGGCGGAAGGGGTGGAGCGGCGCCGCGTGGACCCCGTCGCCGTCGTCGCCCGCCGCCACGGCCGCGCACTCTCCGGTGATGACCCGCAGCCCGCGCGCCGCGCCGAGCGCGGCGACCTCGAGGGCGAAGCGCGTCTTGCCGATGCCGCTCTCGCCGCTCACGAAGATGCAGGCCCCCGCCTCGTCGTCGGGCCGGCCGAGGCGGTCGGCGGCCTGCGCGAGCAGCGCGGTGCGCCCGGCGAGACCGGGCCGATACAGGTAGGGCCGACAGCGCGGCCAGCCGGAGCGGCCGGGGGCGCCGAGGGAGCCGAGGACGGCGGCGACGTCGTCGGCGTAGCCCGGACGATCCTCGGGCTGCTTCTGCAGGAGCTTCAGGATGAGCTCCTCGAGCGCGGGGGGGATGTCGACATAGGACGAGGGCGGCTCCGGATCCTCGAGCACGTGGCGCTGCAGCACCTCCGTCACGGTGCCGGTGAAGGGCACGCGTCCGGTGACGCACTCGTAGAGCAGCACGCCGAGCGCGTAGAGGTCGCAGCGCGCGTCCACCACCCGGCCGCAGATCTGCTCGGGGGCCATGTACGGCGGGCTGCCCGCCGGTCGGCCGCCGAGCTCGAGCACGTCGCGGCCCACGGCGCCGCTCGTCGCCTGGGCGAGGCCGAAGTCGACCAGCACCGGGGCGTCGCCCTCGCGGATGAACACGTTCTCCGGCTTCAGATCGCGGTGCACGAGGCCGCGGCCGTGGACGAACGCCAGGGTGTCGCACACCTGGCGGAAGAGCCCGAGGGCGTGCGGAAGCGTGGCCCCCGCCGGACTCGAAGGCCTCGGGGCGAGGGCGGTCAGGGTGGCCGCGAGCTCGGCCGAGGGCACGGTGCGCATGCGGGCCGGATCCGCCTCGCTGACCGAGATCGTCGCCGCGTCCTCGACGCTCACGGTCGACTCCGCGTCCGGCGCCGACGAGCCCCGGTCCGGCGACGCCAGGTAGTCGCGCAGCGTGCGGCCCTCGAGCAGATCCATCGCGTACCAGGGCACGCCCTCGGCGAGCCCTTCGTCGACGATGCGCACGACCCCGGGATGGTCGATGCGCCGCAGCGCGTGGATCTCGCGCCGGATGCTGGACAGGACCGTCTGCTCGACGCCGACCACCGTCTTCAGCGCGACGCGGTCGCCGGTCTCGGTGTGCACGGCGCGGTAGACGACGCCCATGCCGCCGTGGCCGAGGACCCCCGCGAGCCGGTAGGGTCCGACGGCCTCCGGCGACCGCACGTTGTCGGAGCCCTGCCTCATCCGACGCGGCACGCTAGCACGGGCCGGTGGGGGCTGGCTTGACGACGACCTCCGCTCGCGGCCAAGGTCGGCCCCCATGCGGGACCTCGCGGACAAGGTCTTCCTCGTCACGGGCGCCAACACCGGGATCGGTCGGGCCACCGCGGAGGCCCTCGCGCGGCGCGGTGCCACGGTCTTTCTCGGCTGCCGTTCGGCCGAGCGCGCCGAGCCCGTGCTCGCCGCCATCCGCGCGGCCGGAGGCTCGGCCGAGCTCTGCGCCCTCGATCTCGCCAGCCTGGCGTCGGTCCGCGCGGCCGCCGAGGCCTTGCTCCTACGCGGCGCGCCGCTCCACGCGCTCGTCAACAACGCGGGTGTCGCGGGCCACCGCGGCCTCACGGTGGACGGCTTCGAGTGGACCTTCGGCGTGAACCACCTCGGGCCGTTCCTGCTGACCACCCTCTTGCTTCCCCTGCTGCGCGCCTCGGCGCCGGCCCGCATCGTCAACGTGACGAGCTCGGTCCACCGCTCCGTGCGCCGACTCGACTGGGACGCGCTCCGCCGCCCCACGCGCTCGCTCACGGGCTTTCACGAGTACAAGGTGAGCAAGCTCGCCAACGTGCTCTTCACGCAGGAGCTCGCGCGCGGCCGCGCCGGTGCGGGCGTGCACTCCTACGCCGTGCACCCAGGCACCGTCGGCTCCGACATGTGGCGCGAGGTCCCCTGGCCGCTGCGCTCGATCTTGCAGGGCGTCATGACCTCGGTCGAGGGGGGCGCCGAGACGTCGCTCTACTGCGCGACGTCGCCCGAGGTCGCGGGCGACGACGGGCGCTACTACGAGCGGCGGCGCGTCGCGCGCGTCGGTCGGCTCGCGTCGGATCCGGCGCTCGCGCGCGAGCTCTGGGAGCGGAGCCTCGGCTGGACGCGGCCCTGACTCGACCTTCGCCCTTTCGGGCGAAGGTCTCGGGTTCGTCCGGCTGGTAACTCTGCGTGGCGCACACAGAGGACAACCGCCAAGGCGCCAAGAGCGCCAAGATGAGCAGGGGGCGCGCAAGGCGCGCAAGAGAGCGCTACGCCGGCGTTTCCCGGGTCAACCGGAACCCCCCTATCCTTGGTGCTCTTGGCGCCTTGGCGGTTGATTCCCGGGGCTGCAGACTGGGACCTACCGGTTCGTCGACAGCGAGCAGGTGTCGCTGGCTGCTTGCTCGCGATGGGCGCCCTCGAGCAAGGCGGAACACGCGATCGATGATGAGACGTCGGGCACGAGACTCGAGGGAGCCAGCCGGCGCGCGCGATGCTATCGCTCGGGGGGCGAACCGGATGTCCGACCCACGAGCCTTGCGCCACTCGGCCGCCGCGACGGTGCTCGCTCCGATCCTCGAGGCGGGGCGCGGCCCGACCGGCTGGGAGCTCGTGAGCTGGGACGACGAGCAGGGGCTCTCGCTCACGCTCGCCTTCCGCGGGAGCCTGTTGCTCATCGAGCTCGAGGGGCGCGACGACGAGCGCCCGTGCTACGCGCGCACCGAGCGCTTCAACGTCTCGGTGCGCCACGCCTTCGACTTCGGCCGCGCGCTCGCGCCGGCGGAGCGCCACATCGTGCGCGGCGTCCTCGACGTGGTGCGCGCGCGCGAGGGCCTCTTGCCGAGCTTCGAGCGGCCGGTGACGGCGCAGCGCAGCCTGGTGCGCGTGCTCGAGGTCGACCGCGTGCTCGTGCCCGAGGGGGCGGGGCACTACTACCTGAACCCGTACGTCGGCTGCACCATCGGCTGCGCCTTCTGCTACGTGAGCCACCGCGCCGATCTGTCGCGGAGCCTCGAGGGCCTGCCGCACCTCGAGTGGGGTCGCTACGTGGACGTGAAGCACAACGCCGCGGCGATCCTGCGCGCCGAGACGCGCCGCCACCCCCCGGGCCCCGTGCGCCTGAGCCCCATCCTCACCGACCCCTACCAGCCCATCGAGCGCAAGTACCGCATCACGCGCCAGTGTCTCGAGGTGCTCCTCGAGGCGGGCTTCTCGCCCGTCGTCCTGACCCGCGCGGCGCGCGTCGTCGAGGACCTCGCGCTCTTGCGCCGCTTCCCGCACGCCGCCGTCGGGCTCAGCATCCCGACCGACGACGACGCCGTGCGCCGCGCGTTCGAGCCGGGCGCGGACGCCATCGAGGACCGCCTCGCGGCGCTCGCGGAGCTGCACGCGGCCGGCATCCGCACCTTCGCCGTCGTGCAGCCGGTCCTGCCGATGGACGTCGCCGCGCTCGTCGCGGCCGTCGCGCCCCATGCCGACGCCGTCCGCATCGACCGCATGTACGAGCTCGAGCGCGCCCGGCCGCTTTACGAGGCGGCCGGCCGGCTCGACGCCGCCACCGAGGCGTTCTTCGCCACCACCGAGGCCGCCCTCCGGGCGGCGTTCGGGGCGCGCGGCGTCGCGGTCGACGAGCTCGACGACATGGCCAGCCTGCTCGGCCTCTCGCCCCCACGGGGCGGCGGGCCCGACCGAGGTTGAGGGGTCGCCCGAGGCGAAGGGGTGTGGGGGACGAGGCGGGGGCCGAGGGGGGGCCCAGGCGGGGGGCGCGCGGCGCGCCGCGGCGCCAGGGCTCGCGCCCGAGGACATCTGATAGCCTGAGTCCATCGTGCGGAAGATCATGGCAGCCCTGGCCTTCGCCGCTTCCGCGGCGCCCGTCGCTGCCTTCGCGGACGATCCGAGCCCGCCGAGTGCCAGGCCGCCACCGAGTCCCGTGCTGCGCGACGTCGGCGCAGGCCTGTGGGCCGGGGGTGTGTCGGGTGTCGCCGTGGGCCTCGGGCTCTTCGTCTGGGGGGCCAACAACACGACGCGAGTCGGCGCCGCGCTGGCTACGGCAACCGTGAGCGGGGTCGTCGGACTCGTTGGCTCCGCGCTGTTCGCTGCAGGCCAGAGCCGGCTCGACACCTTCGCCGCGCTCGAAGCCGGTGACGCGCCACCAGGTCCCGCGCTGCGCAACACCGGAGCGGTGCTGACGGCCGTGGGCGGTGGCGCGCTCCTCGTCGGCTCGGCGTTGCTTCCCTATCTCGGCAGACTCGCCTGCACGACGTCCAATCCGCCGAGCTGCACCGGAGCTCCCGACGGATGGGTGGGCCCGGTCGTGCTGCAGAGCATCGGCGGACTCGCGCTCAGCATCGGTCTGCCGCTGCTCGCAGCGGGACAGGCCGAGCTCGACGTCGCGGACGACTGGAACGAGGGCCAAGCCTCCGCGCGCCTCTGCATCGGCATCGGCATCGGTTCGCTCGGCCTGTCGGGCTCCTTCTAGAGGACCCTGTCGGGGGCGGTCGCGAGGGGCCGCACGCGCTGACCTGCGCGATGGAGTGGGAGGCTGCGGGCGCGCGACTTGCCGCACGCCTCGTGCCGACCGAGAATCGGCCATGCCCTCGGTCCGTCGCACGCTCGCCATGCTCGTCGCGGCGGCCCTCTGCGCCGGGGCGCCCGGGTGCACGCCGCCGCGCGAGATCGTCGATCCGGCGCACCTGCGCGCGACCGTCCCCGGCGCGAGGGCCCTCGTCGTCGTGTACTCCCGCTCGGGGCACACCGCGGCGTTCGCGCAAGGACTCGCGCGCGGGCTCGGCGCCGACTACCAGCGGCTGCTCGGCCCGGGCCACGAGGGCGACAGCCTGTGCACGACGCCGAGCTGGCAGAGCGACGTGGCGACCGTGCCCGCCACGATCGATCTCGCGCCGTACGATCTCGTCGTCGTCGGTGGGCCCATCTGGTACTGGCATCCGAGCGCCGTCGCGATGTCGTTCCTGCGCCACGCCGATCTCGCCGGCAAGGCGGTCGTCCTCTTCTACACCTACGAGGGTGGCGGGATGTCCGACGACACGGAGCTCGAGTGGCGAGCCACGGTCGAGCGCCGCGGGGGCGTGGTGCGCGACCTCGTGGGCGTCAATCGCAAGGAGCTCGCACCCGAGGCGGACCTCGGCGCCGAGGGCGAGCGCATCGCAGCGACGCGGCGCGCGCGCTGGCAGCCGAGCGCGGCCGAGGCGCGACCGACGCTCGACCCCGATCCGGCGCGGCGTCAGGATCGCGAATGAGTAGAGGCGCACGTCGGTGCGACGCCCGCCCAGACGTCACCCGCGGTCCGTCTTGAGCGGGACGTGCAGCGGGTTCCCGGCGAGGCCGGGGCCGGTCGCGCCGGGGTTGAGGACGGCGTCCCACATCTTCGCCTGCCCGAGGTGACCCGCCACGTTCATGATCGCGAGGCCGACGTTGCGCTTGGCGAGCTCGGGGACGAGCTTGGCCATGTCGGTCTTGCCGGTAGCCTCCGAGGTGGCCACCTGGATCCGCGAGGGCTGCACTTGATTCGTGAGCCCCCAGTCGACCGAGGTGAGAATGGTGCCGTTGTCCTCGCCCGCAGCTCCGAACCCCATGGTGCGAGCCAACAGGTTGTCGCGCTCCATGGCAAAGGTGTACGTGAACGGCTCCATGCTCGCGCCGACCTCGCCACGCGAATGGAAGATGCCTGTGTAATACCCGACGACGCCGTCCGGCTTCACCTCGGCGAGCTTGACGGCGGTCTCGCGGATCAAGGCTCGCAGGTTGGGTCCATGCGCCTGCTCGCTGATGGCTCCGATCTCGATGTCGAACACGATGCCGTCGATGTCGATCGGACCTCCCTCCCGCTGGGCGGAAAAGAAAAAGTCGACGATCTTCCGCGCGTGGCCCGCGACGTCGGGCGCGGGATCGCTGCGCGCGAGCCAGGCGGGGAAGGCGAGCTGTTGGTTGGCGTTCTTCGCACCCTTCACGAGGGCGTAACCGACGAACACCTGACCGCCGCGCGCGTGGATGTCGTCGACGAGGGTGCGCAAGTAGCGCTCCTGATCCTTGGGGTAGGGGCTCCCGAGCGGCCGAAAATACTCCCCGTCCCATTCGACCTCGTCCGGCACGTTGAGCGGCCACGGCGGCCCATGCTGGTTGAAGTCGAACTTGGGGATGACGGTGTGTACCAACGAGTAGTCGTCGACATGCGCCTCCCCGAACGGCGTCAAGTCGGGCCGTTGGTTGCCCGCGAACCACGGCGTGAAATCGAAGATCGACAGCCGCAGGCGACGGCGGATGTCGACGCCCACCCACTCCCACTCGCCGGTGTTCACATCGACGCTCGCGCGGCCGGTCTTGCCGTCGGAGCTCGCCGTGACCTCCCATGTGCCGACGGGCACACCTTCGAAGGAGCAGACCGTGACGCCGGTCGGAAGTGGTAAATACGGATGGCTCGGCTCGCGCACCTCGCGCGTGCCGGACACGACGCGGCGCAGGCGCACCGTGACGACGGGTGCGACGGGAGGTTGCATGCTGAGGTCGGCGACGAAGACGACGACGTTCCCGACCGCCGGGACTACGGAGCCCATCGAGGTCGGGCCGTCGGCGTACGAGGCGCCTCCGCCGCCCGCGGGCGGAGCCGCGTCGTCGCCGGGCGCCGCAGGGGCGGGCTGGGGCGGCTTCGCGGAGTAGCGCATCGCCGCGACGAAGTGCGGCGAGGTGTCCGGCGACGACAGCGACGGCCCGAGCTTGGGGTCGGGGGGAAACGGCGGCAGCGCGCCTTGGTCGTGGCGCGCTCGGACCTCCGCGGCCACGTCGCTCGGCCTCCCGGTTTGGGGCTCGTCGTAGACGCGCTGATAGTCTCGGACGTTCTCCGCGCGCGACCGACCTTCGCCGAAGCCGAGGTTCGAAAGGCGGCGCAGGGCGCGCTGGCTCGCGTCGCTCCCGAGGTCGACGTGGTAGCGCCTGCGGTACGGGAGCTCCTGCCGCTGGGGTGCGTCCGCCGGTGCCCACAGGACGCGCAGGGTCTTGGTCGACGCGCGCAGCGTGAGCTCGACCTCGCCGCTCGCGCTCGCCTGCGCAGGCTCCGCGGTGATCAGGCGGCCGTGCTCGTAGACGCGCACGCGCGCGTTCGGCATCCGCAGCCCGTGACCGTCGTAGAGCACGAGGACGTGAGGGCGCGGCGTCTCGTCCTCGGCGGGGCCGTGGCACACGCACGTCCCGTCGGGGCAATCCCAGTTCGGCTCGCCGTCGTCCGAGGGATCGTCCTCGTAGGGCCACGTCGGCGCACCCGACGCGGGCGGGACGGGCGCGGTGGGCGGGGCGGGAGCTTCGGGCGGCGGCCCGGCCGGCGCGCCGGGCTCGAGGGGCGTCTCGATCGCGAGGACGTCGCCGGGGTAGAGGATGTCCGGGCTCCCGCGCCGCCGCCTGAGCTCCGCGTTGGAAGGATGGTCCCAAATCGCCTGCCAGGTGGTGCCGTGCTCGGCGGCGATCTTCACGAGGTAGTCGCCTGGTCGAACGGTGTAGAGGATCATCTCGCCCCTCGGCGCGCGTCACGGACAGGTGGGGACGAAGTGGGTCGCCCGATCCCACTCGCCTTCCGTGGGCTTGACTTGGTAGGTGCGGCCCGTGAAGCCGTCGAAGATCGACGAGGCGTAGCTGTTCGTGACCCAGCGCGGGCTCGCGAGCGGCGTCCGCCGCAGCCAGTCGTCGTAGAGCTGCTCGCCGTCGCCGGCGAGGCTACAAAGACCCGCGAGCTCGCCACCGCCGAACAACGGCGTCACTTCACCCGTGTCGATGTCCACGTACGTGCCGGGCGGCACGGTGTTGCCGTCGGGGAGGATCGCGACGTGGTGCTCGTCGAAGAAGACGAGCGCGACCGGCCGCACCATCGAGCCGTACTCCGGGCCCTGAACGGAGGCCCAATGTGGGTGGTCCTGGACGAGGATGGTGCGATCGACGTGACCTTGCGTGTACGCGGTGAGCGAGAGATCGAGCAGGGTGTTCCCTTGCCGGCGTTGGGTCAGCACCGCGCGGCGCGCGCCCGACGGGCTCGTCGCGTCCACCACCACCGACGCGCCCTTGGAGAGGCCTGGCGGACGCGGCACGGGGCCGCGACTTCGCACCGGCCGCCCGCCCTTGGCGAGCTCCCAGTTGCAGATCTCCGCGCCGGTGTGGGAAGAGTACTGGATGTCGAGGCAGAGCCTGCCGCTCGCGGCGTCGAGGCGGGCCGTCGGAGCTACGATCCCCTCCCAGGGGACGGTGCCGTCCACGTACTCGGCGACCGTGCCCTGGAGCGTGTCGCCTACCGCGATCACCGTGCCCCCCCCATTGCCCTGCGCCGACTCGGGCTCGCCCCAGAAGACGTAGCGCGGATCGGCGGTGTAAGCGGCCGCCGTCCCGCTCCTGTCGGGCGTACAGTCGACATTCGCCCGCCGGAAGGTGGCGGTGGTGGCGCCCGACTCGGTGTCGACCTCGACGAGCGCGCCGTCACCGTCGCACATCACGAGGCGTTCGCCGTCGGGCCGCACCGCGCCGGCCGGCGGCTTGTAGGAGTTGAGCTTCTGCCGCACCACCTGGCCGCGCGCGAACGACACGAGCGCGCCGCCCAAGAGGACGGTCGCGCCGCCGCGGAGGACCAGGACCTGCTCGGCGTTGAACGAGTCCGGGACCCACGACACGCTGTCCCGCTCGGCGAGGTCGGCCCGCCGCAGCCGGACCGAGCGCTCGGTGCCCGCGACGAGCAGATCGCTCGCGGTCACCCCGAGCACGCGCGCGGCGCCGAGGTGCTTCCTCGCGCCCGTGGCGAGCTCGAGCAGGGTCGCGTCTCCGTCTTGCTCGATCCACAGCCGATCGCCGAGCAGGCGCGCCGTTCCCCAGTCGAGGAGGTAGCGGAGGGTGAAGCCGTCGGGACCGAGCGCGAACACGCGGGCGTCCAGCGAGGTGGTCAGCAGCGCCCAATGCCCGTTCAGGGTCGCGGTCCAGTCGGCGCGCTCGCGGCGCGGCGTCGCCTCGGCCGAGCGCGGCTCGACCCAACCCGTGAAGCTCGGGCACGCGGCGCGCGCCGCGCAGAACGCCGCCATCGTGGGCTTCGCGGCGAACGCCTGCATGACCTCCGGCGTGCACTCGGGCTTGGGAGCGGGCGCCGCGGACGACTCCGCGGAGGCCGGAGGGGCCGACGCGGTGAGGACGGGCGGCGTGGGCGCCGACGGCCCGGCCCCTGGGCACGCCGCAGCGCCGAAGGCCCAGACGGCGACGGCTCCGAGGCGAGCGAGGCGGCCGAGAGATGGGGCGTAGGGGCTTCGCGAGAGTGGCATTGGAGCGGTGCCGCGGACATTACACCCGAGCGACGGACCAGTCAGCCAGGCATGACGTCGTCGGAGCCAGGGCCGACGGGGCCGCGGCGCGCGGGCACCTGGCACCGCGGGCGGCGCGCGCCGCGACTTGCCCCGCGCGTCGCGCCGATGGAGTAACGAGGCGGTTGGTGACGAGGCGCGGGCACGCGGTCGGTCGCGCAGGGGCACTCCTTGCCGGTTGACCGCTGCCGCGCCGCGCCGGAAGCTCCGCCACCTCCATGGCCCTCTTGACTCCCATGACCCTCGCCGAGGCGCAGGCGCTCGGCGCGCTCTTCGGGCTCGATGTGGACGACATGGCCAGTCTGCTCGGCCTCTCGCCCGCACGGGGCGGTGGGCCCGCCCGAGGTTGAACATGCACATCACCGTGGCCGCCATCCAGACCTCGCCGCGCTTCGGTGAGGTCACCGCCAACGTGGAGGCGGCGCTCGCGGCCGTCCCGCCCGGGTGCGACCTCGCCGTCTTGCCCGAGCTCTTCTCGACGGGCTACCAGTTCCGCTCGCGCGACGAGGTGCGCGCGCTCGCCGAGCCCGTCCCGGACGGGCCGACCACCACCCGCCTGCTCGCCTTCGCGGCCGAGCGCGGCACGCACGTCGTGGCGGGGCTGTGCGAGCGCGCGGGCGAGCGCCTGTTCAACAGCGCCGTGCTCGCGCGGCCCGACGGCCGGAGCGCGGTCTACCGCAAGGTGCACCTCTTCTGGGACGAGAAGGATCTCTTCGACCCCGGGGACCTCGCCTTCGCCGTGCACGAGGCAGCGGGCACGCGCATCGGCATGCTGGTGTGCTTCGACTGGATGTTCCCCGAGGCCGCGCGCGCGCTCGCGCTCGCGGGGGCGACCGTCCTCTGTCACCCCTCGAACCTCGTCCTGCCGCTCGGCCCCGACGCCATGGTCACGCGCAGCATCGAGAATCGCGTGTTCTCGGTCACCGCCAACCGGGTCGGGCGCGAGCACCGGGCGCGCGCCGAGCTCTCGTTCATCGGCCTCAGCCAGATCGTGGCCCCAAGCGGCCAGCGGCTGGCGCGCCTCGGCAGCAACGAGCCGGGGGTCGCCGTGGCCCGCATCGATCTCGACGAGGCGGGCGCACCCATCACGCCGCGCAACGACGTGTGGGCGGACCGCCGGCCGGAGATGTACGGGGTCGGGGGGGCTCGGTCCTAGGAGCCCCCCGCCTTGCCGGTTGACCGCTCGCGCGCTGCGCCCGAAGCTCCGCCCGAGCTCCATGGCCCTGTTGACTCCCATGACCCTCGTCGAGGCGCAGGCGCTCGGCGCGCTCTTCGGGCTCGAGGTGGTCGCGCTCCGGCCCATCGCGGCGGGCAGCGTGAACTCGAACTTCGGGCTCGAGTGCGTGCGCGGCGACCCCGCGTTCCTGCGCGTGTTCGAGGAGTCGGACGCGCCCGCCGTCGAGCGGCAGAACGCTCTCCTCGCCTGGCTCGGCGCGCGCGGCGTCGCGACGCCGGCCCCGCTCGCACGCGCGGACGGAGCGGGCACGGTCGCCACGCACCGCGGCAAGCCCGTCAGCGTGTTCCCGTTCCTGCCGGGCGAGCACCTGTGTCAGCGGCGCCTCCGGCCCGCGCACCTCGCGCGCCTGGGCGAAGCGCTCGCGCGCGTGCACTTGGCGGGCGAGGGGTACGCGCCGCCGCCCCCGAACCGCTTCGGCGCCCGGGAGCTCGGCCTGCGGCTCGCGGACCTCCACGCGCGGCGGAGCGAGCTCCCCGCCGACGTGGCGGCGCTCCTGCCCGAGCTCGAGAGCCGGCTCGCGGAGCTCGGGCCGCTCGATCTCGGCGGCGCGACCACGGTCGTGCACGGCGACGTGTTCCGCGACAACGTGCTCTGGCGGGACGACGAGCTCGTCGCCATCCTCGACTTCGAGAGCGCCTCGGCAGGAAGCCCGGCCTTCGACCTCATGGTGACGATGCTCGCCTGGAGCTTCGGCGACGCGCTCGACCGGTCGCTCGCCGCGGCGCTCCTCGCGGGCTACCTCCGCGTGCGGGACCTCGGGCCGGTCATGCGGGCGGCGCTCTACGACGCCGCGCGCTTCGCGGCCCTGCGCTTCGCCGTCACGCGCATCACCGACTACGAGCTCCGGCCGCGCGGGGTCGTCGTCTACAAGGACTACCGGCGCTTCGTCGCGCGCCTCTGCGCCGTCGAGGCCATCGGGCGCGGGGACTTTGCCGAGTGGTTGCAGGCGTCATGAACGCGCTCGCTCGCTCCGTCCGGCGGGCACGGGCGGTGGCCTTCGCGCCGTTGCCTTTGGTGGTGGCGCTCGGGTGCCATGGCCCGACTCAGCCGCCGCCACCCGCGCCCGGCAATCCGCACGGCGCGCCGTCGGCAACCGCCATGGCGTCTGCCTCGACACCGGCACCGACCTCGGTCGCGAGCGCCCTCGACTGTCCCGACGCCACGAAGGCGTTCGCGGCGAAGCGGACGCTCGGCACGTTTTGCGCGGCGCGCGCGGCGTGCCCGGGCTTCTCCGGTTGGACCGACGCGACCGAATGGCGGCGCGAGCCGCACGACTGGTACGCGGGCGTCTCGTCCGGCTGGGCGCTCCTCGACGACGGCCGCGTGTACGAGCTCGGCCCGAATGGTTTCGCGCTGCGGTACCTCGTCGACTGGGGCACGACGCGTTTGCTCGGCGATCGGCTCTGGGTGGAGCACGACGGCGAGGTGACCCTCGTCGAGCTCGAGACGGGCACGATGACGCGCCTCGGACGTAGCCGTCTGGTCGGCGTGGGGGACACGGATCTCTACATTGCGGATGCCCATCGAATGATGCGAGTGCGCCGAAGCGATCTCGCCGAGCTCGGCAGCGTGCCGTGGGCACCGGATCGGGACGCGCGGCTACCGGCGCACATCGAGGTCTTCACGCCGGTGCGACCGTGCTCGTGGACGTGTGGCGGCGGGTCCTCGTCGACTTCGCGAAAGGGAAAATGCTCCGCCAGAACCTCGGCGCTGCGACCCTGCGGCCCGACGGCGCTCGGCTCGTCGCGTGCGACCTCGACGCAGGCCTGCTGGTCGAGCTGGATACCGCGACCGGCGACGCGACGGCCACGTTCGGCGGCCCAGGGCTCGTTTGCTCGAAGGACAGTCCCGGGACCACGACCGCCGCCTACGCGGCCGACTCGCGCTACGTCTTCTGGGGCGAGCAGGGGCCTCCGGGGCCGCCGAGAGGGCTTCCCTTGGTGGTCGTCGCCGTCGGCGACACCCTTCGGTCCACCGTCACGCGCTTCGAGGACCGCACGACGGAATGGAGCGGCTACATCTGGGCACCCGCGAGCTTCGACGCCGTGCATGGGCGGATGTGCCTCGGCTTTTCCATGCCGAGCGTCGGTTGGGAGGTCTGCGATTGGGCGCTCGGCCCGGGAGGTCGCGCCGTGCGAAGCTCCGGGCCGGTCCCGCCCCCGACAGGGCTTCCCATCGGGGCCTCGCTCGTGGCGCGGGCCACGAGCCCCTCGCAGGGCCGGACGGGCATGCTCTACGAGCGGTCGCTCCCGGGCGGCGTGCGTGAGCTCGCGGCGACCTGGTCGACGCGCGGCGCCGTCGATCGCACGACCGTCATCACCTCTGGCAAGCTGCCTTGGATCAGCCTCGCGGGTGACGGCAACAACTACCATGTCGGCATCAGGCCGGTGAGGCTCGTGCTCTTCGACGAGCACCACGCCGCCGTCGTGCCGGCCAGCGACGGCCAGCCGCCCGGCGCGTACATCGACGTCGACACGGGCAGCGTGCAGCCACTCTGCAAGGGTGTCGCGATGGCGGGTACCACCGATTGTCTGTTGGCTGGCGACGGCGTCGACCTCGAGCCCTTCTCGGGCGCCCCAGCACACCCGCGCTGGATCTCCATTCGGGAGACCGAGAGCCTGTTCGACGGCACGACCGGCAAGACGTACTCGGTCGAGCCGAGCGACGCCGAGTGGGCGAAGGCGACGCGGATCGTGCCGGCGTGCCCCTGATCGGCGGGGGTCGCCCGAGGCGAGGGGGGCCCGGCGCCGCACGGCCTGGGCCCCAACCCCATCTCGCACTGCGGCGCGGGCAAGCGGTCGGTCTCGGAGTGCGAGCTCGATCGCCCGCGTCCTCGCGCTCGACATCGGGGCCCTCCCAGGCCGTGCCGCGCCGGGCCCCCCTCGCCTCGGGCTCTTGGGGGGTGGGGGAGGCGGGCGTGCGCGTGCGGGGGAGCCTCGGGCTCTGGGGTGGGTGACGAGGCGGGCGTGGTGGGGGGGCACGAGGCGGGCGTGGTGCGCGTGCGGGGGAGCCTCGGGCCAATTTGCAGCCTCATGCCGCCACCGGCGGGCTGGTTTTCGCAGGGTGATGCCGCCACCGGCGGGCTGGTTTTCGCAGGGTGATGCCGCCACCGGCGGGCTGGTTTTCGCAGGGTGATGCCGCCACCCGATTTGCAGGGTCATGCAGCCACCAGCGAGTGGGGGCCGACCCGGATTTTGCAGGGTCATGCAGCCACGGCGTCGGGATTTTTGCAGGGTCATGCAGCCAGCCTCGGGCTCTGGGGGTGGGTGACGAGGCGGGCGGGGAGCCTCGGGCGCTTACTCCCTGCCGTTCACCGCGCGGTCCCACCTTGGGGTGGGGGACGAGGCGGGCGGGGTGCGCCGCTTGCCCACGAAAGGAGCGAATCGACGCGACCGAATGGGAAGGCCTCGCCCGCGCCCCCTCACGCGCCCGCGCGGAGCCCGCGAGAGCGACACAAACCCCGTGTCTTCCCGGAAGACAGGCTACTTTTGTCGCTCGCGGGGCGGCGCGGGGCCCCCGAGAGCGACACAAACCCCGTGTCTTCCGGGAAGACAGGCTACTTTTGTCGCTCGCGGGGCGGCGCGGGGCCCGCGAGAGCGACACAAACCCCGTGTCTTCCGGGAAGACAGGCTACTTTTGTCGCTCGCGGGGCGGCGCGGGGCCCGCGAGAGCGTCTCCCGTGCAGCGCCTCCGTGCAAGCTGTGCCCGCGCTGCCCAGGCCGCGACCTCCGCCCGGCGATATTCCCTCCGCGACGGGGGCGGAGCACCGCTCCCTTGGCGGAAGGGTGGTGCATGCCTGTCGTGAGTGTTCCAAGCCTCTTCGAGAACCTCGAGGCCACCGACGGCGCCGGAGCGCCTCTGGGGGTGCGGGACGAGGCGGGCGTGGTGCGCGTGCGGCGGAGCCGCGGAGCAAGTCCCCCTCCAAGCCGGCGCTTGCCCTGCTAGCGTGGGCCCCCGAAGGAGCACGACAGCCCGTGGCGAAGCCCAAGAAGACGACCCAGCACAAGTCCGACTTCATCCTCGAGCAAGGCGACATGCCGGCGAAGGAGGTCGTCGCCAAGGCCAAGGCCGCCGGCCTCGAGCTCACCGAGAAGTACGTCTACACGATCCGTTCCGTGGCCCGCGCCCGCAAGGTGCGTGACGAGCACCGTGCCGCCGCCAAGACGGCGCCGCAAGGCGGCACGAGCTCCGGAGCCGGCGCGCTCCTGCTCGCGGTCGCGGCCGAGATCGGCCTCGGGCGGGCCATCGAACTGCTCGTAGCGGAGCGGCGGCGCGTGACTGCGATGCTGAACGGCTGAGCCGAGGACGCGACCCATGACCCGAATCGCAGGCGAGATCGTCATCCAGAGACCGGTCGACGAGGTCTTCGACTTCGTCGCGGATCAGCGCCACGAGCCGGAGTTCAACCCGGCCATGGTGCGCTCGGAGCTCGTCTCGAACGAGCCCATCGGGCTCGGCGCCACCTTCCGGGCGGCGGTGAAGAGCTTCGGCGGCACGCTCGACATGACCATCGAGTACACGGAGTTCGACCGGCCGAGCCGCCTCTCGTCCCGGACGCTCATGGCGAGCGCCGAGACCGAAGGGACGCTGACCTTCGAGCCGCTCGGTGAAGCGACCCGGATGCGCTGGCGCTGGGACGTGAAGCCGCGGGGCCTGCTCAAGCTGATGACGCCCCTCGTCGGCTGGATGGGCCGCCGGCAAGAAAAGGCGATCTGGGGTGGGCTCAAGCGGCGGTTGGAGGGGGAGGCGTCGGCGGAGGGGGGCGGGGAGGGCCGCCAGGCGTAGCGGGTGGGCGTGGTGACGGCGTGGCTGGGGCTCGGTTCGCCGGCGCCGAGGTCACGCGCGTCACACTGCACTGCCTCGTGACGATTCGCCCAGGACATGGGCCTCCTGCCGGCGGAGCACTCGTGGTGCGACCCGGGGCCGCGATCCATGCGCTCGCCGACCCGGTGGCCTTTGGCGGACCAGCGGAGCTCGAACCGCACTGCGCTTGCTGTTTGCTGCGTGTGCCGCCTGGGCGTGGCGCCGCGGGCGCGGGCGAGGTAGCTTCTCTTCAACGATCGATGTCTGACGTCGCTGCTGCGCCGCCGCCACCGCCCAGGGAGCTGTTCCGCGCGATGCTGAAGGACGCCTCTGGCAAGCCCCAACGCGGCGCCGCCGGCAACATGCTCGGCGCGCGATCTGGTGTCGACATCCATGCGGATGCAAGGGGGCGCGTCGCGCCTGGGACTGGCGGCGTCTCGGTCGCGCCGGACGATCCCGCCCTCTTGCCGCCCCACATCCGTCCGCGGCGGTTCCCTGGTGGAAGAGGCGCGCTGCCGGTGTTCCGGTTGGCGCTCGCGCGCCTCGGGCACGCCCTGACCTACCGGCCTGATCCGCACAGGCCGGCCCGGCATGGGTTTGTCGAGCCCGCCATGCCCATGCAGCTCGTCGATTACCAGGCAGCGCTCGGCGCGACGCAAGCGGACTGGCGGGAGCTCCTATGATCGGCGCGGCGAATCGGTACCGAGAGCTACTCACCACGCTGTTGCTCGAGCGCGAGCTCGCCGGCGGCACGCTGGCGATAGAGCAGGAGTCTCGCTGGGTCGAGGAGCTCGATCGCTGCTGGTGGGCCCTCACGGACGAAGAACAGCAGCAGGTCGAGGACCTTCTGGCCCGAGCGGCACCGCCTATGGCTCGGGCAGTGCTTGACGCAACGGACCTCGTCGTCCGCGAAGGCGACAAGACCATGCCACGCCAGGCGGCTTGATGTTCCTCACGGCGCAGCACGTCGCGTCGAGCGCAGGAGCCGAGGGCATCAACGCCTTCGTGTACCACCACGGTCCCTATGTCTGGCACGGCCTACCGCCGGCCGGGATCCCCGACACGAACACGGGCATGCTCGTTGCGCAGACCATCGAACAGCCACCACCGGGGAACCGGCTGCGGAGCTACCTCGACGTAGTCGCGCCGGACGAGACGCCGTCCGCCGAAATCCAGGCCGCTTTTGTGGCGTTCGTCACGGCTGCCCAAGGGGCGCCCCTGCCATGGCACGGCGTGATCGGCCGCGTCTCGTTCAGAATGGACATGGACGCCGGCTGTGCCGCCACCTGGCAGCAGGAGCTTGCCGTGCTGTACCGGGCCGTTCAGGCGGTGCGCATCGGCGGCTAGCACCGCTCCTCGCGGCAGGCACGCCGACCGCGCCCCGGTGAACGACGCACACCGGCCCAAGTTCCTTGCTCCCCGCGCCCGCGCCGCACGCGGACTTCTGGGCGGGGCGCCGCTGAGCGGTATGGCTGCTGGGGGCTCGGCTCGGGCTCACGGCGGCGTGCAGGTGCCCGTGTCGAAGTCGAGGGTCGCGCACGAGAGGCCCGCGCCGCCGGCGAGGAGCGCGTTGCCGCCGCCGCCCGCGCCGCCCGGACCCGGGGTGCCGAGCGCGTAGGTGACGTTGGTGACCTCGACCGTGCTCGTCGTGCCGGCCGTCGCGATGCCGAGGGTCGGGCCGCCGCGGCCGCCGCCGCCGTCGCCGCCGTCGCGCCGTTGCCACCGGGGCCGCCGGCGCAGGCGGGTGCCGCACCTGCAGTGCCCCCGTTTGAGCCGCCGAAGCCGCCCTTCTGCCCCGTGCCGCCGGCGCCACCCGTGCCGCCGGTCGCGGTCGTGAGCGCGGCGTCGGTCAGGGTCACGGTCGCGTCGACGAGCGCGAGCGCGAGGCTGCCGCCCGCGGCGCGGCCGAGGCCACCGCCCGC
>JACRDA010000238.1 GCA_016212965.1 Myxococcales bacterium
GCGGCACCGGCGCGACCGGCGCCGGGGCCGGCGCCCCCGCGGAGGCCGACCCGGTAGCGGAGGGAGGGTGCTCGTGCGAGGTCGTGGGCGATGCGAGCTCGCGGTCCGAGGCACCGTGGGGCTGGTTTTTCGCCGCGGCCGCAGCGTTCGTGCGCTCGCGCGCGCGCGGCGCGCAGCGGCGTAGGGCACGTCGCGCGCTCGACCTGACTCCCTACACGCTTGACTCGCTTGGAAGGCAACCTGGGGACCGACCCGTCGACGCACGGAGGCTGACATGAGCTCGAACACCGGACGATCCAGCTCGATCTTCTCGGCCGTGCGCGCGAGCGCACACTACTTGCGCATGGCGGCGCTCGCGGGCGCGGCCGCCGCCGCGTTCGCGGGCGCGTGCTCGAGCGACACCGACGTCGTGAGCGACGGCACCGCGGGGACAGCCGCGAGCGGCGGCTCGGGTGCCACGGGGGGCGCCGGTGGCCATGCCGTGGCATGCATCCCGGGCCTGCAGTCGATCGCGCTGGCACCGGCCGACTCGACCGTGACGCTCGACGGCGGCCCCGCGACTCCCATCACCTTCACGGCGACGGGCACGCTCGCCGACTCGAGCACGGTGACCATCCCGGCCTCGAGCCTCGCCTGGTCGGCCACGCGCCCGGACGCGACCCCGCCCGGCACGATCGTCGACGGCGTCCTCACCCCCTACCCGTCGGCGGGCGGCATCGTGACCGTGACGGCGGAGGACGGCTGCGCCGTGTCGGGCTCGACCACCGTGCACTTCGTGCTCGACGTGACGATCGGGCAGCCGAGCGATCCCCTGGCGTGGGACGGCCTGCCGGTGACCGACGCGGCCTCCCCGCTCGTCGTCTACCCGAGCGACAAGACGCGCTTCCCGCGCAACATCTACCGGACCCTGTTCCAGTGGCGGAGCCAGGGCTACACGGAGTTCCGCCTCGTCTACACCGGGAACAACTCGACCGTGACCGTCTACACCGACGGCACGCACGGCCTGTGCGCCGCGGCCAGTCCGGCGGCCGGCTGCTGGGAGGTCAACGAGCTCGCCTGGGAGCAGATCGCCGGTTCGAACGCCGGCGGCACGGTGTCGTGGGTCGTCGACGGGCTCGACACCTCGACCGTTCCGCCGACGGTGCGGCGCTCGGAGCCGATCGAGCTCGGCTTCTCGCTCCAGAACGTGGAGGGGGCGATCTTCTACTGGTCGACGACCTCGGCCGGCATCCGGCGCGGGCGAATCGCGCAGCAGAACCCGGAGGACTACATCGTCGCCAAACCCGTCGGGACGACCTACCCCGACGGCGAGAAGGTGAAATGCGTCGCCTGCCACACCGTCTCGCGCGACGGGCGCTACATGGCCGCGCCGGTGCAGTCGACGAACACGAACAGCCTGTGGATCCTCGAGGTCACGCCCGACCCGCCGCCGACCCCGCTCGTCGAGGACATCCCGAACACGGACGGCCACGGATTCGGCACCATCTCGCCCGACAACGCCAACGTCGTCGTGGCGTATGGCGGCGACATGTGGATGGTCGACCGCGCGACCGGCGCGTTCATCGTCGATCTGCCGCTCGGCGGCCTCGCCGGAACGCACCCGGACTGGCGCCCCGACGGGACCGAGCTCGTGTTCGCGACCGGCGGCAACGACTCGCCGGGCGACGCCTCGCTCGCGCTCATCCCGTACACGAACGGCACCTGGGGCGCGCCGAGCATCCTGCTGCCGCCCCCGAACAACAAGACCAACATCTTCCCAATGTTCTCGCCCGCCGGAGACTGGATCGCGTTCTCGCAAGGCAAGGGCGGTCACGGCGACAACACGGCGCAGCTCTGGGTCACCTCCCACGACGGCGCGACGTCGGTCGAGCTCGTGAACGCGAACCGGGTCACCTCGAACCAGATGACGACCGGCCAGTACGAGAACAGCCTGCCGACCTGGGCGCCGCCCGGCGACTACGACTGGGTCGCCTTCAACACGAAGCGCGCCTACGGCGTCGTCCTGCCGCAGGGCCTGCAGCAGATCTGGGTCGCGGCCATCGACCTCGACAAGGCCGCCAACGGCGAGGACCCGAGCTACCCGGCCTTCCGAGTGCCCTTCCAGGGCCTCGCCGAGAACAACCACCGCGCCTACTGGACGCTCGACATCGGCGCCGGCGGCTCGGGCGGCGGCGGTGGGACGGGCGGCCAGGGCGGCGGCCCCGCGCCCTGCTCGGACATCCTCACCCTCGGCGAGGTGTGCGACCCGCTCCAGACCTGCTGCGAGTCGGGCAGCTACTGCGACTCGGCCGACGGCGGCGTCACCTGGGTGTGCACCGCGCCAGCGTGAGCCACGGTCGTGGGTTGGGGCCGAGCTCCGCGCCCGCCTCGAGTGCCCAGAAAGAGACAACCACGGAGACGCGGAGACACGGAGGGCTGCACGGAGCCGGCAAGGTTCAGAGACTCCTCCGTGTCACGCTCCGTGTCTCGGTGCCTCCGTGGTTCTGCTCGCCCCGCTTCCGGGCGGCCGTCCGCACGCGCTTCAGGCGGGCACGCAGATCAGGTTCTCGCACTTCGGGCTGCTGAGGCTCGGGCAATCGTCGTCCTTGGCACACTGCACACACGCGCCGCCGTGGCACACGGGCGCGAGCGGGTCGAGGCAGTCGGTGCCCGAGATGCACGCGACGCACTTCTCGGCGTCGCAGAGTGGGGTCGCGACGTTCTGACAGTCGTTCGCGACGACGCACTCGACGCAGCGATGGTCCGCGGCGCAGGCGGGCTCGGCGGCGCCGCAGTCCCCGCCGTCGAGGCACTCGACGCAATCGGAGGTGGCGAGATCGCAGAGGGGCTTGTTCGTGCCGGCGCAATCGGTGCTCGAGCTGCAGGCGAAGTGGCATTTGCGGTCCGTGCCGCAGAGGAACGGAGCGGGGCAGTCCGAGTCCACGAGACAGTCGTGGCATTTACCCTCGTTGAGGTCGCAGGCCGGATGGGCCGCACCGCAGTCCGCGCTCGACGCACACTCCCGGCAGAGCGCGTGGACCGGCTCGCACGCTGGCGTGCTGCCGCCGCAGTCGGCATCCGTGCGGCAGCCGAGGCACGCGCCGGTCGGCAGATCGCAGAAGTCGCCGCCGCAGTCGGCGTTGCTCGTGCAGGCCGCGTGGCACTTGAAGTCCTTGGGGAAGCAGGCATCGCCGACGCTGCAGCCCGCGAGCGGCCCGCACTCCTCGCAGCGCCCGAGCACGCACGCGGGCTTGCCCGCGTCCTTGCAATCCCCGTCGCTCGCACAGCTCGCGCACCCGACCGTGGGGCTGCAGGTGGCGCACTTGGCCCCCCCGAGCGAGCAGGTGCTGCCCGACGGAACGCCGTCGTCCACCGGCGAGCTGCTGCAGGCCGCGGCCGTCCAGCCCCCGAAGAACAAGCCGATGAGCCCGATCCGGATCCCTCGTACCAAGCGCGTATGCTTCATGATGATTCTAGCCTCGAGGGGCCGTGGCGCGGGGCGGGGCCGGCGGCTCGGGTTCTTGCTCGGCCGACGGGCACCCGGGATCGAGCACGAACGCCCGCCGTCGAGGCGTCGAGGCGGCTTTACGTCGGCTACGGGGAGGCGGCTTTGCGTCGGCTACGGGGAGGCGTGACGCGCGGGCTCACTTCGGTTGGCACACCTTGAGCGTGCCGCTCGTGCCGTTGCAGTTGGTCCCGGCCGGGCAGTCGGCCTGAACGGCGCAGAGCAGCTGACACTGGAGCTCGCCCTTCGCGTCCTTGGCGCAGAGCGCCTCGTCCACGCACTCGTCGAGATCACCCTCCTTGGAGCAGGAGTCGCCGACGTCGGCGCGGCCGCAGCCGAGCGAGGCGCACGCGAGGACGAGGGATGCGAAGCCGACGAACGTGACCTTGTTGCGCATGCCCCAGGGTACCGCCCTGCCCGGCGCCCGTCGACTGGCCGAAGGCCCGCCGCCGAGGCGTCGAGGCGGCTATACGTCGGCGACGGGGAGGCGGCTATACGTCGGCCGGTCACCCCATCGACCCTGGGCAAGTGCTCGGTTTTACGCATGATTTCCCAGATGATTCACAAGAAGGACAGAAGGACAGAAGGACAGAAGGACAGAAGGACAGAAGGACAGAAGGCGGCGCTGGGGACAGCGCCGCGGGGCCTCAGGGCTGGGCCCGGGCTGGGCCCGCTGAGCTCGGGTCCGCATCCCGGACGGTCGACGCGAGCGCCCGCACGAGGGCATCGAGCCCCGGCTGGCGTTGGCGGACGCAACCCCGAAGGGCACGGAGGGCCTCCCCCCTCGCAGCCTTGAGCACGCCATCTCGTTCGTTCAGATCCTTGCCGAGCGCGCGCTCGAACCTCTCCTGAGAGGCGACGGTGGGCTCGCACGCCCGGATGTCGCGCACGAGCCCCTCCATGTTGGGTCGGAGAAGGAACGCGTCGACCTTGTCGGGCACATCGGCACACGCGCGGATCGCTCCTAGCAGCTCTTCGTCCTTGGCGTTTCGCCGTGGGGCCGAGGTGCGACGCGATCTTGTCGCGGTCGACGAGGACGCAAAGCCGTCCGTCTTGCGCGATGAGCGACCCATGCGCGAGGTCGCCGAGGAGCTTGTCGACGCCGTTTCGGGGGTTCTTGTCGATGGCCTGGTGGAGCCGCCAGGTCTCACCGTCGATGTCGTCCTCGAGCATGCGGAGCACCAAGTCGTGCAGGGGGAACTGCCCTCCCGCGCCAACGGCCATCGAGTCCTCGTAGAGGACCGTGACCCGCGGCCTGCACGGTCTCACGGCTTCGCTTCCGGCTCGGGGTGGGCGGGCTGTCGAAGCGCCCGGTGAAGGTACCCGCTCGCCCGGAGCTGGCCGAGGTCTCCGTAGTGCTTGCGCCAGCGCGCAAGCTCTTCCGGATCGAGCAGCGCGACCTCCGTCTTGCCGCCCCGCGCGAGGCCGCAGACGCGCACCGATCCGGCCGGGTCGTCCAGAAGCTCGAGGATCCGATCGGAGTGGGTTCCGAGCACCACCGGCGCCCCACCTGGTAACGAGCTGAGGAGTGCGACCACCCGGCCGAGCAACGCGGGATGCAGGTGGACCTCCGGCTCGTCGAAGGCGAGCGCAGACCGGTTGGAGTGCAGGCGCGCGAGGGCGACGAACGCAAGCCAGGTGAGCTGCCCGTCGGAAAGGCCGGCGGCGGGCAGCGCGCCGTCCATGTCGAGACGCTGGAGCCACAGGCTGACGTTCCCACCGCCGGCATCCGCTCGGACCGCCACCGAGTCGATGGAGTCGCCGAGACCGAGGCGCACGAGCTCCATCGTCTCTTGCCAGTGCGCCTCGCCGAAGTCGTTCTTGAGCGACGACCACGCGTTCGCAAGGTTGTGACCGAGGAGCGCGAGCTGCTCGACCGGCTGGTGGTAAACGCTTCCACGGAGCGGCTGCGGCCGCTGGATCGAGTTGGCCGCCCAGGTGGGCAACGTGTCGAAGGCGAGGTGCACCTCGATGCGTTGCAGAGCCTCGCGCATGCGCCCGACCGCTTCGTGCGGCGGCTGCGTGCCGAAGCTGGCGAGCGAGAGGATGCCTGGCTGGCTGGCGACGGCCCCGATCGGCCGCATCTCGTTCGCGGTCGGATCGAGCACGGCCGGGTTCCCCGCGCCGCGTGTGAGCACGTCCTGACTTCGGCTTCCATGCACCTGCCGCAGGCGCTCCTCCCGGACCACGAAGTACCCACCGGCTTCGACCGCGAGCGTGAAGTCGTACTCGAGGCGCGGCTTGCGTCCCTCGGCATCCCGAACGCCGACCCCGAGTGACAGCGACTGCGCCCCCACGCGAACCACGCCCGCGCCCCGGTGGATGCCGTAGAACTGCTGCAAGAAGCTCGGGTCGGCGCTCCGCCAGAGGAGCTCCAGGGCCTCGATGATGCTGCTCTTGCCCGAGCCGTTCTCGCCGATGAGCACGGTGACAGGCGCCAGATCGAGGTCGAGGCTCTCGATGCACCGGAGGTTGCGGATGCGGACGCTGACGACGTGATCCATGGGCCGGCCGAAGGATACGCCGCCGAGGGGGCGCACGGCCATGCCCGCCCGCTCGCTCCGTCCCTACCCCTTGAACACCCTCTCCCGGTGCCACGGCAGGTAGGCGCGGTGCCCGTCGTGCAGGGCCCGCACGCGGAGGGGCCGATCGAGCCCGAGCGCGCCCCGCGCCTCGTCGTCGAGCGCCGTCGACACGACGACCGCCCCCTCGTCGCTGACGGTCACGAAGCCGCGGTCGAAGACGGCGTCGAGGTGGGGCGCGAGCAGGAGGCCGTTGAAGACATCGAGGCGCTCGGCGTCGCTCGCGCACTCGGCCCAGGGCTTGATGTGGCTCGCGCGCAGGAGCTCGGCGACGGCCAGGCCCGAGATGGCGCAGCGGCCCTCCCAGTAGTCGAGGAGCCCCTGGCGGAAGAGATCCTGCCCGACGCGCACGACCACCTGGCGCTCCGCCTCCGTCGCCGTGGGAAGGCTCGCCGTGCGTTTCTGGTAGGCGCGCAGGAGCTCGTCGGGAAGCGTCTGCGAGAGCTGGAAGGCGCGCCTCAGGAGCGAGTGGAGCGCCGGGATGTCGGAGACGGCGCGCCCCGCGACGGCGCCCGACGGGAGCGGCGAGGCCATCGGCGTGCCGTAGGCCCCGAGCGCCCGGGCCACGTGGAGCTGCGAGAAGGCCGCGATGAAGAGCGCGTCGCCCACGGTCGTGAGCCACGCGCGGAGCGGCGCTTGCGTGCTCGCGAACCCGAGCCAGCCCTCCTCGCGCGGCAGCTCCTGGTCGAAGCCGTTGTCCCTCGCGGCCTTCTCGAGGCGCGTGATCGTGACGGGGGAGGGGGTGAGGATCATGGTGTCGGCCGCCGTTCGAGCCTACCTCAGCCTGAGCGACCGGCGCACCCGCGCTCACCCCGCGGCGTGGGGCTCTCTTGGCGCTCCGGCTCTCCGGGAAGGGCCAGGCCGAGTGGGTCCGCGGGTGCCCGCCATCGCGCGTGGCCGCTTGCACAGAACGGCGGCGCGTGGTCCGCTACCCACCCTGCCAGAGGATGAGGAGGCGCCGGTGAATCGGAAGCCACCGACCTACGAGGAGCTCCATGCGCGAGTGAAGCAGCTCCAGGCCGAAGGGCGACTCGCGACGACGCTCTCTCGCGACGAGAAGATCGACTGGGCGTACGGCAACACCGTCATCGAGAACGCGAGCATCACGCGCGAGATGGTGGAGTCCGCGTACGACATGAAGATGCGCGAACCGGGCTGAGCCGCGCAGGTGCGTCCGCTGGACGCTGGACGACCGCTCACGATCGCGTCAGCATCCGCGCGTGACCGCACCGAGCGACATCTACGGCGGCCGCCGCCCGGAGGACGTGCCTGCGTACTCCTTGCCGGAGGCGGCGGCGCTCGCCGGCGTTCCGGCTTCGACGCTCCGTGCGTGGGTCGTCGGCCGACGGTTCCCGGCGCGCGGGGGCGAGGGCTGGTCGCACCCGGTCGTACCTCTGGCTAAGGATGAGCAGCGCTTCCTCTCCTTCACGAACCTCGTGGAGGTCTGCGTGCGCGCGGCGATGCGGCGCAAGCACGCCCTCTCCTCGCTCGCCCGCATCGAGTACGACGAGCGGGGGCGCGCCGTGCGGCTCTTCCCTTCCCTGCGGCGCACGGACGCGGCGCGCAGCATCGTGATCGACCCGCTCGTCGCCTTTGGGCGCCCGGTGATCGCCGGGACTGCGGTGCCTGCCGCCGACATCCGTGCGCGCTTCGACGCGGGCGACTCCGTGCTCGCGCTCGCAGCGGACTTCGAGGTCGCGCCCGAGCAGATCGAGGACGCGTTGCGTGCGACGAAACAGGCTGCGTGAGCCGTTCGTCTTCTTCGTAGACGAGTGCCTCGGGCGGCACATCGTGCCGGACGCCCTCGGCGGCGCCCTCGAGGACGGCGGGCGCGTCGAGCTCCGGGCGCAGGGCACGCGCGACCTTGCGTGGATCCCCGTGGCGGCCGCGGCGGGCTGGGCGTGCTTCACGAAGGACCACGCGCTGCGGCGGAGGCCGAACGAGCTCGCGGCTCTGCTCGGTGGGTCCTTCGCCGTTCTACTCCTCGGCGAGGCGTCCGGGCACGAGCACGCAGCGCGGATCGTACGCGCGCTGCCGCTGGTGCGCCGAGTGTTGCGCGCGCGGGACGTGCCGCTGATCGCACGCGTGGACACCGATGGCGGCGTGGTGATCCTGTACGAGGGGGGTGCGCGCCTCGAGCCGCCGCGGCGAGTGAAGGCGAAGGCGCGCGAGAGGGGTCCGGCGCGGTAGAATGCAGCAACGGTCACAGGTCCGACGCGCCCCGGTGCCGCCACAGGCAGGTCACGAATGCCTCACACAACCTGTGAACGCGACTTATTGAGGAGAACCCATGGCCTCGCGGAAGCACAGCCCGACCCAGCCCGACTCGAAGTTCGAACTCTGACGCGCGCAGACATCGACCGGGGCGTCGCCAAGCTGCGCCGTCGTGTCGAGGAGCTCCAAGCCCTCGATCCGAAAGCCACGCGCTTCGAACGATGCCCGAGCGCGATCGCGCCGACAAGAGGACATGGTGGCTCCATGCCAGGCGGGGCCGACACCGTGAAGCCAAGGCGGCTACACGCCAGCGACGTGCGACCGAGCGCCCGCCCGTGCCCAGCCACCCGGCGCGTGGACGAGCTTCGCGCTCGCGGCTCGCTACGCGATGCCGATGCAACCGGCGACGGAGGGCGCCGACTGCGCGCCTGCTGTTGCGCGGCGCGCGCGGGCCGATGCCCGCGTCACGCGGCGCTCGTCGAGGCGCTCGCGCTCGGCTTCACGCAGACGCGCACGAGGCGCGTCTCGCTCGCCGTGCCGTCCGTCTCTTCCCGAAACCCCGAAGCGGACCTGTCACTCACCTCGGCGCGCTGGCGAGGAACTCCGCGAGCGCGAGTGAGATCGGCTGCCCCGTCGCGTCCTCGTAGTAGGTGTAGCCGGGGCTTGGATTCACTTCGAAGCAGTAGGTCTTTCCCTCCGGGGTGACGCGCAGGTCGATGCCCGCGAATGGCAGACCCAGGCGATCTGCCAGTTGGAGACAGCGCTCCTCGACCTCGGACGGCAGCGTCGTCGGCACGAGCTCGCACTCGATGCCGTCGCGGGCGGCGTAGCGATAATCGGTGGCGGCCGAGCGGATCGCCGTCGCAAACACGCGCGCACCGACCACATGGACGCGGATGTCGTCCCCGGGCACACGCTCCTGGAACTGCGTCGGGCACCAGCGAATGCGGTGGAGTCGCTCGAGGTCGGAAGGCTCGAGGATCCGCACTATCGAGCGGGTACCGCTGGTGGACTTGAAGATCAGTTCCTTGTGTCCCTCGGCGAAGGCGCACACGGCCTGAGGGTCGTTGGTGATCAGTGTCTCGGGCACCGCAAGGCCGGCCGCGCGGATCAATTGGGCCTGAAACGGCTTCGAGGCGTTCGACGCCATGGCGCTGTAGCGGTTGACGACCCGCGCTCCCGTGACTTCGAAGAACCGGACGAGGGTGTCATGGACGGACTGCGCCCTTTGCTTCGCGGCACCGCCCGCCGACACAATTTCGGGCAGGCATGAAGGGTCGACCATCCGGCAGTAGGCGGCCGTCACGGCCTCCAGGTGGTACTCGCGCCCTCGCACTCGAAGACGACCAGCACATCCACCCTCATCGAGGCCACACCAGAGCGCGGTCTCGAGCGAATCCCTTTGGTTGAAGAGCAAGTAGGGCGCGCCCATCGCGCTCAAGCGCTCCGTGAGACGCGCCACCGGCGGCTCACTGGGTATGCCACATACGAGGATCATCTTGCCGACGGTCCTTGGAGCAGACGACAGAGCGCGTCGACACTCCCCTCGCCACCCGCCCGGAGGTCAGGGATCGGCGTGGCCGACACGAAGCGGGATCGCGCCCCGGGCCTCCGCTCCAGCTCTATCCCGAGCACCGGAAGCCCCGCGGTGCGCGACAGCTCCTTGGCGGCCTCCGCGTCGGAGCGCTCGACGGGCGGGATCACCTCGTCCCCGACCACCGTCACGGCGGCAACGGCCCCGTTGCCTCGAACGGATGCCGACACCGGATCGGCGATCGAGTGGGAGATGGGCGACACGGCGAACCCCGCAAGACGAGCCAGGGCGGCCCACTCGAACGGGTGCCGGTCACGCCCGCACAGCCCGTCGGGCGAGGACGGGTTCACCACCAGTCGGAAGCACCGTAGCCAGCTCGCGTAGAACGCATTGACCTCGTCCCGCGCATAGGCACGGTCGGCGGCCGCCACATGACGTAGATCCAAGGGGACGTGCGTTAGCCGGTTGACCACGGCATCCGTGGAACTGCTCGACAGCTGCCCGCCCCCCGGCAGGTCGACGGTGATCGACGCTCCCGCTGCGCCGACTCGGTGCTCCCATCGCGGTGCGTGAACGAGAACCTCCGCGACGATGAGCCGGACGTCCATCCCCCGAGCCCCGAGACGCTCGCGCAGCCAGAGGCCGCAGCGATCGTCCCGGTGGCACAGGATGGCGACCGCGCTCCGCCTATCGCTCACGCGGCTTCTCGGTGTCCTTCGCGTCCTTCGCCTGCTTGGCCGCCGTGATCTGCGCGTCGACGTCGTCCTCGCGAGTGAGGGCGGAACCTCCCAGGTCCGGTCGAAGCTCGCCGCCGATGAAGTGCGCGAGCTCGCTCACGGCCTGCTCCAGTTGGTCGAGGCGCCCGGCCACATCGGGCTCTGCGGCCGCCGGTCCGGCCTCGCGGATGTCCTTGTCCTTCTCTTTGAACTCCTTGAGCTCCTTGAACTCCTTGATCTCCTTGTGCTCCTTGAGCTCCTTTCGCTCCTTTTCCTTGAACTCCTTGTGCTCCTTGAACTCCTTCTGGTCCTTTTCCTTCCTGTCCTTGATCCGATCCTTCAAGTCCTTGAGCACGCTCTTGTCGCGCTCCTTGAGCTCCTTCGCCTCCTTGATTTCCTTGGTGGTCTTGGGCGTGGCCCACGCGACCATCGCGCGGAGGTCTGGCCGCGTGCCGACGCGCTCGGTCGCCGGGCGACCGGGCTCGTCTTGCTGCGGGGACCCGGTGCCCCGGAGGCACGCCCTGGCGCGCGCCGGAGTCAGCACGGGCGTGCCGCGGGCGAGGAGGATCCCCTGAAGGCACGCGACGGAGCCCACCACCACCGGAGACGCGCTCGAGGTGCCGCTGAACTGGTCCGTGTACCAGAAGTCCTCGTTGGCGCCTCCCTGGAGGTCACCGTACCCACACGTGGTCACCTCGCGGCCCCACCCCTGCACGTCCACGCAAGCGCCGAAGTTCGAGAACGCCAGCCGGGATCTGTCGGCACCGTGGTTCCGTCCGTGCGTGTTGGGCGGGGGCGCTCCCGCGCCGACGATGATCGCCCCCGAGTCGCGGTTGTTCCGGTTGAACGGGTTGGTCCACGTCGCCGGGAAGCCAGCCGCGGGATTGGAGTAGACCGGATCGTCGAGGTTCTCGGCGCCGTTGCCCCCGGCCTCGATCACGATGACTCCCCTGCCGATCGCAAAGCGGATGGCGTCGAAGTCGTCTGGCCACCACTCGATCGCGATGTAGCCGCGCTGATCGCCGCGTGCCTGGAAGGCGAACCTCGGACCAGGGCGATGGAGCTCGAGGAGGATGATGTCGCCGGCGCCGAGCGCGTTCGCGGCTTGCCTGATCGCGGCCGCCGAGCCCATTCCTGGCCCAAAGATCGAAATGGCACGCGTGTTGGCGTCGGGTGCGATGCCGGTGACTCCCTGCCCGTTCCGATCGCCACCGAAGACGCCCACCACCGCCGTGCCATGGTTCCGCCAGCCGAGATCCGTGCTCTGCGTCCCCGCTATCACGCCGCCCTGGTTCTGGAGCAGATCTTCGTGGCCGAAGCGCCACGCACCCTCGACGTCGATGACGCTGACGCCGGCGCCGCCGCCTCCCGGCAACGTCCACGCGAAACGCGCATCGACGCCGCCCGGGGCGGCGTCGAGGTACAGCTGCCGCGCCGCGTAATCCGGTGTGGTCGGCGGGGTGTCCTCGATCCGCGGCACCATGTCGTTGATCGCCGGCAGTTCGCAGGGAGGCTTGAGGTAGGCCGCCTCCACCGTCTCGTCCCCAATCAGCTGTTTCTGAGCCTCTTCGAAGCCTTCGGAATCACCTTCGACGCGATAGTACCGGCTCAGGTCGGGGGTGGCGTCCGGGGCCATGGATAGCGACGTCGCCTCGTGGCGCAGGCGCTCGCGCGAGACGCCGAACAGGGGCACGAGCCGCCTGGGCTGGCCAAGCACGGCAGCAGACGCAGGAGAGAAGATGCTCTCCGCCCGGACGACCCCGGCCTCCACACGCGGCACTACGTCTCCGCGCAGCACGACCACGAGCTCCCATCCATCGAATTTTCCGCTGCCCATTCTTCTTCCCTCCTCCTACGGCGACTCCTCGGCCGGCTTGATGTACGCAGCCTCGACGCCCGGAACCTTGCGCAACTCCTCGGCGACGGCCCGCGCGGCATCGCCGGTCGCGCAGGTCACCTGCCAGTAGCGACGAATGCCCCGATCATCCGTGAACGCGCATGGGACCAGGGCCGCCACACCAAGCGCTCCAGCGATCTGCGGCCGTGGCGGCCCGCCTGCGAGCAGCTCGCGTGCGAGGGCCTCGGATAGCTCGACTTCGACGACTGTCTCGTTGTCGCTCACGTGGCAGCCAGCACTACCGTACCCCCGCCCACCGCGACATTATCCATGGTGAAGAATTCGCGATTGGCTCGATCGCGACGGCTTTCCCTGACGTGCCGGACCCGCCGGAGTAGCCATGTCCTTCGGCCTCTCCCGCTCCGGGTCGCCGAGCCCGTGCAGGCCGGGCACGTGCGCGCAGCGCCACCTCAGTCAGGGCGGCGCGCGGCGCGCGAACGCCGCGCCGTCGAGGCGGCTATACGTGGGCTCCGTCGAGGCGGCTATACGTCGGCCGGTCACCCCATCGAGCCTGGGAAGTCCATGAATTCACGCAGGATTTCCCAGAGGATTCACAAGAAGAACAGAAGAACAGAAGGCCGCGCTGGGGACAGCGCCGCCTTCCCGTCTTCCCGGCCTCCTGTGATCTCTCTCTGCTCTTCTCTTCTCTCGTGTCTCTCGTCTTGGCGCTCTTGGCGCCTTGGCGGTTGATCTCCGGTTCCGTTCACCCCTCGCACCCCTCGAGCGTGAACAGGTGCACGTAGTCGTGCGCCCGCGCGGCCCAGGTCCGGCCGGTGGGTGACGCCACGATCTCCTGGACCGAGGCGAGGTACCACGCGACGGGCGCGCCCCCGGCGCGCGGCACGATGGCGACTTCGCCGCCGTTCGCGACCGCGCGCCACCCCGGCTCGGGCGCGTCCGGCACGGGCCGGCGCTCGCCCGTCTCGACGTCGAAGCCGAGCCGGACGCCGCTCTGCGTCTCGAGCACGAGCGTCGAGCCGTCGGCGGCGAAGGCGAGGCCGCTCGCCTCGAGCGCCAGCGTCGCCGCGGGGTCGAAGGGTCCGTCGTGGTGGACGCGGAGCGCGCCCGCGGCGAGCTCCCACCCGCGCACCCCGGCGCGCCGACCCGCGGCCGCGACGCGCGTGCCGTCGGGCGAGACGGCCACGCGCGCGACGCCCGCGCCGAGCGGCAGGCGCGCGAGCTCGCGCTGGCCGAGCAGGGAGAAGACCCGCACGCTCTCGTCGAGCGAACCGCTCACGAGCTGCGAGCCGTCGGCGCGAAACGCGACGGCCGTCACGGGCGCGTCGTGGGCGCGCAGGCACGCGCGCTCGCGGCCGTCGGCGCGGAGCACGCGCAGCCGGCCGTCCTGCGACCCGACGGCGAGCAGCTGGCCGGAGGCCGCGAAGCCGAGCGCCGTCACGGGCCCCGGCTCGAGCGTCCGCTCGACCACCACGCGTCCGGTCGCGGCGTCCCAGAGCTGCAGGCGGCCGTCGTGACCGCCGACCGCCAGGCGCCGGCCCTGCCCGTCGAAGGCGAGTGCTCGCACGCGCCCGACGTCGCCGCGCAACCGGCGCGGCGCGGGCCCCGGGCTCGTGCGCCAGATGCGCACGGTGCCGTCGGCCGCGCCCGACGCGACGCGCGTGCCGTCCGGTGAGAAGGCGAGCGAGTTCACGGCCCCCTCGAGCCGGCCGATCTCCGCGAGCGATCGCTCGCCGCCGCCGGGCACCCAGCGGTAGAGCGTCTTGCCGGTGCCGCCGACGACGACGCTGCGCCCGTCCGGGGCGCGCGCCCCCGCCCACAGCCGCTCGTCGGGGAGGCGCAGCACCTCGGCGTGGGCGCCGTCGGCGTCGACGTGATGCACGGACCCGCCGGCATCGGTCCAGAGCAGGCGCTCGCCGCTCGCGCCGAGGTCGAGGCTCCAGGGCGTCTCTTCGAGCGCTCCGAGATCGAGCACGGGCTCGCCCCCGGCGCCCCACACCGCGATGCGACCGCGCGCCGCGGCAGCCCCGAGCCGCCGGCCGTCCCCGGAGAAGGCGAGGGCCGTGATGGTGCCGCCGAGCTCGGCCTTCCACGCCTCGGTGCCGTCGCGGCGCGTGACGCGCACCGTCCCGTCGCGCCCGCCGCTCGCGAGCGTGCGACCGTCCGGCGCGAACGCGAGCGCCCAGACCGGCCCGTCGTGCCGGGCGAGCTCCACGAGCGCCGGTGGCTCCGCGCCTGCGACCTCCGCGGCGAGCACGGCCGGCGCGAGCCACAGCCGCACGACGCCGTCGTCGCCGCCGACGGCGATCCGGCGCCCGTCGGGGGCGAACGCGACGGCGAGCGCGCGTCCCGGACCGGGCGTCGTGAGGGCGCGCTCGGCCCCGCTCCGCACGTCCCAGAGCCGCACCGTGCCGTCCGTGCCGGCCGACGCGAGCGCAGTGCCCGTGGGCGAGAATGCGACCGCGATGACCTCGCCCTCGTGGCCGTGCAGGACCGCGAGGAGGCTCGAGCCGAGCCGCACCGGCGGGGGCCGATGGCTCCGCACCCAGGGCGCCGTCTCGTGCCGACTCGCGGGCACGGCGCGGGCGCGCTCCCAGTCGGCGAGCCAGACCGCGAGCCTGCCCGGCGCAGGCGCGGGCGTCGGCTCCGGCGTGGCGACCGAGCCGCGGTCCCCGCGCTCGAGCGGCGCGAGGTGCTCGGCCGCGTCGGCGGCGTCGTGGAAGCGCCCCGCCTGGTGGACGATCTGGAACAGGGCGCGCGGGTGGCGCACGAGGAACGCCGCGTGGCGCTGCAAGATCTCGCGCACGAGGCCGAGCAGGTAGGC
Organism: Myxococcales bacterium; assembly: GCA_016212965.1. Taxonomy (GTDB): domain Bacteria; phylum Myxococcota_A; class Polyangia; order Polyangiales; family Polyangiaceae; genus JACRDA01. Next base: position 15,210 of record JACRDA010000238.1, read on the forward strand.
GGCGTCGCCCGCGCTGCCCTCGAGCGCCGCGAGCACGTCCGCGAGGTCCGCCACGAGCTCGTGGAGCCGGCCCCCGAGGAGTCGCGCCTCGAGGAAGGACGGGTCGCACGCGAGCGAGGCCGCCTCGGCGACGCGCCCGGCCGCGCAGAGGTGACGGAGCCGCTCCGACAGGGCGTACGCGTGCGCCCCCGTGCGCGCGGCCGCGGGCGCCGCGAGCCACGTGCAGAAGCGCTCCTCGAGCGCGAGCACGCCGGCCGCGCCGAGCTGCCGCGCGCGCACCCAGTCGACGAACGCACGGTGCCACGGGCGCACGCGCTCGTCCGCCGACACGACGAGGTAGGCGCTCATCGCGCCGACGGCCTCGCGACAGGCCTCGAGCCCGAGCGCGCGCCCACCGAGCGACGCGAGCCCCGCGAGGTCCTCGAGCCCGAGCGCGTCGTGGGCGACCGACAGGAGAGCCAGGAGCTCGCCGCGCACGAGCCCGCGCGCGCGGCTCGCCTGCGGCGTCCTCTGCGGAGATCGCGCGCCAGATCGCGGCGAACACGGCATCGAGACCGTCGCCCGGCAGGCTCGTGGCCGCGGGGCCGCTCGCCGCCGCCGCGAGGCCGCTCCGCGCGCCCGCCGCGATGAGGTGCTCGAGCACGAGCGCGTTGCCCGCGGCGCGCTCGGCAAGCGCCACCGGATCGAGCTCGGCCGTGCGCGCCGGCTCGTGGGCGGCCACGATTGCGGTCACGTCGTCGAGCCCGAGCGGCGGCAGGGCGTGCTCCTCGAGCCACGGCACGCGCGCCCGCAGCCGCCCGAGGAGCTCGAGGTCGGGGCGCGCCGACGCGACGACGCGCGCCCCCTCGGGCAGCGCGACCGGCAGGGCGAGCCCGACGTCGGCGGGCCGGAGCTCGTCGAGGCCGTCGAGCACGAGGACCGCCCGCCCGAAGCGCGTCACGAGCGACTCGAGCGCGGCGACGAGCGCGTTGCCGAGATCGCCCTCGTCGCTGGGGTCGAAGCGCGCGGCCGGGCCGGCGCCCTCGGGGAGCTCGAGCAAGCGCGCCGCCTGGGCCACGAGCGCGGGCACGAAGCGGCGCGGATCCGCGTGACTGCGCGTCATGTGCAGCAGGCACCCACCGCGCGCCTGCTCCTGCGCCGCGAGCGCCGCGAGGACGGCGCTCTTGCCCGCCCCGGGCGGCCCCGTGACGAGCAGGATGCCCCCGAGCGGGTGGGCCTCGATCCAGTCGCGGAGCAGCGCGAGGGTGCGCTCCCGCCCGGCGAAATGCCGCAGGTGAAAGGCCTGCTCGGCGCGCACCGCGGCGAGCTCGCGCTCGGGGGGCCCTCGGTCACGGTCCGGCATCGGCCGTCTCAGCAGCCGCACCCGCTCGTCGCGGGCGGCTCGTAGGGAGGCGGCGTGCCGGCGGATTCGCGCGGCCGGGGCGTGGGCTCCTCGCTCGCGGCCTGGCCGTCGGAGAAGCACTCGACGCGCCGGAACACGGTCGGCACGTTGGTCCACTCGGGCGAGTCGGCGTTCAGGACCGACTGGAACTCGGCGAGCGCGGCGTCGAGCTTGCCGTGGAAGCGGTCGAGCAGGTACGCGCTCGACGTCGGGCCGCACTCGGTGTCGAGCAGCTTGAAGCTCGTGCCCTCGAAGCGGAGCTCGCCGTCGCGAAAGCTGCCCTTGGCCGGCTCGGTCACGCGCCCGCGCCGCAGGCCGGGGCGACAGGCGCCGGGCAGCTGGTCCGCGGGTCCGCCATCCCACCAGTCGCCCGAGATGACGCCGACGAGCTCCGCGCTCCCGGGTGCGGCGCGCCGCACCTCGAGATCGAAGCGGTACCACTGCCCCACGTGCGAGTAGAAGACGTGCGCCTTGTAGCGCCCCGCGACCTCGTCCGTGCACTGGGCCGGCGGCGGCAGGCGCGAGCGCTGCTCGGCTACGCTCGCGTGCGAGCGCAGGCTCGCGAGCGCGAGACACCCGAGCACGGCCGCAAAGAGGAGCGCACGCCGCATGGGCCCGGACGATAGCGCGGAGCACGGGCCCGCGGATAGGCGCCACGGTGGGCGGTGCTCGACGGCCGCCGCGTCGGCGGCCCGCCTCAGGCGAGCGCGCGCCAGACGGCCAGGGCGACGCTCGACAGCACGAGCAGCGGCACGAGGAAGACCGACACGAGGGTGACGAAGGGGTGCCGGTCGACGAAGCGCGTGAGGCCCGTCGTGCCGCGCTTCGCGAAGGTGACGGGGCACTGGATCGGGATGACCCCGTCGCGCCGCGCGCGCAGGCGCGTCAGCATCTCGCTCACCGACTGGAAGCGCTGGCTCGCGTCCTTGTTCACGCCCTTGCGCACGAAGTGGACGAGATCCGCCGGCACCGGCGGCTGGTAGGGGTTGCGCACCCGCAAGAGCGCGGGCGGCGTCTTCTCGAGCGCGCCGCGCAGGATGCCGTCCATCGTCTCCTCGCTGGCGAGGTAGTGCTCGAGGCCGAGCAGCTCGTGCAGGAGCACGCACAGGCTGTAGATGTCGCTGCGCTCGTCGACGGGAAAGCCCGCGGCCTGCTCGGGCGACATGTACGCCGGCGTGCCGATGAGCGCGCCCTCCTGCGTCCTGTGCAGGCTGCGCGGGTCGGCGGGCGCGCCGTGGGTCGGGACCGGCGCGCCGGGGCGGCCGGCGCCCTCGGGGAGCACGGGCGCCCCGGGCTCGGGGCGGAGCTGCTTGGCGATGCCCCAGTCCATCACCACGACCTCGCCGTACGGCCCGACCATCACGTTCGCGGGCTTGATGTCGCGGTGCACGATGCCGCGCGCGTGCGCGTAGTGGATCGCCTCGAGGATCCCGACGAAGACCTCGACGCGGTGCTCGTAGGTGAAGCGCGCGTGGTAGGCGCGATCGCCCGCCTGGAGCTTCTCGATGATGCTCTCGAGCGTCTCGCCGTTCACGTACTTCATGACGAAGTAGTACTGGCCGTTCGAGTCGATGCCGACGTCGTGGATGGGCACGATGTTCGGGTGCTCGAGCTGTCCGACCGTGCGGATCTCCTCGACGAAACGCGCCACGATCGCGGGCTCCTGCGTCCCGGGCAAGAGGCGCTTCAAGGCCACGGTGCGCTGGATGTCGTTGTCCTTGACCTTGAGCACCTCGCCCATGCCGCCCTCGCCGAGCTGCGACTCGGTCTCGTAGCGCTCGCGATCGGCCGCGACGAGCAGTGGCATGCCCCCCTCGACCGAGACCCGCGGCAGCACCGTCGTGCGGTGGCCGCCCTGCGTGGCGGGCGTCGCGTAGGGGAGCGTGCCACCTCCGACGAGGCCGACCGAGCTCGGGTTGAGGGTAGGGGCGATGGCGGTGGCGGTGTCGACTCGTTGCATGGGGTTCCTCGAAGCGCGAACGACGGGAGCGCGTTCCCCGGGGCGGCGCCGGCCGATGGGGGCGGCCGGCGCGCGCGAGGGTGATCCTAGCCGAGCTTCGCGAGGACCGGGACGGCCTCGGCCCACGCCTTGGCGAACGACGGGCGCTCGGCGAGCCGGCCCGCGTAGGCGACGACGTTCTTGAACGCGTCGTACGGGTAGACCATGCGCAGGTACGCGAGCGCAGGCGCCGCGGCGCAGTCGGCCATCGAGAAGTCGGCGCCGGCGACCCAGGTGCGCTTCTGCATGTGCTCGTCGAGGTAGGCGTACATGACGTCGAGCGTGCTCTTGGCCGCCTTGACGCCGCGCGGATCGCGCTCGCCCTCGGGGCGGCGCGCGTCGAAGAAGATCTTGCCGAAGCCGTTGAGGAAGTAGAGGTCGAACTGCCGGTCGTAGAAGCGCACGCGCCGCGCGTCGTCCGGGTCGGCCGGGATGAGGCGCGTCCCCGAGTCGAAGTGGGTCTCGAGGTACTCGATGATGATCGTCGACTCCGGGATGAGGTACCCGTCGTCGAGCTCGAGCAGCGGAACCTTGCCGAGCGGGTACTTCTTCTTGTACGCGGCGCGCGCCTCGGCATCGCCGAAGTCGATGATGTGCCGCTCGCAAGCGACACCCTTCTCGTGGAGCGCGGTCAGGGCCTTCAGCGAGAACGGCGAGATGGGGCTGTAGTAGAGCTTCACGGAATCCTCCCGGTCGTGGGTGATGTGCGGACCGACGGGCGCCTGCGTCGCGGGCGCGTCGCGCCGCGGGGAGCCCCCCGGGCGACGCCACCGCGGGCGGGCACGTCACGGTCGGCAGTACGGACCCGCGAGGGGGCGTTTCCGTTACACGCCCGGGCGCACTTCTCTCGGGGCGGCTCAGGGCGCGTCGAGCGCCGCGAGCGCTTGGCGGTAGTAGCCCCCGAGCTCGCCGAGCCCCTCGGCGTCGGCGAAGGCCGCGAGCGCCCGGAAGCGCGCGGCCGGCTCGACGAGCGTCGCCCAGGCGATCTTGGCCAGGCACTCGGGACACAGCCACGCGGGCGTGCGGTCGGCCTCGTCGAGGCTGTTCACGCCGTTCATCACGCAGCGGTAGCGGGTGCAGTGCTCGAGCGAGAACATGTGCCCGGTCTCGTGGACGGCGATCCGCATCGTGCGGAGCAGCACCTGCCGAAAGCCCTCGGCGCCGGCCGCCGGATCGCCGTTGCGGTGGATCGACCAGACCCCGATCCGGTCGCCGAGCGACGCCTGCCCGAACACGAAGTTCCAGCCCATCCCGGGCCAGAGATCGGACGCCGTGAACGAGATGAGCGCCATCGCGTCGGCCGGCAGGCGGGGTCCGAGCAGGTGGTCGAGCACCCAGGGCGCGAGCAGCTGCTTGTCGCCCCAGCTCGGGTGCGTGCGGCGCGCCTCCGGGGGCACGAGCTCGAGCCCGAGATCGGGCTCGAAGCGCACGGGCAGACCGAAGAAGCGCCGCATGAACTCGCCCGTCCGCACGACGACGCTCCGCTCGGCGTCCGTGAGCGGCCCGAGCGGCTGGATGCAGAGCGTGCGCCGGCGGCCGGGACCCTCGGCGAGATCGGGCAGGGCCGGCAAGCCGACGCGGTACTCGGCGAAGGTCTGCCCCGACTCGGGGTGCTCGGCGAGCCAGTCGCCCGGCGCCGGCCGACCGAGGGGCCGGTGCAACGGCGCGAGCTTCCGGATGAGCGCCTCGAGCACGACGACGCTCTCGGCGCGGGACGGCAGGCGCGGCACGCTCGCCGACGCGCTCGCGGGCGCGACCGGCTCCGGGCCCGGCGACGCGCTCGCGCTCGCGCTCGGCTCCACCGGCGGA
>JACRDA010000235.1 GCA_016212965.1 Myxococcales bacterium
CGCAGGCGCCTCGGGCGTCTACGCGCCCCCGGGCGCGGGCGCGGCTGCCGGTACCTCCGGTGCGTTCCCGCCCCCGAACGCGGGCGCTTCGGGCGCCTACCGCCCCCCGGCGACCTCGGGCACCTCGGGCGCCTTCCCCCCGGCCGCGGCGTCCGGGGCAGGTGCCTCGGGCCCGCACGCCGCGGCGCCCGGCTACGTCGAGGCCCCGAACCCCTTCGCGAGGCCCGCCGCGCCCGCTCCGCCGCTCGTCGCGCCCGGGCCCGCGAGCCTCGACATGCCGCCTCCGCGCTCGAAGGTGCCGGTCGTCATCGGCCTCGTGGTCGTGGTCGTGGTCGCGGTCGTGATCGCGGTCGTCGCCTCGGGGTGACGGGGCAGCGGGCCGCGACTTGCGGCTTGTCCTCGCGGCCATGTCGGGGGACGATCGGGCCATGAACTGCATGTTCGAGGTGTTCGTGGCGCCGGGGCACGAGAGCGAGACTCTCCTCTCGGATGGCGTGATCAACGAGACGGCGGCCGCCGAGATGACCGAGGCCGAGGCCCAGACGCTCGCGGAGCAGAATCACCTGCCCGCGCTGCCGCCGAACCAGAAAGGCGTCACGCGGAAATTCATCGTGTGCCTCGAGAGCGATCTGCGCCTCGTCGCCAATCGCCTCGAGGGCTCGAACGCCTGCTCCGGCTTCCAGGTCCACCACCTGTGAGCGCGACCGGTCCGCGCGGCGGCGAGGCCTCGGGCTTCGTCATGTTCGAGGTGCTCGTGACCCCGGGGCACGAGGGCGAGGCGCTGCTCTCCGACGAGGTGCTCGAGACGACCGCGGCCTCGGTCATGACCGCCGAGCAGGCCGAGAAGATGGGCTTCCACGGGATCCCGGCCGATCCCGAGGACCGCCCGCGTCGCTTCGTCGTGTGCGCCGCGCGCGACGCGCGCCTGGTGCAGAGCCGGCTCGAGGGCTCGAACGCCTGCTCCGGGTTCCAGATCCACCCGATCGACCTGTGACGCGCGACCTGCGACCTTCGACTACGCCCCGGCGCCGGCCGGCACGCCGTAGAAGTAGTACCCCTTGCCGAAGGGTGGAAAACGGTAGGTGCCGTACGTGAAGCGCCACCCCGGCGCGGCTTGCGCGGCCATGTCGTAGAGCTCCGACTCGGTGTAGACGCGCAGCGTGCTCACGAGCCCGTCCCACACGCCGACGGCGAGCATGATCGGCGTCGCCCACGTGAGGAGGGCCTTCGCGACCCGCTGCCGGTGGGCGAGCAGGGGGTTCGCCAGGAGTGCAGCGAGCCCCGCAGGCGCGAAGTTCGCGAAGGCGAGCGGGTTGCGCTCGAAGGCCTCCGCGATGAACAGGCCGCGCGAGCTCCGCGCCGCGTCCGCCACGATGGCGCGCGCGAGCTCCGGTGGGAAATGATGGAAGGCGTTGATGACGACGCGGGCCCGCCCGGCCGCGAGCTCCGGCGCGATCGCGGTCGCGTCCACCGGGTCGGGCGCGAAGTCGATGCAGTCGGGGTGCGCGCGCCGGGCCGCCTCCCAGGCCTCGCGCCGCGGAAACAGATCCGTGAGCCAGAAGCGCGGCGGGCGCGCACCGCGGCGCGCGATCTCCGCCGCCAGGATCGCGGCGGGGCCGGCGGCGCCCGCGCACAGGTCGAGCACCTCCGTGGCGCCGCTCGCCGCGAGGAAGTCCTCGAAGGGCGCGACGAGCCCGCTCGTCATCCGGCCCCAGCGGAGCGCGCGGCTCAGGGTCTCGACGACGCCCTCGCGCAGGGCCGTCGGTGCGCTCGCGAGGTCGTTGAACTCGAAGGCCTGGATGCGCGGGAGCGGCATGCGACAGGGCTAGGGGTGAAGCGGCCGAGAGGTCAAGGGGTCGAGGCCGGGAGACGCTGTCTCGGCCCTCGACCCCCGGTCCCTCGGCGGCTCGGCCCCACTGCCACTAGGCCGCGCGGCGCCGGCGTCGGAGCGCCATCGCGCGCGCGCCGAGGCCGAGCGCCGCGACCGCGCCGCCGTCACCGGTCGCCCCCGGCGTGGTGCAGCCGCCACCGCCCCCGCGCAGGACCTGGCCGCCCTTGGCCTCGTTCGGCGCGCCGCCCCCGCCGCCGGTGCCGCCGGCGCCGCCGCCGCCGTTGCCGCCGAAGTCGTCGAGCGGGTCGTTCGGATCGCGCTCGCCGGGGTCGATCATGCCGTTGTGGTTCGTGTCCTCGTCGCCGTCCGTGACGCCGCCGTCGTCGGTGTCGGCGTCGAGCGGGTTCGTGGTCGTGGCACCGTCGTCGGCGTCGGGGATGCAGTTGCCCTCCGCCGGGTCCGTGTCCGGGTTCGTGCAGTCGAGGCCCATCTCGGTGCCGTCGAAGAGGCCGTCGTCGTCGCTGTCCGGATCGAGCGCGTTGATGAGGCCGTCGCCGTCGGTGTCGTCGGCCGGGTTCGGCTCGAGCCCGTCGATGACGCCGTCGTTGTCGGTGTCCTGATCGTTCGGGTCGGTGCCGATCGTGGCCTCCGCGCAGTCGGAGAGCCCGTCGCCGTCCGTGTCGATGATGGTGCCGTCGTCCCCCGGGTTGTTCGGATCGGTCTCGCCCGGGTCGACGGCGCCGTCGAGGTTGCAGTCCTCCGAGCCGTCGCTCGCCCCGCCGTCGTCGGTGTCGGAGATGAGCACCTCGGTCGTCGTCGCTCCCTGGTCGGCGTCCGGCGTGCAGTTGCCCTCCGCGGCGTCCGTGTCCGGGTTGCTGCAGTCGAGGCCGGCCTCGGTGCCGTCGAAGAGGCCGTCGTTGTCGCTGTCGGGATCGAGCGCGTTGATGAGGCCGTCGCCGTCCGTGTCCTGGTTCGGGTTCGGCTCGCCGCCGTCGAGCAGGCCGTCGTCGTCGGAGTCGGCGTCGGTCGGATCCGTGCCGATCGTCCCCTCGTAGTCGTCGCTGAGCCCGTCGCCGTCGGTGTCGACGGGCGGCACGTCGTCGGAGGGGTCGTTCGGATCGAGCTCGCCCGCGTCGATGGCGCCGTCGAGGTTCGTGTCCTCGTTGCCATCCGACACGCCGCCGTCGTCGGTGTCCGCGTCGAGCGGGTCCGTCGTCGTGGCGCCGTCGTCCGCGTCGGGTACGCAGTGGCCCTGGCTCACGTCGGTGTCGGGGTTCGAGCAGTCGAGGCCCATCTCGGTGCCGTCGAACAGGCCCTCGTTGTCGCTGTCCGGATCGAGGGCGTTGATGAGGCCGTCGCCGTCGGTGTCCTGGTTCCAGTCGACCTCCTGACCGTCCGGCGCGCCGTCGTCGTCCGAGTCGGCGTCGAGCGGGTCGGTACCGCCCTGTACCTCGTCGTCGTCGAGCAGGCCGTCGCCGTCCGTGTCGAGGCAACCGTTCGTGAGGCTGCCGTCGCAGTCCTCGTCGACGGCGTTGCCGCACACCTCGGTGCCGGGCGTGCCGGGCACCGCGTTGCAGGCCGAGCTGTTCGGGCCGGTGCACTCCATCGTGCCGCTCGCCTCGCAGGCGCCGACACCGACCGTGCATGGCTGGCCGACGTTGAAGCCGTCGTCGGCGGTGCCGTCGCAGTCGTCGTCGAGCGCGTTGCACGTCTCGGTCTGCGTCCCGGGCAGGATCCCCGGCACGCAGTCGAGGGTGTTCGTCGCGACGTTGCAGTTCGTGGTGCCGGCGGCGCACACCCCGGCGAGCCCGGTCGCGCAGGCCACGCCGCCGCCCGGGTTGCCGTTGTTCAGGTTGCCGTCGCAGTCCTCGTCGACGGCGCTGCACACCTCGGTGCCCGGCGTCCCCGGCACGGCGTTGCACACGGCGCTGCCCGCCGAGCACACGATGTTGCCGCTGGTCTGGCAGGCGCCCACGCCGGCCGTACACGCACCGCCGACGTTGAAGCCGTCGTCGACCGTGCCGTTGCAGTCGTTGTCGACGCCGTCGCAGATCTCGGCGCCCGAGGGGATGCAGACGCACACGTTCGCGACCGGGTCGCAGGTCGGGAGGTTGCCCGGGCAGTGGGCGTCGACCAGGCACTCGACGCAGATCTTCGGGCTCACGCTGGTGTCGCAGTGCGGGGTCGGCGCGCTGCAGTCCGCGTCCGTGAGGCAGGCGTCGACCACGACGTCCGTCGGCGGGCTGCCGTTCGCGGGCCCGTTGCCGTCGGTCGGGGTGTTCTCGGGCGGCGAGCCGAGCAGGCCGCCCGCCGTCACGATGCCCTGGTTCGAGATGGTGCCGGAGAAGCCGGCGTCGATGGCGACGCGGAAGACGACCGTGCTCGACTCGCCGATGCCGACCTGGCCGCCCTGGGTGCCGTTCGCGCCCGAGCCGAGCCGGCAGGTCACCGTGCGCGTCGCGCCGACGTACTCGCACTGGTCGTCGGCCACGGCGTCGGTCTTCGCGCCGGCGTTCTGGCCGGCCGTGATCGCGAGGGTGCCGGGCACGTAGGTGACGCCGACGGGCAGGGCGTCGTTCAGCACGGTGTTGATGGCCGTGTCGTTGCCCGTGTTGACGAGCGTGAGGGTGTACTCGATGGTGTCGCCCGCCACGAGCGAGCCACCGTTGAGATCGTTGGCCGACTTCTGCGAGGTCGTGAAGTCCGGCTTGAAGGTCGGGATCGAGGTGACGAAGCCCGCCAGGTAGTAGACGTCACCGCTGCTGCTCGCCACGATCGGCGCCGACGTCTGGCCGGCCACGAGCTGCGGCGTGACGTCGACGACGTCCATGTCCATGCCGGACATGCTGCCGGCCGTGCCCGTGAGCTGCGGCAGATCACCCGCGACGCTGACCGGGTTGCCGAGGAACGAGCGCGTGCCGTTGAAGAAGTTGTTGACCGGGTTCTGGCCGTTCGTGAGGAAGACGCCGTCGAAGGAGAACTGGTCGCCGACGAGCGTGTTGTCGCCCTCGAAGGTGACGACGCCGAGCTTGGCGTTCGAGAACACCGGCGGGACGAGGAAGCCCGTGAGGTTCGTGTTCTGCGGGGCGCCGTTCGAGACGGGGTCGAGGCCGTCGAAGAGGGCGATGTTGCGCGGCGGGTCGGCCGGCCGGTCGTAGATGACGACCATCCACCAGCCGGCGAAGATGTTGTTGTTGTTGGCGTCGACGAAGCTCGTCGTCGTGACGCCGGAGACGCGGTAGGTGCCGGAGCCGTTCGCCTGGACGAGGCTCGTGACGTCCGCCACCGACTGGTAGGCGTCGTTGACGCCGGGGATGTGCGTCTGCAGGGCGGTCACGTTCTGCGTGAAGCCGCCCGGTCGATCGAGGACGGCCGTGTTGTCCCCGCCGACGGCGTTGCCCCCCCAGTAGAGGAAGGCGTGGGTCACGGTCGCGCCAGGCGGCACCGTGAGCAGCGCCGTGCTGCGCGCGTTGGCGAGCGTGATGGTGTTGTTGGCCTGCGCCTGGCCTGCGCCGGGCGCCTCGGAGCGCCAGAACACGTCGGGCGCGCTGTCGCCGAGGTTCGCGCCGCAGTTGCCGACGGTGCCGACCACCGGCGCAGGCGTACCGCCTGCGCACTCGTGCCCGAGCGTGTTGCCGATGAGGACGAAGTCGCCCTTCTGATCGACCTGTAGCCGCAACTGCGGTGCTGCGAGCGCCGCCTGCGACGCGAGCAGCATGCCCGCGGCGCCGATCCCCAAGCCAAGCCAATGTCGTGTCGTCATGATCGCCAACCTTCCAGCATGGTGGGCGGGCGCTCGCTCCCCGCGAGCGCCCGCACGCGGCCGTCCCTACGCTCGTCTCGCCTCAGGGCGCCTCTTTGATCTCGCCCTGGATCTCGCCAGACTTCACGATCTTGAATTCCACGCGCCGGTTGTCCTGCCGGCCCTCGGGGGTGCCGTTGTCCTGGATGGGCTTCTCGTCGCCGAAGCCCTTGCTCGTCAGCCGCTTCTTGTTGATGCCCTTTCTGACCAGCCAATCGACCACCGCGCTGGCGCGCGCGATGCTCAAGTTCTTATTGTAGACCTTCGGGCCGACGTTGTCCGTGTGGCCTTCGACGCTCACGAGCTCGATCTCCGGGTGCTTGCTCATGATGTCGTAGACCGCCGTGAGGACCGGGTTCGACTCGGGCCGGATGGTCGACCGCGCGGTGTCGAACTCGACCCGCTCGAAGATCTCGATGGTCTTGCCGGTGATCTTCGCCTTCGGGCAGCCGTGCTTCTTCGGGTCCGTGTTGGGCTCGCCCTTCACCGTCGGGCACGCGTCCTCCGGGTCGAAGATGCCGTCGCCGTCGGTGTCGACCGGCAGCGGGCAGCCGTGCTTCGTCGGGTCGTCGCTCTTCGGCCCCGGCTCCTTCGGGCAAGCGTCGTCCTTGTCCCAGATGCCGTCGCCGTCCGTGTCGGGCGGGCAGCCGTTCTTCGTCGGGTCGTCGCTCTTGTCGCCCGGTACCGTCGGACACGCGTCGGCCGAGTCGATGACGCCGTCCTTGTCGCCGTCGGGGGGCGGCGGCGGGCAGCCGTTCTTCTTCGGGTCGTCGCTGCGCTCGCCGGGCACCTTCGGGCAGGCGTCGTCGCGGTCGAGCACGCCGTCCTTGTCGCTGTCGGGCGGCGGGCAGCCGTTCTTCTTCGGATCGTCGCTGCGCTCGCCCGGCACGGTGGGGCACGCGTCGTCGGTGTCGACGATGCCGTCCTTGTCGCTGTCGGGCGGCGGCGGCACCTCCTCCTCGTAGGGCAAGAACCACTCGACCGAGCCGACCACGCGCACGACGGGCGTGCCGAAGCCGCGGGTCAGGCCGGGCCCCGCCCCGAGGCCGAAGCGCATGCCCGACGAGTGGGCGTAGTGGCCGCCGATCACGATCTCGAGCGGCGTCGTCTCGGCGCTGAGCGTGTCGCCGGTCGCGGCCTCGCCGAAGTCGGCGACGACGGTCGAGCCGTAGACCTCGGGACCGAGCACGAGGGCTCCGTCGAGCAGGCGCACGCCCGCGGCCGCGGCCCAGGTGAGCTCGGGGCCGAAGGCCTTGCCGCCGAAGCTCTGGTCGTCCTGGAGGCGGACGTTCGCGCCCACCTTGAGGGCGTAGGTGAACACGTCGGCGTCGCCGGCGAGCATGAGCCGCGGGGCGATGCGCGCCTTGCCGTCGCCGGCGAAGGCGTCGCGCTTGCCGGTCGGCACGTGGACCTGGATGCCGGCCGCGAGGCTCGCGGGCCCGCCGAACTCGCCCACGATGCGCACGTCGGCGCCGAGGCGCAGATCGCCCGGGGCGAAGCCCTCCTCGGTCTGGTAGGCGACGCCGTCCACGGTGCCGCCGTCGCCCGCGGTGTAGACCGACATCGGAAAGCTCGCGCCGAGGCGGATGCGCTCGAGAAACACGAGGCTCGCGCCCACGTGCAGGTAGACCTGGTGCTGCACGACGGCGCTGATCTCGTCGTCGCTCTCGGCGTCGTAGATGACGAGCGGCTTCCAGCCCCACTCGGGCACGATGCCGAACGCGGGGCGCACGTCGCCGCGGAAGTCGAGCGTCTCGGTCGCGAACCAGTCGCTGCCGGTCTCGGACGGATCGAAGCGGTTCAGCGCGAAGCCCTGGTTCTGCGCGAGCGCCGTCCCGGCGGACAGCGTGAGCGCGAGGCCGGTGACGAGGCCGCTAACGCAAGTCGATTTCATGACTCGCCAATGTGCCATGGCTCCCGGCGGCAACGAAGCAGATTCGGTGGCGGCCGTGCCGTCGCCGCCCGCGCTAGGACGTGGCTCGTCCGTCGGCGTCACGGGGAGCCCACGGTGCTCCAGGCCTCCAGGCAACGAACGTGCCTGACACGGGCACGCCCACGGACGAAACACGGGCTCGGGCTCAGGCTCGGGCTCGACCGGCCCGCCCGCCAATCCCACCCCCGACTCTCCGACAGGCGCCCTAGCGCGCCTCGCTGCAGTCGGGGCAGATCCCGTGCACCAGCACGCGCGCGAGCTCCACCCGGACGCGCACGTCTCGGCAGCGGTCGTCGTACTCGCCGGTGAGCTCGCACAGCCGCTCGGCCGAGCGCGCCATCGAGCCGAGCGCCCGGCAGGCGAGCTCGCAGCGCTCCTCGAGCGACGCGTGGCTCGTCTGGTCGTAGGTCGCGGTCGGGCTCGGCCGGACGCCCGGCTCGACGCCCGGCGGGGGTGCCGGCTCGCTCGACGACACCCCCGTGCCGAGCATGCCCTGCACCTCGGCCTCCGCGCGCTCGAAGGCGTCGCGCGCATCGTCCACCGTCCGCAGCGAGGTCACGGCGCCGTCGGCCCTCGGCGCCGGGGGCGGGGGGCCGAGCTTCGAGACGGCGCAGGCTCCGAGCGCGACCGGGCCGAGCCACAGGCCGAGCGCCACCACACCGACGTGCGCGCGGGCTCCCGTTCGTCTGGCCAGGGTCTTCTTCTCGGTCACGCTCGACTGTCTCCCGACTGTTTTCCGTCCCGCCACGCTGCCGGGCGGCGACCCCTCCACTACGAGATGCGGTCCCCGGCGAGAACGGCTCACGCCAGGGTGCCGGATTCGGGCTCGCGCACCCGCGCGGGCGAGCCGGCACGCACACCGAACGGCGCGGCTGCCCGGCCCCGACACCCTCGCGGCGGCGGAGCACGGCCCCGGCGCCCCGGTTCTCGCGCAACGCCGCGCGGCGCGCCCTCCGGCTTGCTATGCTCGCCGTGATGAGCCTTCCTCGTAGCCAGTCTCGCCGACGGGGGCCGCCCGGAGCTCCCGCCACACCGGGTCGGTCGCCGCGCGCGCTCGGCGCCTTGGTGCTCGCGCTGGGCCTCGCCGCGTGCGACGACAACCAGCCCCCGGCTCAGTACCCGGGGCAGGCCTGCCCGCCGGGCCAATACTGCGCTCCCGGGCAGCCCGGCTACCCGCAGCCCGGCTACCCGCCGGGGCAGCCCGGCTACCCGCCGGGGCCCGGCTACCCGCCGGGGCAGCCCGGCTACCCGCCGAACCAGGGGCCGCCGCCACCGCCGCAGCTGCCGCCGATGGCACCGGTGCCGAACGATCCCATGAACAACCTCGACATCGGCTGGATGCGCGAGCGCGCGCGCCAGGTGCTCGCGGAGCTCGTCGCGGCCCTGCCGCCGCAGCAGGGCGCCCAGGTCGCGAACGTGCCGCTCATCGTGGACGACGCGCCCGGCGAGGTGAACGCCTTCGCGGCGTGCAGCGAGAGCGGGCAGTCCGCGATGGCCATCAGCGACGGCCTGCTCGAGATCGAGTCGCAGATGGCGGCGGCGAAGGCGACCGACGAGTACTTCGGCACGCGCAAGCTCGACCAGTACATCCGCCTCATCGCGGATCACCAGCAGCCGGACCAGCCCATCGTCCGACCGGCGCCCGGCTTCTGGGACGCCACCCAGCACGTCGACGGCCGCAAGGTGACGCGCCAGCACGATCTGTTCGACGAGCAGCTCGCCTTCGTGATGGGCCACGAGCTCGCGCACCACTACCTCGGCCACACCGGCTGCGTCGCCAACCCGTTCGGGGCGCTCGGCGACCTCGGGCGCGTGCTGTCGAACACGGTACCGGTGATGAACCAGCCGAACGAGAGCGCGGCCGACGTCAACGGCACGAACAACCTGCTCACCGCGGGCGCGCGGCGCCCGGGCTACCACTGGACCGAGGGCGGCGCGCTCATGACGCTGAGCTTCTTCGGCGCCATGGCGTCGAACCCGGCCGACGCTGTCCTCTTCGCCTTCCTGAGCAGCCACCCCCCGCCGGCGCTGCGCGTTCCCATCGTGCAGAACACGGCCAACCAGTGGCGGGCGGGCGGCGGGCGACCCACGACGCCGTCGCCGTTCCCGTTCCCGCTGCCGTTCCCGTTCCCGCTGCAGTGACCGGCACGGTCCCGCCGGCGGCCGCCGAGCCTTTGTTCCCCACAGATGCCGGCCCATGTTAAGCCTGGCGAACGGTGGCGGCAGGGCTCAGGGTACGCCGAGCGGGTGGCGCGACGGACGTCGGGCGGCACCGCAAGCACAACGAGGATCACTTCCTGATCCGCGAGGATCACGGCTTGTACCTCGTGGCCGACGGCATGGGTGGCCACCAGGCGGGTGACGTCGCCAGTGCGCTCGCGACCCTGTCGGTCTGCAACTTCTACGACGCCACCCAGAACGGCGAGTCCTGGAGCGACGCCTACAAGGCGCCCTCCGACGCGGCGCTGTCGCCGAGCGCGTGCCGGCTCGCCGCCGCGCTCCGCAAGGCGAACGCCGACGTCTACGCGATCTCCTCGAGCCATCGCAAGCACCGGGGCATGGGCTCGACCATCGTCGCGGTCTACGTGCCGCGCGAGGGCGACGAGGTGCACGTCGGCCACGTCGGCGACAGCCGCTGCTACCGCATCCGCGGCGGCGACATCGAGCAGATCACCCGCGACCACTCGCTGCTCAACGAGGCGCTCGCCATGGACCCGAAGCTCACGGCCGAGGAGCTGGCGCGCGTGCCGACGAACATCATCACGCGCGCGCTCGGCATGGAGCCCAGCGTGGAGGCGGAGGTGAGCTCGTTGCGGCCGGAGCCCGACGACGTACTCCTCTTGTGCTCGGACGGGCTCTCCTCGATGGTGACGAACGCCCAGATCCGCGAGGCCATCTCGCTCATGAGCGACGCCCGCGAGACCTGCGACCTCTTGATCGACCTCGCGAACGAGGCGGGCGGCATGGACAACGTGACGGCGCTGATCGTCCAGTTCTAGGGGGGCGCCGGGGACCGCCGCCACCTCGGCGCCAGGACGCGGCCTTTTGGCGCCGCGCCGGGCGCGGCGCTAGGCTTGTCGGCCCATGCGGTGGCGCTCGCTCGGCCTGTGGATCGCGCTCGGCACCGTGCTCTACCTCGGTGTCGCGGCCTACCGTGTCGAGCCCGGCCGGCCGCTGTCGCTCGTCGCCCTCGGGCTCGGGCCGCTCGCCGTGCTGCTCGGCTTCGCGCTCACGGCGGTGCCGCGCACCGGCCTCGACGGCGTGCGGCCCGAGGCGCGCGGCGCCGCCAGCGTCGCGGTGCTCGGGGCGGCCGTCGTGCTCGTGGCGGTGCTCGCGCCCGAGACCGAGGCCTTCGTGGCCGCGCGCATCCTCGGCACGGGCGCGGCCTGCACCGCGGGCCTCGTGGCGATCGTGCGCACGAGCTCGCTCGGGGGCGTGGCGGCCGTGCCGCTGCGGCTGCACCACCTCGATGCCGCCCTGGTGGCGGGCCTCGTGTGGCTCGCCGCGGCCGGTCTGCACGTGGCGCGCGCCCTCGGGCTGCAGCTCTACAGCTCGGCCTACGCGGACCTCGCGCTCGTCGCGGCGGCGCTCGCCTCGATGGGCCTCGGGGTGGTGGCCGCGATGCGCCTCTACACGCTGCGGCGCTTCGAGCTCGGCATCGCCGACCGCGCGTCGAGCGCCCTGTGGGTGTGCGGCCTCGCGGCGACGGTGGCCTTCACCGCCGGCGTGGCGCGCGTCACCGAGCCGGAGCGGCTCGCCCCCGCCGTGGCGCTCGCCGGGGCGCTCGGGCTCGTGGCGTGTGCGGTGGCCCGCGACGTCGAGCGCGTCGCGCGGGCTCTGCGCCTCGGTGCCGTGGTCGTGATGGCCGCCGCCCCCCTCGTGGCCGCCGCCGTCATCGCGGCCTACGAGTGGCCGACGCGCGCCGGGCTCGTGAGCTTCGGGGCCGCGGTGATCGGGGCGCTCGCCGGCCTCGGTGCGCCGCGGCTCGCCCGCGCGCTCGAGCCGGCCCGCGGGCGCTGGCTGCGGACCCTGGCCGAGGCCCTGCGCGCCGCCAAGGAGCCCGAGCCGACGCGCGCCGTCCCGGCGGTGCTCTGCGCCATCCGCGACGGGCTCGCCGGCGGTGCGCGGCGCGTGCGGAGCGGCACGCCCGGCGAGGCGGACGGGATGACGAGCGGCGCCACGCTCTACCGCCTGGCCTCGGCCGACCGCATCGTGGTCGACCGCGCCGACTACCCGCACGTCGAGGCGGCCACGGTGCCCGAGCGCCTCGTCGAGGTGGCCTCGCTCGAGCCCTACAAGCTCGTGACCGAGGGCGCCCTGCGGCGCGCCGAGGTGCGGCGCCCCGAGCTGCGCGCCCTGCGGGAGTGGCTGCGGGCGCGCCACGCGGCCGTCGCGGTGCTGGTGATGGACGAGGGCATGTGCGTGGGCGTCCTCTTGTGGCCGCGCGCCGGACGGGTCGCGCCCCTGGCGGTCGAGGAGGCCGTGGGCTTGCGGCGCCTGGCCGACCACCTCGGCGCGGCGACGAGCGCGGCCGCGCAGCTCGCCCGGTCGCGGGCGCGCGAGCTCGAGGCGGAGCACGCGACCGAGCTTGCGACCGCGCGCGTCGCTGCGCTCGCGTCCACCCTGGCGCGCGAGGGGGAGCGGCAGGAGGAGCTCGCCCGGCAGGCGGCGCTGCCCGTGCGGGTCGCGTGCTACAGCGCGGCCGCGCAAGCGGCGCTCGGCGAGGTCGAGCGGCTCGGGGCCGACGGGCGGCCCTTCGCGCTCGTGGCGCAGGCGGGGGTCGACGGGCGGCCGTGGGCGGCCGCCGCGCACCTCGCGTCGCGGCGCCGCCAAGGTCCGCTCCACGTGGTCGACGGCTCGCACCCCGACCTGCACCCGCTCGCGCGCTGGAAGGATGGCGAGCGTGCGCCGCTCGTCGTCGCTCGCGACGGCACGCTCGTGCTCGAGTCCCCGCAGGAGCTGCCCCGCGACACGCAGCGCTACCTCGGCGTGCTGCTCGGCGAGCGGCTCGGGGCGATCACCGTGGCGCAGCGGTGCGAGAGCTTCGGGATCGTCGTCACCGTGCCGACCACGGTCGACGCCCTGGCCGCCGCGGGCCGGCTCGATCTGCACCTGGCGGATGCGCTCGGCGATCGCGCCGTGGTGCTGCCGGCGCTCGCGCTCCGGGCCGAGGATCTGCGCGCCCTCGCGCTCTTCCTCTTGACCCGCATCGGCCTGCGGCTGCGCGGCGCACCGCTCGGCCTCAACCTGAGGGCGCAGGCCCTGCTCAACGAGCACCTGTGGCCCGGCAACGACGCCGAGCTCGAGAGCGTGCTCACCCTCGCCGCGCTCGAGGCCGAGGGCGAGGTCGTCGGCCCGGAGGTGCTCGAGCGAGCCTTCGCGCTGCGTGCGGGCCGCGGTGCCCTCGCGCCCCCGGCGCTGCCGTTCCGGCGTGAGAAGAGACCAACCGCCAAGACGCCAAGAGCGCCAAGAGGTTGAAGGGCCTACGGCGCTCGGGTGCGACCCTGTCTGCTGCTCTTCTCGGCGCCCTTGGCGTCTTGGCGGTTCGCCTCTCTTCGGGCGGTCACGTTCTCGGTTCGAGCCACCGGCTCGGCCGGTGGTACCTGACTGACGACTGACAACTGATGACTTCTCGTCGTCAGTCGTCGGTCGCCGCCGGCCCGGCGGGCGGGGGGAGGAGCTCGGCGAGGACGGCGCGCAGCGCGCGCGTGGCGTCGACGAGCCGGCCCTCGATCTCGAACGGCAGCGCGGGGTCGGCGGTGGGCTCGTCGAGCGTCGCGCCCGCGATGCGCCGACAGCGGTACACCTTGAGGCGCAGGGTCTGTCCGTTCGGCAGCGCGAGGGCAAGCGGCTGACCGGGTGCGGCCGCCTCGGTCGAGGCCACCCGGGCACGCTCGCCCTCGAGCGCGAGCAGCGCGGCCGCCGCGCCGCTCGCAGTCCGCAACCCTGCCGCCATCGCCGCGCTCGACCTCATCCGCGCCGGACGCGCGCCATCTCCGCGGCCGTGTCGCGGGTCGCCTCGCGCTCGCGCAGCGCGTGGCGCTTGTCGTGCTGCTTCTTGCCGCGTGCCAGCGCCACCTCGACCTTGGCCCGGCCGTCCTTGAAGTACACCGACACCGCCACGGCCGTCATGCCCTCGCGCTGGGTCGCCTGCGCGAGCGCCGCGATCTCGCGCGCGTGGAGCAAGAGCTTGCGCTTGCGCTTGGCCAGGTGGCCGAAGGCCGCGCCGCTCAGGATCGGGATGTTCATGCCGTGCAGGAAGGCCTCGCCGTGCTCGATGGCCACCCACGCATCCGAGAGATCGCCGGCCCGGCTCCGCAGGATCTTGACCTCGCTGCCGGACAGCACGAGGCCCGCCTCGAAGCGCTCGCCGAGCTCGTACTCGAAGCCCGCGCGCTTGTTGCGCAGGACGAGGCCGTCGCCGCTCCGCTTCTCGCCGCCCTCCTTGCTCACGGGCCGTTTCTAGCACGGGAGCCCGGGCGACGACCGACGACCGCGCGGGCACCGAGCGGCTCAGGGGTTCGCCCAGTCGAGCTCCGCGAGCTGCTGGTCGAGCGCGGTGTCGCCCGGGCTCGGCCAGCGCCACAGGCTCGAGAACGGGCCGGCGACGGCGAAGAACTCGTTCAGATCGGCGCTCGTCGGCGTGCCCTCGTAGTTGTCCTGCGCCGCCCAGAGCGGGGCGGTGAGGCCGAACTGCTGGGCGCCGTCGACGGCCTTCTGGAAGCCTCCCGTGGGGCCGGTCGACCAGGCGTCCCAGTAGGTCTGCGGCAGGTGCATGTCGCCGCAGTGCTGGTCGAACTCCGCCCAGGGGAAACCCGGGTGGTAGGCGAGCCAGCCGAAGCTCGAGAAGCCGAGCATCTTGTCCGGCTCGAGCTCTGCCCGGATGGCGTCGCACAGCGCCACCGCATCGCCCTCCGAGCCCGTGCTCTCCCACTCGATCTCGACGTCGAGCACCATGCCCTTGACGCCCGGGATGTTGGTCTGCGCGGCGAGGGCGTCGGCCTTGGCTTGCACGTCCCCGGGGCGCACGTAGTTCCAGGCGAACACCCAGACTCCCCTGGCTCACGAACAGCTCGACGATGGCCGCGTTGAAGTTCGTGTCGTAGGTCGAGAGGTCCTCGCCGCTCTTGATGAGCACGTAGCCGACGCCGAGCGCCTGCGCGCGCGCCGCGACCTCGGCCGCGGGCGGCGCGCTCGACCCGAAGCGCCAGATCCAGATGCCCTTGCCGAGCGGCAGCGAGCTCGGATCGACCGCACAGGCGTCGGGCGCGCCCGCGCCCTTCGGCACGCAGCCGAAGGCGCAGCTCTCGGTCGCGGCGGTCTCGCCCGATGCGCACGTGTAGAGCGTGCCTGGCTCTGCGCCGCGGCCGAGCGCGCTGCCGCAGTAGTGCCCGTCGCCGAGCCACCCGGAGCTGCACGGGTCGAGCCCGGCGTGCCCACCGCCCGCGCCGCCGCCGCCCGCTGCACCGGCACCCCCGTCGTCGGTGCTCGCGCCGTGGCAGGCGCCGAGCGCGAGCGCGAGGGGGAGCGCGACCGGGAGCGACACTGCCTTCAGGAAGAGCGAGGCCATGGGAACGGTCATTGTCGGGCGAAACGACAGCGAACGGAAGCGCAGCCGTCCGCGGTGGCGTGATCGCTGGCCGACGGCGGCACCCTGAGAAAACCGGCGCGGCCGCCACGCCCCGCCGCCGGGCGCAGCCGCGCGGCGCCGGGACCCGCCCGCGCGGAACAAGTCCCGTGGACGCGCCCCCGCGGCTGTCGCTATCGTCGCCGCATGTCGCGTCGTGCCCGCCTTGCCTGCGCGTGCACCCTCGCCGCGCTCGCGGCGTCGGGCTGCTCGCAGCGCGGCGCGGGCGAGGGTGCCGGCGGTGCGGCGGGCGAGGCGGGGGCCGGACCGGGCGGGGGAGCGGCCGGTGCCGCGGGTGCCGGCGGCGAG
>JACRDA010000236.1 GCA_016212965.1 Myxococcales bacterium
CGACGGCCCGCGCGAGCAGGGCCGCGACGAGCGCCGTCTCCATGCCCGAGAACAGGCTCCAGTCGCAGAGCGGCACCGAGAGCAAAAGCGGGGGCACGAGCCAGCGGGCGAGCGCGGGCCTCGGAGGCGCGAGGCTCGCGAGCGAGCGACACGCGTCGAGCAGGCACGCGACGGCGACGAGCGCGGCGAACACCGCGAGCCACTCGCCGCGGAAGCCGAGGACCCATCCGGGCGCGAGCACGAAGGGGTAGAGCACGCTCGTCGCGCCGCTCGAGTAGCCGCTCCCGGGGAACGCCTCGAAGGGGTGGCCGAGCCCGATCGAGCGCGCGAAGCCGAAGTAGATGTAGCTGTCGTCGAGCGGCACCGGCGCGTGCCCGCCGGCTCCGAGCGCCGCAGGCAGGTAGAACGCGAGCCCCGCGCCGACGACCCACGCGGCGGCCCAGGCCCGCCAGGCGAGCTCCGCCTTCGGCGCGCCGCTCACGGCGCCCGGTCCGGGCCCTCCTTGCGGTCGTGGTCGGCCTGGGTGTCGGACGCGGCCGCCGGGCCCGTCTCGCCGCCGAGCCCGAGCCAGCGTCGGACCTGGACGAGGCCCTGCGCCGCGAGCGTGAGCACCCGGTAGTTGCGCTCGCGACCGCTGACGCTGTCGGGGGCCTCGGCCACGTCGACGTCCGGCAGCGGGAAGTCGAGCGTCACCACGTCGCCGTCCACCTGTTGTTCCACCTCGGGCGCGAGGTCGTAGATGAGCTTGCGCATCGCGACGTTGTCGACGAGCACGTCGGTCCGGAAGCGCAGCACCCCGCGCTCGCGCGCGGCCGCGCACAGCCGCAGGAAGAGCAGGCGACCGAGGCCCTTGCCTTGCACTTCGTCGATGACCGTGACGGCCGGCTCGGCGGTGGGGTCGCCGTCGGCGCGCGTGTCGAGACGCACGAAGCGGGCGACGCCGAGCCCGTCCTCGCGTCCGTCGGCGCGATCGCGCACGGCGCAGAGCGCGAAGTGCCGCTCGCCGTCGAGCTCGGTGAGGTACGCGAGCTCGCTCTGCGTCAGATGCGTCTTGCTGGCGAAGAAGCGCTGGAAGCGCGAGCGGTCGCTCATCCGCGCGAGCCCCTCGGCGAGCGCGGCCTTGTCGTCGGCCCGCAACAGCCGGAGCGCGATCTCGGTGCCGTCGGCGAGGCGCGCGCGCTCGCGGTAGCCCGCGTCGAAATGGCGTGGGTGCATCGCCTGCGAGCCATCGACCCTCGCGGCGAAGGCGTCAACCTCGACGGCGCCTGCAGGCCACGACGTCCGTCCGGACGGCACGAAGCTTGCTCGCCTTTCGGAGGGGACACCCCTTCATCATGGCGCTCGACGATCCCGCACCGACTCCCACGCCGTCTCAGCCGCCGGGCAGGCGCCGCCTGCGCTGGTTCGAGTGGCTGCTGCCGCTCGTGCTCATCGGCGGCCTCGTCGTGCAGCAGCTCATGGGCCGGCTCGGCGGCCCCGAGGGAACGCAGAGCTACAGCGAGGTCTTGGCGGCGGTCGAGCGCGGCGAGGTCGAGCGCGTGGTGCTGCGCGACAAGGACCTGATCGCGGAGCTCGGCAGTGCGCAGACCGTCGACGGTCGCTCGGTCACGCGGATCCGGGCGGAGCTGCCCGCGCTCGAGGACCGCGAGCTCTTGCCGCTGCTCAAGCAGAAGGGCGTCGAGGTCGTGGCCCAGCGCGAGGAGGAGCCCTGGCTCGTGCGCCTGCTCCTGTCGCTCCTGCCCTTCGCGGTGCTCATCGGCGTGTGGCTGTGGATCTCGCGGCGCACGCAGAACGCCCTGTTCGGCGGGGGCGGGCCCCTCGGCGGCGCTCTCAAGCAGAAGGCGCGGCGCTTCGGCGAGGGCGAGGCCCCGAAGGTGCGCTTCGAGGACGTCGCCGGGCTCGCGAACGCCAAGCGCGACCTCGAGGAGGTCGTGCACTTCCTGCGCGAGCCCGAGCGCTTCGGCCGGCTCGGCGGCAAGCTGCCGCGCGGCGTGCTGCTCATCGGCGCGCCCGGCACGGGCAAGACCCTCCTGGCGCGCGCCGTCGCGGGCGAGAGCGGCGTGCCGTTCTTCTCGATCGCCGCGAGCGAGTTCATCGAGCTGTTCGTCGGGGTCGGCGCCGCCCGGGTGCGAGATCTGTTCGCCGAGGCGAAGAAGGCCGCGCCCGCCATCGTGTTCATCGACGAGATCGACGCGGTGGGTCGGTCCCGCGGCACCGGGCTCGGCGGCGGTCACGACGAGCGCGAGCAGACGCTGAACCAGCTGCTCGCCGAGATGGACGGCTTCCAGCGCACCGACCGCATCGTGGTGATGGCTGCTACCAATCGACCTGATGTGCTCGACGCCGCCCTGTTGCGACCCGGCCGCTTCGATCGGCGCGTGGTCCTGGGCTTGCCCGAGATGCCGGCGCGCCAGGCGATCCTCGAGGTTCACACCCGCGACAAGCCGCTCGCCGACGACGTGGCGCTCGGCGAGCTCGCCTCGCTCACGCCCGGCTTCTCCGGGGCCGACCTCGCGAACCTGGTCAACGAGGCGGCACTCGGCGCCACGCGCCGCGGCGGCGACTCCATCGCGCGCGCCGACTTCCTCGCCGCACAGGACAAGATCATGCTCGGTGACCCGCGCGAGACCCGCCTCACCGAGGCCGACAAGCGCCGCGTCGCGGTGCACGAGGCCGGGCACGCGGTCGTGGCGCACACGACGCCGGGGGCGCGCCCGCTCAAGCGCGTCACCATCATCCCCCGGGGCCTCACGCTCGGCGTCACCCAGCAGGAGCCCGACGGCGACGCCCACCTCGTGCTGCAGAGCGAGCTCGTCGCGCGCCTGCGCGTCCTCATGGGCGGGCTCGCCGCCGAGCGCGCACTGCTCGGCGAGTCGTCGACGGGTGCCGAGAACGACCTCAAGCAGGCGACCGAGCTCGCCCTCAAGATGGTCGGCGAGCTCGGCATGAGCGAGCGGATCGGGCCCGTCTACCACGAGAACGCGCGCGAGCACCCGTTCCTCGGCCAGCGCATCGCGACCGACTCGGGTGCCAGCGACGCCACGCGCCACCTCGTCGAGGACGAGGCAGCGGGCCTGCTGCGCGCTGCGCTCGAGGCGGCCAGCGGTACCGTCAGCCGCCATCGGCCGAGCCTCGAGCGGCTCGTCGAGCGCCTGCTCGTCGAGGAGACGCTCGAGACCGAGGCGCTGCGCGAGGTCCTCGGCGAGCCGCTGCGCGCCGGGCCGGCGGGTGAGCCCATCTCGGAGCGCAGCGGGGCGCGGCGCCTCGGCCTGGCGGTCGGTGCCGCCGACGCGTCGGGCGCCGGCAGCGCCGTCGGTCGGTCCTGACCGCGCCTCGCACCGCACGGGCGTCCAGGCGGCGGAGGTGTCTCGCGCAGGTTGTGCGCGGTGCCGCACTTCCTGCGCACCCCTCGACGGGGCGGAGGGAACCCTGCGCCCGGTGCGACGGCGGCACGATGTGTGCATGCCGCGCACGATGGTCACACCGGACGGGGGTAGGGGGGCTACCCGCCCCCTGGTCGGTTGGCTGCTCGCTCGGCTCGCCAGGCGTGCCGAGCACTCCATGCCCACTCCTCTCCGCCCAACTCCCCGCCCCAATCGGCTCTGCGCCACGCTCCGCCGGGGCCGTCGCGCACGCCCGGCCGCCGCGGTCGGGCTCGCGTGGCCGGTGCCGCGCCGTCGGGCCCGCACGGCACGGGGAGGGCTCCGGCGGCAGGCGGGCTTCGTCGCGGCGGGGACGGCGGGTTGCGGGGCCGAGACGGGGGCGGGTGGGTATGGTCGGTAGCAGCGTCCACACGGGTGTCGCCTCGCGCGAGAGCCCCTTCGACGAGATGAAGCGCTACGTGCGCTTCGACGCCGACGACGAGGGGGCGCTCGTGGCGCTGCACGCCACGGCCGCGGACGAGCTGCCCGCCATCGCGCGCGAGTTCTACGAGCGCGTCCGCGAGCACGAGGAGGCCCACGCGATCTTCCTCGACGAGTCGCAAATCGCCCGTTTGCACGGCACACTCGTGGCCTGGCTCGAGCGCGTGCTCCGCGGGCCCTACGACGCGGCCTACGCCACCGCCGCGATGAACCTCGGCCGGCTGCACGCGCGCGTCGGCTTGCCGCACCGTTACCTGTTCAGCGCCATGGCGGTCGTGCGCCAGCGCCTCTGCGAGGCGGCCGATCGACTGCCGGCTGCCTCGGCGCCGCTCGCGCGTCGCGCGCTCGCGCGCATCCTCGACCTCGAGCTCGGGCTCATGAGCGAGGGCTACGCCGAGGCGCGCCTCGAGCGCACCCGACGTCTCGAGCTCGCGACGCCGTCCCCCGGCGACGCCACGCTGCGCGCCGTCGCAGCGCTCGAGCACGCGCGCGTCATCGTGATCGGTCTCGACGGCGAGGGGCGCGTGCTCGTGTTCAACCGCACGGCCGAGCGGGTCACCGGGTTCGGCCTGGACGACGTGCTGGGCACCTCGTTCGCCGACCGGCTGGTCGTCGAGCGCGCCGACGGACCGTTGCACACGCAGCTCGCAGCGGCGCTCGCCGGCGCCCCACCCGCGAGCGGCGTCGAGGTGGCGATGCGCAGCAAGAGCGCCCGGCAGCGGCACGTGCGGCTGCGCGTCGCGCGCGTCGAGCCTGCCGCCGGTGGCCTCGCGCTCGTCGTCGTCGGCGAGGACGTGACGAGCGAGCGCGAGCTCGCGCTGCGCGTGCGCCAGAGCGAGAAGCTCGCGGCCGTGGGGACGCTCGCGGCCGGGCTGGCGCACGAGATACGCAACCCGCTCAACGGCGCCCTGCTCCACCTCACGCTCCTCGAGCGGCAGCTCGCCGGGGGCGTCGTGACCAAGGACGCCGTCGAGGCCGTGCACGTCGTGTCGAGCGAGATCCGGCGCCTGAGCAACCTGGTGAGCGACTTCCTCGACTTCGCGCGACCGCGCACGCTCACACTCGCGCTGGTCTCGGTCCAGGACCTGTGCCAGAAGTGCCTCGCGCTCGTCGCCGCCCTGGCGGCCGGTGCGGGCGTTCGGCTCGAGCTCACGTGCCCCGACACCGAGATCCGCGCGGAGCTCGACGCATCGATGATCGAGCAAGTCTTGCTGAACCTTCTGCAGAACGCGGTCGAGGCGACCACCGGCGGGGCTGGCAGCGCGGTCAAGATGCGCGCGTACCGGGAGCCCCACACCGTGGTGTTCGAGGTGCGCGACGACGGCCCGGGTCTGCCGAGCGTCGATGCGCCGATCTTCGACGCCTTCTACTCGAGCAAGCCGAGCGGCACGGGGCTCGGCCTCGCGATCGTGCACCGCATCGTGACCGACCATGGCGGCAGCGTCGACGTCGAGAGCGTTCCCGGCGACACCGTGTTCCGTGTGACCTTGCCGCTCGTGCACGTGCACTCCGGGCGTGGCAGCGACAGCGGTACGAGGAGGGTAGCGTGAGCAAACGCCCCGAAGGACAGCCACGAGCGCGCGTGCTCGTCGTCGACGACGAGCCGGCGGCGCGCACCGGGCTCTCGAAGCTGCTCGCCCACGAGGGCTACGCCGTCGACCTCGCGTCGAACGGCGCCGAGGCCCTGCAGCTCGCCGAACAGGTGCCGCCCGACGTGGTGGTGACCGACCTCAAGATGCCCACCATGACCGGCATCGAGCTCCTGAAGCGGCTCCGCGTCCAGGACCCGAAGCTGCCCGTCATCGTGGTCACCGCCTTCGGCGACGTCGGCTCGGCCGTGGCGGCGATGCGCGAGGGCGCCGAGGACTACCTCACGAAGCCCATCAACTTCGACGAGCTCGAGCTCGCCATCGAGCGAGCCATCGAGCGGCGCGATCTCCGCACCGAGGCCGAGAACCTGCGCCGCCAGATGCGCGACAAGGACGGCTCGGGCCTCGAGGGGCTCATCGGCACGAGCCCGGCCATGCAGAAGGACTACCGCACCGCGCTCCAGGTGGCCGCCGCGCGCGCCACGGTGCTCATCACCGGCGAGAGCGGGACCGGCAAGGGCGAGCTCGCGCGCGCCATCCACCACCTCGGGCCGCGCGCCACCAAGCCCTTCGTGACCCTGCACTGTGCCTCGCTGCCGGAGAGCCTGCTCGAGAGCGAGCTCTTCGGCCACGAGCGTGGCTCCTTCACCGGGGCGGAGAAGCGCCGCATCGGCCGCTTCGAGCTGTCGTCGGGCGGCACGCTGTTCCTCGACGAGGTGGGCGAGATCCCGCCGCAGACCCAGGTGAAGCTCTTGCGCGTGCTGCAGGAGCGCACCTTCGAGCGCGTCGGCGGCAGCGAGGCCATCCGCGTGGACGTGCGGCTCATGGCGGCCACCAACCGCGACCTCGGCGGCGAGGTGCAGAACGGTCGCTTCCGCGAGGACCTGTTCTACCGGCTCAACGTGGTGCACCTCGACATGCCGCCGTTGCGCGTGCGCGACGGCGACGTGCTCCTGCTCGCGACCTACTTCCTGCGCCGCTTCAGCGCCGACAACGGCAAGCGGGTGAGCGGCTTCGACGACCGGGCGCGCGCCAAGCTGCTCGCGCACCGGTGGCCGGGCAACGTGCGCGAGCTCGAGAACGCGATCGAGCGCGCGGTCGTCATGAGCCAGGGCGACGTCGTCACCGAGGACGATCTGCCGGTCGACATCGCGCCCATCGCGCGTGGCGCGGTGCGCGTGCCCGGCTCCACCATGGCCGAGATCGAGCGCCACGCGATCCTCGCGACGCTCGAGGCGGTCGGTGGCTCGACCTCGCGCGCCGCCGAGATGCTCGGCATCAGCGTGCGCACCATCCAGTACCGCCTGCACGACTACGGTCTGGTCGGCGGCACGCCCGAGCTCGAGCACAAGGTCGAGGGCCGCCGCGAGCCCTGACGCGGGGCGCGGCCGCGAGCCACGCGCAGCCGCACCGCGAGGTCGGCGAGTCCTCAGGCGGCGTCGCCGAGCCGGAGTGCATCCGCACCGAGGTGGGCGCGCATGCGCTCGTAGGCCTCCGCGGCCGAGCCGTTGCCCCAGTCGTAGATGCAGAAGTCGCCCATGCCGCTGCCGTCGGCGCCGGCGCGCCCGTCGTGGCCGAAGTTCTCCATGGTGAAGCCGTGGTCCTCGGGGCCGAGCCACGGCGCCACGCGCTCCCAGAGGGCACGGGTGCGCGGGAGCTCCGGACAGTACATGAGCGCGAAGGCGGAGCGCAGCGCGGCCACGCCGCGCTCCACGAGCTCGGGCGAGCCGAGCGCACGCCCGTAGCGCACGAAGAGCTCGGCGAAGAGGCTCGCGCGCGCGTCGTTCCACTCCGCATCGGCGTTGCCGACCCCGAAGCCGCCGAGCACCGGCAGGGGCATGAAGGGGGGCTGCCAGGCGGCCTGCGTCATGCACAGCTCGTCGACCACGCGCGCGCCCGCGCCTAGCCACGCCGCGGAGCCCGTCGCCTCGTGGGCCGCGAGCAGGGCCTCGGCGGTCCAGTAGAGCGCGAGGTTCGTCTGCTTCGGCAGCGCGTTGCGCTCGACCGTGCGCCCGACGAGCTCGTCGTTGCCGTAGGCCGAGCACGACCAGTAGGTCTCGAAGTCCTCCCAGCGGCTCGCGGGCACGACCTCGCGGGCGAGCCCCTCGACCGCACGGAGGGCGGCCCGGCGCTCGCGCTCGCCGCCCCCGAGCTCGGCGAGCGCGAAGAGCAGCGTCGCCGAGGGTGCGCTCTCGGCCGAGCGGTCGAGCACGCCGAGGGTGCGCCCGGTCGCGCGATCGAGCCAGGCGGGGAAGAACCCGTCGGCTGTCTGCCGCGCGCACAGCCCCTCGGCGTAGCGGCGCACGTAGTCGAGCAGGCGCGGATCGGGCTCGAGCTCGCGATACCAGCGCAGCATCGCGAGCGCCGTCGTGCTCATGTCGACGAGGTGGAAGGGCGCGTGGCGGAGGTCGAGGCTGCGCGCCCCACCGGGGGGGCGGTTCTTCGGGTTGCGGTCCGAGTTGCCCCAGTAGGCCGTCGACCAGCCGCGCGAGCGCCACAGCGTGCGTCCGCCCGCCACTACGTGCTCCATCTCGGTCGCGAGGACCGAGGGGAAGAGGCCGTCCTGCATCGGCGCCGCGAGGGCCAGCTCCTTGCCGAGCGCGGCGCGCGCCGCGAGGCCTGCGTCGCCGGTGCGTCGCGCGTGGCGCCACAGGCCCGAGGCCGAGCGCAGGGACCCGAACCAGGCCTGGTTCCACACCGAGCGGGTCTCGCGCTCGCTCGCGGCGGCCCCGGAGCGCGGGCTCTCGGCGAGGCTCACGATGAAGCGGGGTGCACCCACGCGCCGTCCCTCGAGCTCGAGCTCCTGCCACACGAGCGGCTCCCAGCGTGAGAAGGCCCACGCGTAGGCGTGTCGCACGAGGGGCTCGAGGTCGGGGCCGACCGGCGCCCCGGCGCGCACGGCCCCGTGAGCGTGCCGCTGCCAGAGCCACGCCGCGAGGGCGCGAAAAGGGCTCGCTGCGTCGCTCGCCGCGGAGGACACGAACAGGTGGCAGCCGAGCACGAGCCGCCCCGCCGGGAAGCGCCCGCCCGTGCGTCGCGCGAAGAGCACGTGGTCGACCGGCTCGGTCGCGCACGCGCCGAGCGCGAGCTTGGCGGCGGGGGCGTCGAGGTCGAGATACCAGCGTGCCGTCGCCGCCGCCGGCCACGCCCCGCACAGCTCGAGATCGGGCACGAGCGCGAGCGCGTGCGCGTCGTCGCAGGCCACCACGGCCGGGGCGCGGAACACGTGCTCGGCGACCGCGGGGCGGGCGCTCGGCGTGAGGTGCGGCGTGAAGTGGCGCGTGGGTCGGAACGCGGGCTCGATCTCGAGCCGGAAGTCGTCCTGTGCGACGTCGGCCTCGAGGTGCACCTCGAGCGCGAGCGGGTGGAACGCCCCGACGGGGGCGCCGAAGGTCACGGCCGGCGCGACCCCGCCGAGGCGCGTGACGCGCGCGCGTGCCACGTAGCGGCCGAGCGCTGCAGGCACGTCGAGCTCCACCCAGCGCGCGTCACTCACGGGGCTCATGGTGCAGCCCTGCTGCTCGCGGGCGCGCGCGGCGCCAAGCCGCGCACGCCGCGCGGGTCCGGCGGGCGCGCCGCGAGCCGTGGCGGCCGGCGCCGGCAGGCTCCCAGACCTCGGGTGTGCCGGCCGCCCGATAGGCCTGGCG
>JACRDA010000227.1 GCA_016212965.1 Myxococcales bacterium
CCGGCGGCTTCTTGCCCGGGGGCTTCGGGGCCGCAGGCGGAGCGGCCTTCGGCGGCGCCGGCGTGGCGGGGCGCCCGTCGAGGGGCCGCGGCGAGCGCGTCGGCAGCTTGGCGTCGGCGCCCCCGGCCGGCCTCGGCCGCACGCCGGGAGGAGGCGGAGGCGTGCGGACGCCGGCCACGTCGAGCTCCGCGTCGCCGAGCTCCTCGGTCGCCATGCGCTCGCGTGGCGCGCCGGGCGACGCTGGCGCGGGGGCCGGTGAACGGGCGGCCGCGGGCCTCGGCGAGGGGGTGGTCTCCTGCGGTGCGCTCGGGGCGGTCGCCTTCGGCGGCTGCGGTGTCCGGGCACCGGTGGCTGCCGCCACCACGCCGCCGGCATCGTCGAGGGCCGGCGGGTGCGGCGACTCGACCGGGGCGCCCGGGGCCGTGTCGCGCGGGCTGCCGAGGCGCTGCACGAACTCCGCGACGTCGGCATGCGAGGCGACGCCCGCCTTGCAGCCGCGCAGGGCCGCGGCGAAATCCGCCATCGTCGCGAAGCGCTCGCCCGGATCGGCGCGCAGCGCGCGCGCGAGCACGTCGGCCACGTCGCGTGGGACCTGGTCGGCGCCGACCAGGCGCACCGAGTCGGCCCGCTTGACCGGGGCGAGCACCCGCTTCTGGACCTCGACGAGGCTGGTCGTGAGGAAGAGCGCGCGGTTCAGGCAGAGCTCCCATGCGATGGCGGCGAGCGAGAACACGTCGCTCGCCGGCTCGAGCTTGCGCTTCTGGAAGTGCTCGGGGGCCTGGTACGCGGCGCGCCGCGGCAGGCGCGCCCAGGTGTCGGCGTGCGCGGCGGCCGCCGCGCACAGATCGAGCACGCGCGTCACGCCGTCCGCACCGACGAGCGCCTCGTCCGGGCTCACGCCGCCGTACGGGGCGGCGACGGGCAGCTCGCCGACCTGCTCGTGGGCGAAGCCGAACGCCTCCGCGAGATCGGTGACGATCCGCAGGACGAGCGGCACGGGCGCCGGGCGCCGCAGCACCAGGGTCTGCTTCTGGACGCTCGCGAGCAGCTCGCCCGGCGCCTGCTCGTGGACGATGCCGTACTGCGCGACGTCGCTCAGCACCTCGACGATGCTGGCCACGCGCTCGTGCTCGAGCCCGACGGCGAGCCGCGCCGCCTCGGCGATCCGATCGCCCTCCGCGCGCGTCGCCGGCGGGCGCACCCGCACGAGGCGGATGAGCGCCTCGCCCTCGTCGGCGCGTGCGCGCCAGAGGCTCCCGAGCGGGCTCGACCCCAGCTCGTTCAGGAGCTCGTAGCGATCCATCTTCTTACCGGTCATGGCGACCCCTTCTACCCCCACTCCGGCCCGCGCGGCGAGGAACCGAACGGGTGGGCCGGGGACTTGATCTCCGGCTCATCGCGGCTTGTCTCCGCCGCGGACCAGCTCCCGGGCGCGCTCGATCCGGCCGCGCGCCTCCGTCGTCTCGCCGCGGGCGGCCAGCTCGAGTGCCTCGAGGGCGAGCTCGGTGGCTGCGCCGGCGTCGTCGAGGCCCGCGGCCGCCTTCACGGCGCCCTCGGTGGCCTTCTGGGCGCGCTCGGCGGCGTGGCGGGCGGTGAGCCCCGCAGCCTGGGCCTCCACCGCGGCCTGCCGGGCGGCGTCGGCCCTCGCGCGCGCCTCCTCTTTCAGCGACTGCACGACTGAGGCGAGCGCCGTCGTCTGCTCGACGAACCACCGGTCGAAGCTCGGCGGCTCGGCGCGTGGCGTCGTGACCGAGGGCGCATCCTCGATGCTCCCCGCCGGAGCCCGAGGCGGCGCCGCGGGGTGCGGCTGGGGCTGGGCCGTCGCCGCGCGGGGCTGAGGGACGCCCGCGTGCGGCTGAGGGACGCCCGCGTGCGGCTGAGGGACGCCCGCGTGCGGCTGGGCGGCGCGCGCCTGGGCGGCATGAGCCTGGGCGGCATGAGCCTGGGCGGCATGAGCCTGCGCGGCCTGTGCCTGCGCGGCCTGTGCCTGCGCGTGAGCCTGCGCCTGGGCATGAGCCTGCGCCTGGGCATGAGCCTGCGCCTGGGCATGAGCCTGCGCCTGGGCATGAGCCTGGGCGGCATGAGCCTGCGCGTGGACGGCCTGCGCGTGGAGCGCGGGCTGCAGGGTCGGCGGGGGCCCGGCCTTGGCCGGGTGCGGGAGCGCCGAGGTCGGCTGCGCGGCATGCGGCGGCGCGACCGGCGGGAGCGGCAGGGACGGCGGCGCGACGGGGATCGGCGGCGGTGGCGGGATGAGCGGTGGCGGCGGCGGGCCCGGAGCCTGCGGCGCGGCGAAGTGGCCCTCGCGGCGCAGCTTCTCGGTCGCGTGCTCGCCGTCGGGCACGTCGTCCTCGGTCGTCTCGAGCGGAGGCAGCTCGCCGCTCGCGGCCAGGGCACGGGCGGTGGGCAGTGCGCGGGTCTCGGCGAGCCGGTCGTCGTCGTCCTCGCGGCGCCGGAGCGCCGGGGTGGCGGTCTCGGCCGTGGCCGACGAGCCGGTGCCGGTGCCGTCCTCGTCGCCCTCGGCTTCCGGCGTGGGGACCTCCTTGCCTGCCTCGGCGAGCAAGGGCGGGTCGACGCCGTCGACGAGCTCCCCGGCCATCGCGCGCTCGAGCCAGCGCATCTGCCGCATCGCGTTGCGCCGCACGAAGCGCGCGAGCGTGGCCTGGTTGTCGTGGTAGCCGTGCGCCTGCAGCCACTGCTCGAAGCGTCGCCCGAGCTCGCGCGCGCTCTGGTAGCGCGCGGCCGGGTCCTTCTCGAGGCAGCGGGCCACGACCTCGACGAGTGCGCCGTCGAGCTTGGGGCAGAGCGGGCGTAGATCGGGCGCCGGCTCGCGCAGCAGCCGCCGCATCATCTCGACCGCGGTCGAGGCGGTCCACGGCGGCCGCCCGGCGAACAGCTCGAACAAGAGCACGCCGAGCGCGAAGATGTCGGTCCGCCCGTCGAGCGGCTCGGCCCGGATCTGCTCGGGCGCCATGCAGGTCGGCTCGCCGCGCAGGATGCCGGTCACGGTCTTGGTGGTGCGCTGGTTCGCCCAGGCCAGGCCGAAGTCCGTGATCTTCACCTCCCCGTCGAAGCCGACGAGCACGTTGCCGGGCGTGAGATCGCGGTGCACCAGGTTGAGCGGCTTGCCGTCGGCCGAGCAGAGCTCGTGGGCCGCCGTCAGGGCGTCGCACAGGCACGCGCCGAGGTACACGACCAGCCGCTCGGTGAACATCTCGCCCGTGCCGAAGACCGTGCGCATGAGGCGCGCGAGCGACACGCCCTTGACGAACTCGAAGGCGAGGTAGGGGCCGGACTTGTCGCGGCCCCAGCTCCGGACCTCGGCGACGTTCTTGTGGTGCAGGGCGGAGGCCATCCAGGCCTCGTCGCGGAACAGATCGAGCAGCTCCGGGTCGTCGGCGAAGTCGTGGTGCAGGCGCTTGACGGCAACGAGCTCCCCGGCGCGGGGCCCGCGCAGCACGCGGCAGAGCTCGACGCGCGCGGTCGTGCCCACGGACACGTCGGCGAGCCGCTCGAAGGCGAGCTCCTTGGGAGTGCCCGGGGACGGAGACATGCCCCGCAAGATAGGAGGCCGGCGGGCCGGTGCCAACCAGAAGGGGCCGAGGGGTCGAGGGGCCAGGGGGTCGAGGGCGCAGGCGTGAGCAGGGGCCAAGGGGTCGAGGGCTGCTCGACCCCTTGGCCCCTAGAGCTCCTTGCGGAAGTAGTGCTCGACCGAGGCGGAGCGATCGTGGAGCTCGCGCGTCGCGGGGCCGCGCCGGTAGCCCCGGCGCTCGTAGAGCCGGTGCGCGTCGAGGAAGCGCGTGTCGCTCCAGAGCTCGACGAAGCGCGCGCCCGCGGCCCGCCCGCTCGACTCGACGAGCGCACAGAGCGCACTGCCGAGACCGCCGCGGCGCGCTCGGCTCGCGACGTAGAGCTTGCGGAGCTCGAGGCCCGAGCGGCCGCTCGGCGTGTGGCCCACCGACGCCACGATCTCGGCCCGGCCGTCGGCGCCCGCGCGCTCGACCACGTAGAAGCGGCCGCCCGCCCGGGCGAACCAGGTCGCGATGGCCCGTAGCTCGGGCATCTCGCCGTCCACGTCGAGCACGCAGCCGGGGTACTCGGCGAAGACCGCGCCGAGCAGGGCGATGACGCCGGCGCCGTCCGCGTCGCGTGCGGGCCGCAGGCCGGCGAGCGCCGCCTCGGCCGGGGGCTGTCGGTCGCTCGTGGGCACGCGCTCCGTCATCCCTCCACGTGGTAGTCCTTGATCTTGTAGAGCAGGGCGCGGTGGCTGATCTCGAGCAGGGCCGCGGCGCGCGTGCGGTTGCCCTTGGTCTGCGTGAGCGCGCGCCGGATGAGCACCTCCTCCATGATGCGCGCCGTCTTCTTGATGCTGAGCTCGCCGCTCTGCAGTTGCAGCCGGATGGGGTCGCGCGCCTGGTGGATGCGCTCCGGCAGATCGGCGTCGGTGAGCGTGTCGCCCTCGCAGAGCACCATGGCCCGCTCGAGGGTGTTCTCGAGCTCGCGCACGTTGCCGGGCCAGCTGTACTCGAGCAAGAGGCGGCGCGTCTCGGGGCTCACCGCGCGGATCTCCGTGCCGAGCCGCGCGTTGTTGCGCGCGATGAAGTGATCGATGAGCAGCGGGATGTCCTCGCGCCGGTCGCGCAGCGGCGGCACCACGAGGTGCAGCACGTTGATGCGGTAGTAGAGGTCCTCGCGGAAGCGGCCGGCCGCCACCTCGGCCGCGAGGTCGCGCTGCGTCGCGGTCAGGATGCGCACGTCCACCTTGATGTCGCGGCTGTCGCCGATGCGCCGCACGATCTCGTCCTGCAGGGCGCGCAGGAGCTTGACCTGCAGAGACAGGGGCAGCTCGCCGATCTCGTCGAGGAACAGCGTGCCGCGGTCGGCCTGCTCGAAGAGGCCGGCGCGATCCTGCGAGGCGTCGGTGAAGGCGCCCCGCTTGTGGCCGAACAGCTCGCTCTCGAGCAGCGTCTCGGGGATGGCCGCGCAGTTGACGGCCACGAAGGGGCCGTCGCGGCGCGTGGAGCGCTGGTGCAGGGCGCGCGCCACGAGCTCCTTGCCGACGCCGCTCTCGCCCGTGATGAGCGCCGTCGTCTTGTAGTCGGCCACCTTGCTGATGGTCTTGAAGATGGCGCGCATCTGCGGGCTCTTGGCCAGCATCTGCTCGAAGCTCGCCTCCTTCAGCACCTCCTGGCGCAGCGCGCGGTTCTCGCGCCGCAGCATCTCGCGCTCCTCGGCCTTGCGCAGGGCGAGGAGCACCTCGTCGTTCTTGAAGGGCTTGTGGACGTAGTCGTAGGCGCCCGCCTTCATGGCCTCGAGCGCGAGCTCGACGTTGCCGTAGGCGCTCATGACGATCACGGTCGCCGGATCGCCCTTGGCCTTGAGCGTGGACATCAGATCGAGCCCGCCCATCTTGGGCATGCGCACGTCGGTAAGGATGAAGTCCGGCCCGAAGGTCTCCACGAGCGCGAGCGCCTGCTCGCCGTTCTCGGCCGTCTCGACCTCGTAGCCGTGGCGCTTCAGGAACGTCTTGAGGACGAGCCGCAGGCTCTCTTCGTCGTCGACCACGAGGATGCGGCGCATGGCGGGCGGGCTCCGGTTGCAGGCGCCAGGGGGGCGGCGCGCCTCGGCGAGGCGGGCGGGACGGGCGCGCAATTTTTTCTACCCGACTCGGCGTGTGTATGCAAACATTTCCAACTCCCTCCGAGGTGCTTTGCGCGCGGCCGCGCCGTGTCATCATGCGCCGCATGTTCTGCCCTCGCTGTCGTCAGCCGCTGCAGGCGCACGTTGCCTCGCGCCTCGTCCTCCACGGGTGTCCGGGCTGCGGTGGGGTGTGGCTCGATCAGGCCGGGAGCCGCCGCGTGCTCGAGTCGATCGACACCGAGGCCATGGGCGCGTCGGACGCCGCGGCACAGCAGGCGCGCGTGCGCGTCGACGAGAACCAGGCGGCCGGGTGTCCCGTGTGCCAGCGCGCCCTCGAGCGCGTGCCGGTCGAGCAGGCGGGCCTCTTCGTCGACGGCTGTCGCGAGCACGGCATCTGGTTCGATCGCGACGAGCTCGGCCGCGTGATGCGCTCGCTGCCTCGTCAGCCGGGTGCGCCGGCGCAGGGCTATCCGGGGCAGGCGCAGGCCGGCTACCCCCAAGGGGCGGGCGGTTCGTATCCGCAGGCGCCGATGGGTCAGCCCGCGATGGGCATGCCGATGGCGCAAGCGCCGATGGGCATGCCGATGGGGCAAGCGCCGATGGGCCAGCCCGCGATGGGCATGCCGATGGGGCAAGCTCCGATGGTTCAGCAGCCGATGGCTCAGCAGCCGATGGGTCCGCAGGCCTACGCCGCGCCGGGCATGCAGGCGACACAGCCGCAGCACGCGCCGCCGGGGATGGCTCCGCAGTACGGAGGGCAGCCTGGTATGGCGCAGGGGATGCCGCAGCCGGGCGCGCCCTTCGGGGGAGCCGCGGCGATGATCGCGCCGCAACCGGCGCAGCCGGCGGTGAGCGCGCCCGTCGGCTTCGGTGGCGCGGTGGCTGGCTTCGGCGCGGCGCCGCAGCAGGCGAGCCCGTTCGCGCAAGCCGCGAGCTCGTTCTTCGGGGGCGGCGCGCCAGCGCAGGGCATGCAGCAGCCCGGCATGATGCAGCCGGGCATGATGCAGCAGCCCGGCATGATGCAACCGGGCATGATGCAGCAGCCCGGCATGATGCAACCGGGCATGATGCAGCAACCGGGGATGATGCAGCCGGGGATGATGCAGCAGCCGGGCATGCAGCAACCCGGCATGATGCAGCAGCCGGGCATGCAGCAACCCGGCATGATGCAGCAGCAGCCGGGGATGATGCAGCCGGGCATGCAGCAACCCGGCATGATGCAGCCGGGCGGCTTCCAGACGACGCCGGGTGTCGCGAAGCAGGGCTGGGGCACGGGGACGGCGCTCGCGGCCGCGGGCGGCGTGGCCGCCGTGGCGGGCCTCGCCTACGTCGCGACGGAGACCGACTTCGGCAAGAACGCCATTGCGAGCATCACGGGCCAGGGTGGCGATCGGGATCGAGATCGTGATCGTGATCGAGAGCGCGAGGCGCAGCGCCACCGCGAGGACTACCGACCGCAGCAGGGCGCGACGCCGGTGCCCGACGAGCTCCGCTCGGGGTATCGCTCGAGCTCGGATTCGAGCTCGTACTCGGAGCGCGAGCGCGAGATGGAGCGCGAGCGTGAGCGCGAGCGCAGCGGCGGCTCCGGCAGCAGCAGCCTCGCCGACATCGGCGAGACGCTCTCGAAGCTGCTGTGAGCGCGCGGCGCGGCTCGTGCCGTCGATGTTATTGAAGTAGAACCTTAAGTCTCGCGCAAAATTTCGCGCATCGACTGAGGGATTGCGGCTTGCCACACGAACGGCTCCGCCGTATTGTGGGCGCGCGTGGACGAACCCGTCCACCGAACTCATCAACCCGTGGAGGGGTTCATGAAGAAGATGTTACTTGGACTCGTGACGGTAGGTGCGGCGGCAGCTGCGCTGGGCGTGACGACCGCACCGGTGGCAGCCGGCTCGGTCAAGACGACCGTCGACAATTGCATGAACGCACTCGCCATCCTCATGGCGTCGAACACCGGTAACCACGAGGTCTACTGGCAAGCCATCGCCGGCGTCGTCAAGGTCCACCCGCACTGGACGGTGGTGCCCGAGTACGAGCCGATGATCTCGCAGAAGATCTCGTTCAAGCAGTTCGACGTGAAGTACAAGATGAACAACGGCCCGACGACCGCGTACACCGCGCAGTGCGGTCACGGCGCCACTTGCAACGAGCTCGCTCGCAAGGTGCTCATCGCCTACCCGGACATCCCGAACCCGGTCGTGTTCTGCGGCGGCGTTCCGCACATCCTCGAGAACCCCTCGTCGGCGGGCGGCGGTCTCTGACCGACGCGCGCAACCCGAACCGTCGCGAGCGCCCCGCGGTGGCGTGAGTCACCGCGGGCCGCGTGAAGGCCGCCACCGCGGCCTTTGCGTTTTTGTGGGCTCGCGTCGGGGGCTCCACGCGTTCCGGCGCGCGCGAACGGTCGTGAGTCCACGGCCCACCGGTGGTACTTCTTGCTCGTGGAGCCCGTGCGGAGAGCTGCCCTCGTCGCCTTCGCGAGCGGGACGCTGCTGTCCGCGTGCGTGGGCGTGCTCGGCGTGGGTGGTTATCGCAACACGGTGGGCGAGCTGTGCGGGCTCTTGTCCGACTGCTATCCGGGCGGGTTCGTGGCGTGCGAGCAGCACCTGTCGCAGGCGCTCGACGCGGCCGACCCGGAAGAGGTCGGGCCATGGCTCGCGGGCTTCGACGGCGGGCTGTGCCTCGCCACCTGCACCGCGGGCAAGCTGTGTCTCGATCGCCCGCCGGTGTGCGGCGTGGCGGGTGGGGCCTGCCAGCAGCTCGAGCACTGCTGCGGCTTCTCGCAGGGCGCGAGCGCGTGCGAGGGCGGGCGCTGTTGCGCCGTGGACGGCGTGACCTGCTCGAGCGCCGAGGAGTGCTGCAGCGGTTCTTGCACGCCGGTCGCCACGGGCGCGGACGTGGGCGGGACGGGCGAGGTGAAGCTCGGTTGCGGCGGGCAGTCGTGCCAGGAGTTCGGCGCGACCTGCACCTTCGACAGCGACTGCTGCAGCTTCAACTGCGGCCCGGCGGGCACGTGCACCATCACCTGCTTCGGAGAGGGCGAGCAGTGCGGCGCCCACGGCGAGTGCTGCTCGGACACCTGCCGCGCCGGGCATTGCAGCTGTCGCGGTCCGCAGGAGTCGTGCGACACGTCCGACCAGTGCTGCTCGGCGCTGTGCGTGGACGGCCTGTGCGTCGAGCCCGTGAACTGCCTCTTGCCGTTCGACCCCTGCGCGCCCGGCGGGCAGCCCTGCTGCGGCGATCTCGCTTGCTCGACCGACCTCGGTTACTGCTGCAGTGCCGCCGGCGCGCTCTGCGCCGATCCCTCGGGCTGCTGCGGCGGAGGGTGCGTCGGCGGGGCGTGCTGCGCGCTCGAGGGCTCGGACTGCCTCACGGACGTCGAGTGCTGCGACGGAGGGTGCGCCGCCGGCAAGTGCGGGTGCGCCGCGCTGTCGACGCCGTGCGACTCGGAGAAGGACTGCTGCTCGGGCAGTGCGTGCTTCGAGGCCGCCTGCCAGGCGTGCGTGGCGGCGGGGTGTCACGACCTCTGCGCCCAGGGCGCGCCGTTGCCCGCGGACCCCAACGGCGTCGCGTGCCCGGCCATCACCTCGCTCGGGTGCGTCGCGGACGTGTGCGCCGCCTTGCCGCACTGCTGCTGCGTGGCGTGGGACTCCGCCTGTGTCGAGGCCGTGAGCGCGCTCGGCTCGAACGCCTGCGCCGGCATCGCCTGCGTCGTTCCGCTGTAGGGCTCTGCCCCGACCCGTTCTACAGCCAGTCCACCGCCCGCGGGCTCGGGCGTGCGACGCGTGCCGCGTGTCTCGCGACCATGGCGTCCCCATCGAACGCGCGCACCCCGGCCCGGTCAAGGGCCCGCACCGCCGGGAGCGTGCTCGGCGCGAGCGCGCCCGGGCGGCGCCGGACGATCGGCCTTCCCGCGGCCTTGCGGTCGTGGGAAGGCTCGCGCCCGCATGGATTGGGTGTACCTCGGTCATGCGGGCTGGCACCTCGAGGCGGCCGGCCTGCGCCTGTGCTTCGACCCGCTGCTCGACGATCTGCACGACGGCGGAGTCTTCACCGTCGTGCCCCCGCGCCGGGTCGACGCCGCGGCGCTCCGCGCCGACTACGTCCTCGTCTCGCACCGCCACCCGGACCACTTCGACGTGCGCAGCCTGCGGCGCCTGTGCGCGCTCGACGCCGACACGGTGGTCGTCACGGGCGACGACCTCGTGGCGCGCACCTGCCGGCGCCTCGGCTTTCGCCGGGTCGAGCTCGTGGCGCCGCGCCAGCGGATCGAGCTCGACGGGGTGCGGCTCGTGACCACGCCCTCGCGCGCCGAGGACGTCGAGTGGGGCGTGATGGTGGCGTGCGACGCGGGGGTCGCCTGGAACCAGGTCGACACCGTGCTCGACGGGCCCGCGGGCGTGCGCGCGATGCTCGCCGAGAGCGGGGCCGCGCTCGGGCTCGACCCGCTCGCGCTCGCGCTCGCGCTCGTGCGCTGGCAGCCGCTCTGCGAGGTGCAGGCGACGACCGGCGCGGCGGCCGGCTTCCCGCAGGCCGAGTACGCTGCCGGCCTCGAGGAGCTGGCGGCGCTCGGCGCGCGCGCGCTCGTGCCCGGGGCGGCGGGCAGCTGCCACGCGCCGCGCTACGCGGCGATGAACCGGCTCGTCTACCCGGTGTCGCAGGCGCGCTTCCTGCGCGACGCGGCGGCGCGCGTGCCGGGCACGCGCTGCCTGCCGGCCACGGTCGGCGGGCGCTACCGCGTGGCGGGCGGCGCGGTCGAGCACGAGCCCGAGGGGGGACGCGCGCTCGTCGAGCCCCTCGGGCCCGACGTGGCGCCGCTCTTCCGGCCGTTCGAGCTGCCCGCGCTCGTCGATCCGGATCTCGGGGCGCGGCGCGAGCCCGACGCGCGCGCGCTCGTCGCCGCCTGGCTGCGGACGGCGCTCGTGCCCGCGCTCGCCCAGGCGTACCCGGCGCTCGGCTGCACACGTCCGCTCGCGCTCGCGCTCGAGGTCGTGTTCCCGGGTCACGTCGACGGCTACACCCTGCGCGTGGCGCCCGGACACGCGACGCTCGAGGCCACGCTCGACCCCGAGTACGACGTGCTCGACGCCATCGCGGGCTCGCACCTCTGCGACGTCATCGAGGGGCGCCGGCACTGGGGCGAGCCGCTGCTCGCGGGCCTGCTGCGCAGCTCGGTGCGCGCCTACGAGGTCGACGAGGGTGGCCTGCGCGCCCTGCCGATCGCGCCGCTGTTCCTCTACTACGGTCTCTCGTACGCCGAGAGCGTCGAGCGCGCCACCGAGTGGCTGCTCGAGCACGACGACGCCTGAGGCTACAGGCGGCTCACAGGCCCTGGTGGCGCAGCCAGGCCACGAGGTTGACGTAGAACGCCTGGTAGTCGAAGTGGTTGGTGCCGCCCGGGGCGTCGCCGAACAGGTGACCGATGAGGTCCATGTGGTCGGCGGGCACGCAGCCGAGGAACTCGCCCCACTTCGCGTCGCGCGCGCGCACGAGGCCGTCGTTCGGGATGCTCTCGCCGGGGCCGCCGCCGAGCACGGCCGCGGTCGCCGCGAGCAGGGGCTCGATGGGGTCGAGGTAGCCGCTCGTGGCGGCGATGAACCCGGCGCTGCCGCCCTCGCAGTCCGCTCCTCCCGGGTCGTGGCTGCTGCGGCCGGCGACGGAGGCGTAGTAGATGCCGGGCTGGTCGGTGTAGGTCGCGTTGAACTCGGCGATGCCCTGCTGCGAGAACAGGTACATCGGCTTGGCGAGGCTCGTGGTGTCGCCGATCTGGTTCCAGAGCGGCTGGCCGGCGAGCAAGAGCAAGAGGTCGAGCACGTCGTTCAGGCTCGGGTCGCTCAGCACCTTGAGGGCGATGTCGGCGATGGGTGTGCCCGCGTGCGGCGTCTGCAGCGTCACGACCGACGCCACCATGTCCGGGTACACGTGCGCGACGTAGCGCGCGTCGAGGCCGCCCTGCGAGTGGCCGACGAGGTTGACCTTGCGGTAGCCGGTGTGCGCGAGGATCCCGGAGATCGCGAGCGCGAGCTGTTCGCCGCGGAACGCGGAGTCGTTGAAGGGATCGACCGCCGGCGTGTAGACGATCTCGCCCACGCTCGCGAGGTGCGGCTTCACGTGCCAGAAGTAGTCGACGAAACCGAGCCCGGCGAAGTCCTCGAAGCCGAAGAAGCCGTGGGCGAGCACGAGGGGGTAGGGCGGTCCCTTGCCGTCGGGCTCGGCGCCGCCCGCGCCGGTCGTCGTGCTCGTCGTGCTCGTCGTGCCGCTCGCGGTCGTCGTGCTCGTGCTCGTGCTCGTGCCGGCGCCGCCGCCGCCGAGGTTCTGGTAGCCGGTGTCGCTCGTCGCCTGCGTGCTGCACGCGAGCGCGAGCGCGGCGCCCATGGCTCCCCGCGCGGTCCAGCAAGCGGTACGCAGCACCCCGACGAACATATCGCCTCGCGGCGCCGATTCGAAGGGCCGCGTGCGGCGGTCAGGGCGCGGGCACCCCGACGCAGACCTCGAACCGATACCAGGTCATCGCCGGATCGAGGCCACGCCGCAGGTAGCCGTACCCCCGGTTGCCGTGGGCGACGATCGTCTCCAGCGACGGCATCGTGAAGCCGTCCTCGTCGGCGCTGGGGACGCTGAGGATCCTCTCCGGGGCATCGAACGGCCCCGCCGTCGACGAGCGCGACGCGAGGTAGACATCCCGCGACGCCTCGCCGGGCATCTTCGAGGCGAGGACGATGGCGAGGGCATCGTCGGAGAACCAGCGCGGAAGATCCTGGCTGGAGGGCGAGCTCGCGAGTGTCTGGGCGACGAGCGCCTTGTAGCTCGCCTCGGGGTTCGCCGGATTGTTCGGCTCCGCGGTCCACAGTTCCATTCCGTCGGGCAGCGGTCCCGCAGGCACGTCCTCGAGAGCCGAAAGGCGATTCGACGAGAACGCCAGGAAGCGCCCGTCGGGCGTCGTCGTGAACGCAAAGTCAGCCGCGCCACCCCCGGAAATGAGGACGTCGAAGGGTGGGAGACTGAGGAACGCGAAGTCGTTGTCGTAGCCAAAGGGCACGTCGGTCGACGCGCGCCAGTAGAAGCCGCACTTCTGTTCGCCTCCGTGGCAGGCGAAGAGACCCAGATCCTCGTTGGCGTAGCGAACCTGGACGTCGAAGTACGCGACGGTCCACGTGCTCATCGCCCAGGACTCGTCAGTCAGCGATCCGCGCGTGTACTCGCGCAGCGAGAACGCGGCGTTGTTCTGGATGAACCGCAGGCCGGTCGGCGACAAGCTGCCCTCGCGCTCGCCCGACTGGAACGCGGCATAGGGCTCGAGGGCGCCGAACCGAAGCCCGTGGATCCCGTACGGCCCGTCGGCGAGGTCGCACGGC
This sequence comes from Myxococcales bacterium, assembly GCA_016212965.1. Taxonomy (GTDB): domain Bacteria; phylum Myxococcota_A; class Polyangia; order Polyangiales; family Polyangiaceae; genus JACRDA01. The sequence continues at coordinate 12,990 of JACRDA010000227.1, forward strand.
GAGCTGCCGCCACCCCCCCCACCCGCGGCCCCACTCGCGGCCCCACCCGCGCCGCCAGCCGCGAGCTGCGCCTCCGGCAAGGTGCACGCCTGCCAAGCGCAGCACGGCACCACGAGTCGCAGCCACCGCATAGGGTCACGGTATCCCGTGGGTCTAGCTCTGGCAACGGCGGGCGAGCGGGGCGCTCGGTGTGTCGAAGGCCGAGGGGCGCTTCATGGGACGGAGCGCCCGGCTCGCGCTCCCGCGGCGCTCGGGTGAGGGTCGGACCGGAGGCGCTTGCGGCGCGCCCGCCGCCCGGCTTCAATGCCCCGAATCTCGGTGATGCGGAGGACTCGAAGGATGAGCGTGCGTAGAGCGGTGGTTGGGTCCGTGGGCCTCGTGCTCGCGGTGGTGGCGTCGGGCGCGTGCGGCAAGGCGTCGGGCGATGCGTCCGCCGACACGGCGACCGCGACGCAGGCGGCGACCGGCACGGCGGCTCCGGCGGCGAGCGGCCCCGCGGCGTCCACCCCCGGCGCGTCGGGCGCGCCGGGCGCGTCGGGCGCGGTCGCGGAGTCCCCGAAGCCGCTCGAGTCGGGCAAGGCCGCGACGCTGCCGCCCCTGGCCGGGCTGCTGAGCGGCGGCCAGCCCCCGGCGGCGGGCGGCGGCGAGGCGCTCGGCATCCCGGAGTGCGACGAGCTCTTCGCGAAGGTCGCGAAGTGTGCCGGCCCCGCCGCGGCGATGCTCGATCAGCAGAAGGTGACCCTGAAGCAGGCCCTCGCGATGGGCGGCGACATGGTCAAGGGCGAGCTCGCGGCGGCGTGCAAGCAGCAGATGCCGCAGATCGACGCCCTGTGCGCCGCCGGTGGCACGCCCGGCGCGCCGACCGGCATGGCGCTCGGCGGGCCGCCGACGGGCGGCGGTGGCGCGCTGCCGCCCACCTGCGAGAAGCTCCTGTCGGGGCTCGACTGCATGGCGCAGAAGGTGCCGGCCGAGATGCAGGGCGAGATGCGCTCGGCCGCGCAGCAGGCGCGCGCGCAGTTCCAGCAGCTCGCGGGCATGGGGCAGGGCATGCTCGAGCAGGCCTGCCAGCAGGCGCTCGAGGGCACGAAGGAGCAGTTCGCGCAGGTGGGCTGCGGCGTCGGCGGCAGCACCCCCGGCGGCAACCCCGGCGGCCACACGCTCGGTGGCGGCACCCCGGTCGCGCCGCCCACGGGCGGCGGCTCCTACGCGCTCGGCGCGATCCGGGCCATCCCGGACAGCTGTGCCGACGCGTCCGTCATCGCGGCCAACGCGCCGCTGAGCGCGGGCGCGACCTACCACTGGCCGTGGACGCGGCAGGCGCTGCTGGCCAACCCCCAGTTCACCGTCGTGACGACGCGGCCGAGCGGCCCCGGGCAGGTCTACTTCGAGGTCATCGAGACCGACAACGCCGAGGTGCTCGTGGCCCGCTGCGCCGACGGCGGCACGTGCAACCGCCTCGCCGCGATGCTGAAGGCCGTCGTGCGCTCGAGCAACCCGCAGCCCGTGTGCGGCGCCCTGCCGGTGCGCGGCCAGACGCGTCCCTCCTTCCTGGTGCCGCCGGACGCCTACTGGCTCCCCGCGCCGGGCGACACCATCGCGCACTGCGCGCGCCTCGCCGCGTGCACCATCGCGGCGAACCCGAGCGTGGGCGGCGACCCGGGCATGGAGTGCCAGAAGGCCCCCGCGGGCTTCAAGACCGCGTGCGCCGAGCGGGCGACCTGCCCGGAGGTGCTCGCCTGCGCCGGCAGCGCCGGCGGCGGCGGCAAGCCGAAGTGCAACCCGGCCGACCCGCTCTGCAGCGACTGAGCGTCACCGTCCCGAGACCACGGCACCGCGTGGTCCCCGCGTCTCGAATCGAGACGCGGCACCTGTCAGCGTCGCGCCGCCACCGCTGCGTCGAGCGCCTCGGCGGTGGTGCCGGCGGCCTTGCAGGCGTCGGCCCAGGTCTCGGCGGTCGCGCCGAACAGATGGTCACGCACGTGGTCGAGCCCGACCCGCTCGACTGCGACGGTGACGAGCAGCCCGCCGAGCGGGTACGTCTCGGCCTCGGGCTTGCTCCGGAACACCTTCACCGGCAGCAGGGTCGCGGCCGCCGGGCGCTCGCCGAGCTTGCGCTGCCAATCGACGAGCGAGGTCCCGCCGTACTGGCCCGAGGCCCACACCGCGAGGCCCTCGCCGACCAGGGACGATCCGGCCGGGCCCCACTGCTGCAGGGTGATCGCGTGCGTGCCCTCGTGGGCGACGAGCTGCTCGATGCCGCCGCCCGGCCGCGGATCGAAGCGAATCACGTGGAGCGCGGCGCCGGAGGCGACGGCGTGGCCATCGCCCTTGTCGCCGGTGAGCGTCTCCTTGCTGTTGCGGTCCGGGTAGACGTAGACGGTGGTCGTCGGCGGCGCGGCGACCTTCAGCCGCTCGACCGCGCGCGTGATCCCGCGCACGACCGCGTCGACCACCGCCGCCTCGTCCGCCGCCGCCGCGAGCTGCTCGGGAAACGCCACGCGTAGCGTGACGCCGGCCACCGCGCGCTCGACGATCCGCCACGCGATCCGCCGCGCGCGCGCCCCGAGCTTCGCGGTCACCTGGCCGTCGGCGCCGCGCACCCAGGTCCCGGCCTGCAGCCGGCCGTGCACGTCGGCGATCAGCAGCGGATCGGTGCCGTGGCGGATCGAGTTGATCTCGACGACGCCCGGCGTGCCGATGCCCGCGTAGAGCAGGAACGCCGGGTGATTCGTCCCGGCGGGGACCACCGCGATCACGCGGTCGCCGCCGCTGGCGTAGGTCTCGCCGCCGACCGCGATGCGCGCGGCGCCGACGTGGAGCGGCAGCGCGTCGCCGAGCGCGGCGACCACGGCGTTCATGTGCGCGCCGCCGTACAGGATCGGGTTGGGTGGCCACGCGGACGGGCCCGCGGCGACGTCGATCGACGTGTCGGGCACGATGGTGGCGCCGGCGAACAGCTCGCGGAGCAGCCGCGCCTGCGCGACGATCGCGCGGTCGGCCGCGTCGTCGCCGAGCGTGCCGACGACGAGGGTCGGCGTACCCTGCGCGAGCAGGTCGTTCGGCGTGAGATTCCCCACCGGCTCGCGCTCGGTACCCGAGGCCGTGCTCGTCGCGGGGCTCGCGGCCGTCCCGGGCCGGTCCTTCGTGCTCGGCCCGTCGTCGCCGCGGCCGCACGCCGCCACCACGAGCGCCATCAGGACCACCGGCCGTGCCCCGGGTCGCATCATGACGCGAGCATACTACCCGGGCATCGCTTGCCACCGAGGCGCTTCACGGCGCCAGCCGGTACCCCACGCCGCGCACCGTGAGGATGTGGCGCGGCGCGTCGGTGTCGTCGAGCTTGGCGCGCAGCTGCGCCACGAAGTTGTCGATGGTGCGCTGGGTGCCGTGGTGGCGCGCGCCCCACACGGCCTCGAAGATCTGCTCGCGCGTGAGGATGCGCCCGCTCGCGCGCACCAGCGCCGCGAGCACCTTGAACTCCGTCGCCGTGAGCTCGACGACCGCACCGGCGCGCCGCACGACGCGCGTCGAGGGGTCCACGTCGACGTCGCCGAAGCGCCAGGTCGGCGGCTCGGTCCTCTGGCGCCGCAGCGCGACCCGCACTCGCGCCAGGAGCTCGCCCACGCTGAAGGGCTTGGTGATGTAGTCCTCGGCGCCGAGGTCGAGCCCCATCACCTTGTCGACCTCGGCCGTGCGCGCCGACAGCACGAGCACCGGCGTCTTGATGCTCTGGCCGCGGAGCGAGCTCAGGATCTCGTAGCCGTTCAGCCCCGGCAGCATGATGTCGAGGATGACGAGGTCCCAGCCGCCGCCGCACGCGAGCGCGAGGCCGTGCTCTCCGTCCTCGGCGCCGTGCACCTCGTAGCCCTCGCGCTCGAGGTTCATGCGCAGGCCGAGGAGGATCGACGGATCGTCCTCCACGACGAGGATGCGCGCTCGGTCGTTCACGCAGCCTCTCTAGCCGATCCCGGCGTCCGGGTCTGCTCCTGCGCCGGCGCGCGCCACCGCCGCCGGGGGCGGCGTCGACGGGGCCGGCTCCCGGCCCCGCGGCAGCACGATGGTGAAGGTGCTGCCCTCGCCGGGCTCGCTCTCGACCTCGACCCGCCCGCCGTGCCCATGCGCCACGTGCCGCACGATGGCGAGACCGAGGCCCGAGCCCTCGACCGCGCGCGAGAGCCGGTCGTCCACGCGGTAGAACTTCTCGAAGATGTTGCGGTGCTCGCGGCGCGGAATGCCGACGCCGTGGTCGCGCACCGCGAAGCGCACGCTTTTGCCGTCGGCGCTGGCACTGAGCTCGATCTCGCTCCCCGGTCGCGAGTACTTGTCGGCGTTCGACAGGAGGTTCACGAGCGCGTCCACGAGCGCCGCCCGGTCCACGCGCAGCGGCGGCAGCGGGCCCTGCACGTCGACGAGGATGGGGCGGTCGCGCCCCATGGTGTTGGCCGAGAAGGCGGCGAGCGTGTCGGCGATCACGTTCTCGGCGCTGTCGGGCTCGGGGTGGTAGACGCGCCGGCCCGCCTCCATGCGCCCCCAGTCGAGCAGGCGCTCGATGCGGTCGGACAGCCGCCCCGTTTCGCGCCGCAAGACCTCGATGCACACCTTGCGCTCGCTCGGCTCGGCCTGCTCGAGCATGTCCGCGAACATGCGGATCGAGGTGAGCGGCGTGCGCAGCTCGTGGCTCACTTTCGACACGAAGTCGAGCTGCAGCCGCGACAGCGCCGCCTCGCGTCGCAGCAAGACGAGCGACAGCACGATGCCCGTCACCATGCAGGCGACGAGCGCCATGAGGAGCACGCCGAAGACGATGCCCTGCGGACCGGCCCAGAGGACGAGGATGAGGATGCCCGCCGCCAAGAGGAGCACCGTCGGCATCGTGACGAGCAGGATGAGCAGGATCACGATGCGGCGGAAGCCGCGGCGGTTGTCCTCGGAGCCGGAGACGAGCCCGGTGGTCATGGCGCCCGCAGCATAGCGCTCGCCGCGGCGGCACGCGTCACGGCCAGCCCACGAGCGCGCGCAGGCCGAGCCCGAGGCCGGCGCTCGCGGCGTTCGCGAGGAGCGACCAGGCCCACGCGCGCTGCAGGCCGTCGGCCCGGAGGTAGGCCGCCTCCACGCCGACGGCGAAGGCCTCGGCCACGATGGTGAACGCCACGTAGCTCCCCGTCAGCGACGCGTCGCACACCGCGTACACGAGCGGCGGGATCACGAACCACACGAGCGGGTGGGTGAGGGCGCTGGCCGCGAACGCGACGCCGAGGCGCGCCGGCCAGCGCGCGGGTTGGCGCCGCAGCGCGTAGAGGTAGATCGGGATCTCCACGACCTCGGTGAAGAGGAAGGCCCAGAACCAGTCGAGCAGCATGGCTTCGTGCACGTCGCGGCTCGTGTGCCCGCGGCGGGCGCGCCCACACTACAATGCCCGCGTGCCCGTGCTGTGCCCGAACCACGCCTGGCCCGACCTCGTCCTGCACGTGCTCGCGCACGTCGCGGGCACGGCCGACCGGGCGGCGAGCGTGTACGACCCGGCCTACGTCGCCTTCGCCGCGCGTCACCTCGGGCGGGCCGGGGCGCGCACGCTCGCCGAGGACGCAGCCGCCCTCGCCGTCTTGTTGCCGAGCCACGCGGCCCTCGCGCGCGCGCAGCTCGTCGCGTGGCTCTTCCCCTCGCCCGAGGCCGCGGGCGCGTGCGCGGAGCGCGACCTCGCGGATCTCGCGCGCGAGCCCCCGGCCGAAGTCGCGTGCCGCGCGGCCCTAGCCGGCCTCGCGGCCGCGCCCGCCGTCGAGCTCGCCGGCCTCGAGCTCCTGCGCTGCGCGGCCCTGCTCGAGGCCCCGAGCCACGCGGCGCTGCCCCCTGCCGTGCTCGCGCCCCGCGAGCGCGCAGCGCTCGAGGCAGCGCTCGCGGCGCTCGTGCCGGTCGCGCCGCTGCTCGCGCGCGTGGACGTCGTGCCGCGCCGGGCCCTGCGCCTGCGCGGGCGCGTGCGACGTCGCCCGCTCGCGCCGACCCCGGGGTCGCACGCGCTCGCCGAGATCTGGACGGGCCTGCCCTGCGACGATCCCGGGCCGGACGTCGCGCACGTCGCGTGGCAGGCCGCGCACGAGGCGAGCGTCCTCGAGGTCGCGCGCGTCGCGGAGGGCGCGACCGGGCCGGCGGCCGCGGAGCGAGCCGTCGAGCATGCGGCGGTCGTGCTCCTCGCCGAGCGCGCCGACGAGGCAGGCCGCGGCGCGGAGCGCGCGGCGTGGTACGCGCACTTCGGGCTCGATGCGCCGCACGTCTCGCGCGCGCGGCTCGCCCCCGCGGAGGCCGAGCTCGTCGCGCGCTGCCGGGCAGAGAGCGCGCGCTCCCCGGGCAGTCCCTGAGGTCGCGCTCGCTCCGGCGGCTCACGCGGTCGGCGGTCGTGCCGGCAGAGCGAGGCCCGCTGCCTCCCGGATCTCCCGCGCCCGGGCCTCGAGGCTCGCCGCGCGCTTCGCGCCCGTGCCCGCGCGCTCGACGCGCGCCTCCTCGTCGAGGAGCTCGCACAGGGCCGCGAGCTTGTCGCGGCTCGACACGAGCGACACCAGCGTCGCGGCGTCGAGCGCGAGGAAGCTCGCGTCGATGCCGAGCGCAGCGTAGGCCTGCCGCGCCTCGTCGCGCGCGAGGTCGAGCTCCCCCTCTTGCCGGCGCGCGACGAGGCGCGCGAGCGCCTGCCGGAAGAGCTCGAGCTGCCGCTTGATGAGGTCCTGCTGGTACACGCCGCGAGCGTAGCCCCGACCGGGCAGGGCGGGCAGGCGCGCGTGTTCGGCCCGAACACGCTTCCCGCGCCCATCGTGCGCGCCGAGCGAAAACGGGTTGCCCTGTTCGGGCTCGCTCTGGTGTTCTCGCATCCATGGCGGTCGAAAAATTCTCCCGACGGCGGAAGCCTCTGTGGGTCGCCCTGCTCGCCCTGTTCGTCGGCTGCACCGCGGACGACGCCGGGACCGGCGGCGCTCCGGAGGGGGACGACGACGGCGACACCATCTCGAACGCCGACGAGGGCAGCACCGAGGCCCGCAACACGGACGGCGACGCCTACCCGGATGCGCGCGACCGCGACTCGGATGGCGACGGCCTGTCGGACGCGCTCGAGGCGGGCGACGCCGACCTCGCGACCCCCCCGGTCGACACCGACGGCGACGGCACGCCCGACTACCGCGACCTCGACTCGGATGGCGACGCCATCGACGACACGGACGAGCTCGACGCGGCCTTCGCGCCCGTGGACACGGACGGGGACGGCCTCTTCGACCACCTCGATCTCGACGCCGACGGCGATTCCATCGCCGACGCCGAGGAGGGCGGGATCGACTTCAATGGCGACGGCAGCGCCAACTTCCGCGACCTCGACGCCGACGGCGACGGCATCGCCGACGCGCTCGAGGCGGGCGACGCCGAGCTCGCGACCCCGGCGCGCGACACCGACGGCGACGGGGCGCCCGACTTTCTCGATCTCGACTCGGACAACGACTACGTGCCCGACCGCGAGGAGGACAAGAACGGCAACGGCGTCGTCGATCCGGGCGAGTCCTCGCCGCTCTTGGCCGACACGGACGGCGACGGCACACCCGACGTCGTCGAGGTCATCGCGGGCAGCGATCCCAACGACCCGAGCGTGAACATCCCGGCCGGCGACTTCTACTTCGTGCTCCCGTACCAGGGGCCGGGGCAGAACGGTCCGCTCGACTTCGCGACCACGGTCAAGCAGGCCGACATCTTCTTCTCGATGGACACGACCGGCTCCTTCGGCCAGGAGATCACGGCCCTGCAGGCGACGCTCGAGCAGGTGATCGTGCCCGGCATCGCCGCCGTCGTGAGCGACGCGGCCTTCGGCGTCGGGCGCTTCGAGGACATGCCGGTCGCGCCCTTCGGCCTGCCCGGCGACAAGCCCTACGAGCTGCTCCGTCCGGTGACGACCGACATCGCCGCGGTGACGGCCGGGCTCGCGCTCCTGCCGCCGGCCGCGGGCGGCCTCGACATCCCCGAGGCCGGCTTCGAGGCACTCTACCAGTGGGCGAGCGGTACCGGCATCCCGGCGCTCGGCTACCTGCCCTTCGCTCCGCCCGGCATCGGCGGCGCCGGCTTCCGGCACGACTCCTTGCCGATCATCGTCCAGATCACCGACGCGACCTCGCACGCGGCGAGCGACTACGCCGGCGTCGTCGACGGCGCCCACGACCGGAACGCGGCCGTCGCGGCGCTCCAGGCGATTGGCGCGCGCGTCATCGGCGTCGACAGCCTCGAGAACGTCGGCACGCCGGACGATCCGCGCGCCTACCTCGAGGACCTCGCCATCGCGACCAAGGCGCTCATCCCGCCCGACGCGGGGACGGGCGAGTGTCTCACCGGGGTCGCGGGCGCGCCGCGCGCTCCCGTGGACGTCGGCGGCACCCTGCTCTGCCCGGTCGTGTTCGACGTGCTGCCCGACGGCACGGGCCTCGGGACGCTCATCGTCGACGCCGTCGCGCAGCTCGCCACGCTCGGCGTGCTCGACATCTCGACCCAGACGGTGGGCCAGACCGCGGGCCTGAAGGGCGAGGTCCTGACGCCGGGTCACACCACGGCCGACTTCATCAAGGCCGTCACGCCGGTCCCCCCGCCGCCCGCCGGTGCGACCATCTCGGGCGACGTGTTCCTCGACGTGACGCCCGGCAGCACGGTCACCTTCGACGTGCAGGGCTTCAACGATTTTCAGCCCTCGACGCTCGAGGATCAGCTGTTCGCCGCGGACATCGAGGTGCTCGGCGACGCCGTCACGGTGCTCGACGTGCGCGGCGTCTACATCATCGTCCCGCGCGCGAGCGGGCCCATCCCGAACTGAAGAGGAGGAGCGCCGCCATGAAACGCAACCTGTCTCTGCTCGTCGGCGCCGCCCTGTGCCTCGCGGCCGGCTCGTTCGCCCACGCGCACTCGGTCGCGCAGGTGCAGACCGCCAAGCGCATCAGCCAGCAGACGGTGGTGCTGCTCGATCCGCAGGGCAACCCGACGCCGGGCGGCTTGGGCACCGACACGACCGCCAAGGTCGGCGACGTGCTCACCTTCATCCTGCAGTTCACGGCCCTGCCGAACAACGCCACGCGCGGCGCCGGCGGCTACATCACCGAGTACGTGCCGGCGAACACCGAGGTCGTGGGCGCGCGGCTCATCGACCGCGACGGCAACACGGTCTTTCCGAAGGCTCCCGGCTTCATGGACGACGGCTGGGGTCCGCGCGGCCGCCACAACGGCTTCGACGCCCTGGGCCTCCAGCAGGGCTCGCTCGCGCAGGTCTACGCCGACACGGGCATCTTCTTCAGCACCGACCCGCGCACGGCCCGCAACCCCGACGACTCCTTCATCACCGTGCAGAACGGCATCGCCGTCACGCCCGTGCCGACGGGCGCGGGGCAGCTCGACAACTTCCTCGGCTTCGCGGGCCCCCCCTTCTACAGCCACAACGTCTGGGATCAGCTCCAGGCGATTGCGTACGGCGCCAACGGCGGGTCGGTCGTCGCGAACGGACAGGGCAACACGCCGTTCCTCTACGGCTCGGCGGTGGCGGGCCCCGACACGCACTACCCCTTCGAGAAGGTGGCCACGCCGCGCTGCTCGGACGGCGGCGACAACGACGGCGACTCGCTCTCGGACTACCCGAACGACCCCGGGTGCGCCTCGGCGCTCGACGACGACGAGACCGCCGCGACGAGCGGACCGGTCGGCCCCTGGCAGCGCATCCGCTCGGCCGGCAGCACCATCGGCACGGGCGGTGCCACCAACTGCCAGAGCTGCGCCGGGGCGCCGATCCGCGCGGGCCTCCCCATCGATACCGGCTGGGACCTGTCGCTCGACAACCCGCTGCCGGCCGGCACGAATGCCGTCCGCTACGCCGTAGGCGAGCTCATCGTGGGGCAGGAGTACTACGCGGAGATCTCGCTGCGCGTCCTGGCTCTGCCGCTCGATCCGACCATGAACGCGGACGTCAACTGCGCCGAGGTCTTCGGCGGCGACGCCGCGATGCCGCAGCAGGGCCAGGACAACACCTGGCGCTACTTCGTGCCCTCGCCGTCGTGCGTGCAGCTCAACCTGTTCTTCGAGCTCGCCGTCGACAAGCTGCTCGCGGTCACGGGCGATACCCTCACCTACACCATCACGGGCAAGAACCTCTCGGTCAACCCGCAGACCAACGTGGTCGTCACCGATACCTTCGTGCCCGGCGACGTGCAATGGGTGGGCGTGCTCCAGGGGCCCGCGCCGACCGTCGGCAATGGCCTGCTCACCTGGCCGGCCATGACCCTGCAGCCCGGCGACGCCTACACCTTCCAGTGGCAGATGAACGTCACCGGCAACGGGCTCTCGACCCTGAACCGCGCGACCTACACCTCGACCGAGCTCCCGGCGCCGGGCTTCTCGGTCGTGGCGCTGACCGACATCGAGGCGATCATCGTCATCGACCACGCCGCGACCGTGACCACGACGCCGCCGAGCGATCCGCCGGCCACGAGCGCCGGCTCGACCGTCCATTACACGGCGACTGTGACGGACGTCGGCACCGGGCCGGCGACGCTCAATGCGACCTCCTATGTCGAGGTCACGCTCCCGGCGGGCTTCGGCTATTGCCCGCCGCCCGGCTGCGCGACGCCCCGGATCAACGGCGTGAACGTGGCCAATCCGACGGTCGCCGGCAACGCGGTGACCTTCACGCAGGGGCTCGCGGCGGTGCCGGCCAACGGCGGCACGCTGGTCGTCGACTTCGACGCGAGCATCGCGGCGGGCCAGGCGCCCGGCCTCTACACGATCGATCTGCAGACGCAGTTCCGCGACAACGGCGTCGGGCGCGACGTCGAGAACTCGACCTTCGGGCTTGCGCCGCTGCTCGTCGACGCCGTGCGGAGCGAGCCGCCCGTCGTGACCGCGCCGGTGCTCGCCGGCGCGACACAGGTCCACGGCAGCACCTCCGAGGGCCCCGGCGCCACGATCACGCTGTACGTGAACGGCAATTCCGTGGCGCCCGTCACCGCCGGCGCGGGCGGCGCGTGGACCGCCGCCGTCCCGACGCTCTACGCGGGCCAGCACCTCCACGCGACGGCCCAGTCGGCCGGCGAGATCGTCAGCCTGCGGAGCTCGCCGGACGTGGTCGTACAGGGGGTGAGCGCCGTCACGCCGTGCAACGACGGCACCGACAACGACGCCGACGGGCTCACGGACTTCCCGGACGATCCGGGCTGCACCGACGCGCTCGATCCCGACGAGACCGACGTGCCCGCGTGCTCCGACGGGCTCGACAACGACGCCGACGGGCTCACGGACTATCCCGACGACCCGAGCTGCGCGTCCTTGCTCGACACGGACGAGTCGGGGCCGCCGGCGTGCAGCGACGGCGCCGACAACGACGCCGACGGGCTCACGGACTTCCCGGACGATCCGGGCTGCACGGCCGCCGACGACGTGAGCGAGGCCGACTACGCCGCGTGCGCGAACGGCCTCGACGACGACGGCGACACCTTGGTCGACTACCCGAACGATCCCGGCTGCGCGGACCCCTACGACGACGACGAGGCGTCGGCCGGGACCGGCGGCGCAGGCGGCGGTGGGGCCTCCGGCGGCTCGAGCGCGGGCGGCGGCGGCGCGGGCGCCACGAGCGCGGGCGGCAGCGGCAACGGCCTGCCACCCGATCTCGGCGGCGTCGATCCGGGCGACGTGCCCGGGGCGGATGGCGGCTGCAGTTGCGCGCTCGCCGGCCGCTCGGTCGACGTACCGTTCGGGCTCGCGCTCGCGGGCCTCCTGCCGTGGCTGCTGCGCGCGCGCCGGGCGCGCGGGCGCGCCGCCCGCCGCTGAACGAGCGCGCCTCGGCCCGTTCGGGGGGCCTCGGCGCGCTCGGCCTTCGACGCAGCTCACGAGGGCCTCGCAGTCGAGGCCGCGCGCGGCACAGGCGACGGGGACGTCGGCCTGCTCGAGCGCCGCGTCGCGCCGCTGGCGCGTGGTCGCCGCGTGCTGGCACGCGCGGCGGCGGGCGCGCGC
>JACRDA010000228.1 GCA_016212965.1 Myxococcales bacterium
CGTGCTCGGCGCGGTCGGCTTGCCCGAGCCGGCGCGCGGCGCGGCGCGCATCCCGCGCCTCCTCGCGGCGCGGGCGCGCGTCCGGGCGGCGCTCGCCTGGCCAGCCGCGCAGAGGGCGGACGACGGCGGCACCGCGGCGCGGCAGGCCGACGTCTGCTGGGCGGTGTCGACCGGTCTCGGTTTCGTCGATCCGGTCGTGGCCTCGGAGTACTCGAGCCGCTTCACCCGGGCGGCGCTCCGAGCCGGGGACCCGGCGCGCGTGGTGCGCGCGCTCTCGGCCGAGGCGATGGTGCGCGTGGGCGGGGGCGAGCGCGCCTGGCCGGAGGTCGCGACGTTGCTGCGCCAGGCCGAGGACCTGGCGCGGCGCCACGGCGACCCGCTCACGCTCGGTCGGGCCATCGGGGCGCACGGCGTGGCCGCCGGGCTGTGCCAGCGCTTCGAGCAGGCGCGGCAGAGCTGCGAGCTCGCCGAGCCGATCCTCCGCGACCGCGCGGGCAAGGCTCCCTGGGAGGTCGCCACGGTGCAGCACTTCGCGCTCTACGCGGCGCTCGAGCTCGGCGAGCTCGACTTCGTGTGCCGGCGCGCGCCCGAGCTCTACCGGGACTACCGCGCGCGCGACAATCGCTACGCCGCGAGCGGCGTCGCGACCCACTACGCGAACCTCGCCTGGCTCGTGACCGAGGGGCCGGCGCGTGCGCGGGCGATCGTGCACGAGGCGGAGAGCTTCTTCCCGCAGGACCGTTTCCACCTGCCGCGCTACGACGCCTGCATCGCGCACGTGCACCTCGACCTCCACGAAGGCCGCCCCGAGCGCGCCCTCGCGCGGGTCGGGGAGCTCTTCCGCCTGCTCCGGGCCTCGCAGCTCCTGCGCGTGCAGGCGCTCCGCGTGGACGCGCTCTACCTGCGCGCCCGGACCGAGCTCGCCATGGCCGCGGTGGCGCGCCTCGGGCGTCCGTGGCTGCTCGCTCGCGCCTGGCGCTCCGTCGGCGCGCTCGCCGGGACGAGCTCGCTCCTCGCGCGCCCGCTCGCCACGCTCCTGTCGGCGGCGGCGTTCGCGCTCGCGGGGCGCCGGAGCGCGGCGGAGGCGAGCCTGCGGCGGGCGGTCTCGGGGCTCGACGGGGCACGCGCGCTCTTGCTCGCCGCGTGCGCCCGACTCAAGCTCGGCGCGCTCGTCGGGGGCAGCGAGGGCGCCGAGCTCCGCCGCGCGGGGCTCGCAGAGCTGTCGCCCGGTGTGCTACGCGCTCCCGACGCCTTCGCGTCGCTGTTCGCTCCGGGGCTCGATCCATGACGATGCGCCGCACGCGCGAGACCACGCCCGGCACGCTCGACAGCGGGGCCGCCGGCCGTCCCTCCGAGGCGCCCATCCCGGGGCTCGTGCTCGTGGGCACGGTCGCAGCGGGCGAGCGGCTCGGCGTCGTGCCGGCGCTCCGGCCCATCTCGGTGCTCGAGGGCTCGGTGCTCGTGGGTCGGGGCCACGGGGCCGACGTCGCGCTCGACGACGAGCGCTTGTCGCGCGAGCACGTGCGCGTGAGCCACGAGGGCGGCGTCTTTCGCGTGACCGACCTCGACAGCCGCAACGGCACCTTCGTCGACGGAGCCCGCGTCGTCGGCAGCGTGACGCCCGACGCCCCGTGTGTGCTGCGCATCGGGCACACCTTGCTCCTGTTCGCGCGCGACATCGGACCCTTGCTCGGCGGCTCGGTCGAGGTGCGCGACGGCCTGGTGCTCGGTCCGCGCCTGCGCCGCACCTGGTCCGAGGTCGAGATCGCGGCGCGCGCGGGCGAGACCCTCTCGGTCGTGGGCGCGAGCGGCGTCGGCAAGGAGCTCGTGGCGCGCCACTTCCACGACGCCGGACCGCGCCGCGGCGGGCCCTTCGTCGCCGTCAACTGCGCCGCCATCCCGGCGACCATCGCCGAGCGCCTGTTCTTCGGTGTGCGCCGCGGCGCCTACTCCGGCGCCGACGCCGACGCCGAGGGCTACGTGCAGGCGGCGCACGGCGGCACGCTGTTCCTCGACGAACTCGGCGAGCTCGACCCCGCCGTGCAGGCCAAGCTGCTGCGCGTGGTCGAGACGCGCGAGGTGCTGCCTCTCGGCGCGACGCGCGCTCGCAGCGTGCACTTCGGCGTCGTGTGCGCGGCGGCTCACTCGCTGCGCGAGGCGGTCGCCGAGGGCGCGTTCCGCACGGACCTCTACTACCGCATCGGACGACCCGAGGTGCACGTGCCACCGCTGCGCGGCCGGCTCGAGGACGTCCCGTGGCTCGCCGACGCAGCCGCGCGCGCCTGTCGCCCCGACCTCGGCATCCATCCGCTGTTCGCCGAGGCGTGCCTCGGCCGGCCCTGGCCCGGCAACGTGCGCGAGCTCGTCGCCGAGGTGCGGCGCTCCGCGCATGCCGCCGTCGCCGCCGGTGCGGCGGTCGTCGGCGACACCTTCCTCGACGTCCACGCGGGCATGCCCGTCGCCCCGCCGGCCGCGGCCCGAGCGCTCGCCGGGGCCGGCGGCGCCGCCGTCGAGGCGCGCCGACCCCTCGAGGCCACCGAGGTCGAGGCCGCCCTCCGCGCCGAGCAGGGCAACGTCTCGGGGGCCGCCCGCCGCCTCGGTCTGCACCGCAACCAGCTGCGGCGCTGGCTCGCGAGCCACGCGCCGCAGCCTGAGGTCGCGGAAGGGCCGCCCGACGACGACGGCTGAGGGAGCGCGTCGGCGCCGCGCCAGCGCGCTCCCGTGGCCTCTGCGCGCTACCTCAGGGGTAGAAGCAGAGGTCGCCGCCCGAGGCGCCCTTGGCCGGGATGGCCACCGTCGCCTCGTCCTCGTCGATCGACAGCACGAAGGCGACGAGCTGCCGCACCTGGGTCGCGTTCGGCGCGAACACAGCCGCGACGGCCGAGGTGTGGTGGCCCGCGAAGAGCGCGTCGAACACCTCCTCGAGCGTGCGCGCGTTGCCGGCGTGGAAGAAGGGCCCGCCCACTTGTGCGCCGAGCAGCGACGGCACGTTGAAGCCGTTGCCGTCGGTCTGGTTGCCCTGTGCGGCGGCACCGTTCTCGCGCACCTCCGCGATACCGACCGCGGCCGGCGCGACGCCGAAGGTGCCGACCGGGCGGAGCGTGCACTGCAGCTGCTCGAGGCCGGGCGAGCCCCCGAAGCGCATGACGCGGTTGGCCGCGGTGGCGGCGGGGAAGAGCGCGGCCGGGAAGCCGTTCAGCGCCACGTTCCAGGACTTGTTCGCGAGCGAGCCCGCCGCGGGGTCGCCCTGGCCGGCGTTGGGACCGTCGCCCGGGGTGTAGAACACCTTCGAGATCGTCCACTTCGCGCCGCTGTGGCAGCCCACGCAGTTGCCCTGGGCGCTCGAGGTGAAGAGCGTGCGGCCGGCGGTCACGTCCGCCGCCACGAGCCCCACGGGGCGACGCGGCGAGCGCACGGTCTTCAGGTACTCGGTGACCTCGGCCCAGTCGTCGATGACGCTGTGGGCGTGCGCGCTGACGCCGGCCGGGTCGGCGGCGTCGCCGGCCGAGCCCTGGAGGATCACCTGCGCCGGGAGCGCCGCGTTGTTCGTGAGGTTGATGCGATCGGCGTTGACCGGAGGCGCGCTCGTGGCGGACACGATCGCTCCGACGCCGCCCGACACGCCGCGCACGTTGAGCTCGAAGTCTGCCACCTCGTCGAAGATCGCGCTCCAGTTGAGGATGCGCTGATCGGTGCCGTCGAGCGAGGCGAAGGTGCCGTCGAGCGAGGTCGACTGCCGCGGGCCGCGGGCGAAGTACCAGGTCACGTTGTCCGTGAGCCCGTCGATGTGGCACGCCGCGCACGAGCCCCAGGCACCGCCCGCGAGCGACCAGCGCCCGAGGCCGGTGTCGAAGAAGCGCTTGCCGCGGAGCACGGTCTCCTCGGCCGAGCCCGAGGCCGGCAGCGCCGAGGCCGAGAGGATGCTGAATACGCTCGCCTGGTCGCCGGCGATCGCCTGCGCGTTGAGCTCGAGCGCCGTGACGTCGCGCGTGCCTTCGTTCGACACGAACGCGACCGCCGAGCCGTTCGCGACCGCGATGCCGATGGGCAGGCGGATGTTGGTGTCGTTCGTCGGGCGGCGCAGGTTGATGAAGTCGTTGATCGGCGAGCCGACTGCGGTCACGAGGCCGTTGGCCACGGTGAGGCGGAAGGCCGCGTCCGCGCCCATCGCGGTCACGTAGGCGAACCCCGGCCGGAAACCGATGTCCGTCGGCAGGAGCGGCATGCGCGCCGAGGCGACGGCCGGGGCGTCGAACAGCCGGTCGAGCGTGGTCGCCGTCGCGATCGAGTCGTCCCCGAGGTCGATGACGTGCAGGGCGGGGTGGGTCGTCGTCTTCACGTCGGTGATGACCGGCGGACAGCGGTTGCCGTTGACGGCGTCCACGATGCAGGCGAGGCCGCCCGGGCAGGTGTTGCCGGCCGTGCACACGTTGGCACCCGCGCAGGTGCCGTTGAAGCAGGTCTGCAGCGCGTCCGGGCAGGTGTCGACGAAGGCGCTCGGCGTGCAGGCGTTCGGCTGGAACACGCCCGTCGGCCCGCGCGGCGACGCGCAGGTGCTCGTCACGTACGCGAAGCTGCCGTCGATGGTGACGGAGCCGATCTGGTTCGGGTAGCAGCCCGTCACCTCGCCGTTGCGGTTCGCAAAGCCCGCGTCCGCGATGGCCGGCAAGGCGATCGTCGTGATGACCTCGGTGTCGGTCGCGATCGAGTACACGAGGCCGTCGTGGCTCACGTCCGCGTTCGACGGCGGGTTGAGCTCGGCCTCGGTGCGCTGCGCGAACCACTCGGTGACGAGCACCCGCTCGTCGGTGTCGTCGCCGTCGCCGTCGTTCGTGACGGCGAGCGCGCGCGGGTGCGCGAGCGCGGGCCGCGAGCTCGAGACGGAGGCCCCGAGCAGGCCGGTGTCGAGCAGGGCCTGGTTCAGATCCAGGCTGCTGACCACCTGCATGGTGAGTGGATCCACGACGTCGACCGTGCCCTCGACCCAGTTCGCGACGTACGCCGCCGTGTTGTTGGGCGAGAGCGCGACGCCGGTCGGCTCCGAGCCGGTCGCCACGCTCGGGCCGACGACGGGCGTCGCGGTGTCGATGTCCTCGATGCGCACGAGCAGCTGGTCCTTGCGGGCCACCACGTAGGCGCAGGTACCGCAGGCGTTGACCGCGACCTGCCACGGCTCCTCACCGACGGCGAGCTCGGCCACCTTGGTCATCACCGGGTCGCTGCCGCTGTAGTCGACGCGGCTGATCGTGACCGTGCCGACGTCGCGGTTGACGGACACGAGCGTGGCGTCGTCGGGAGTAATCGCGATGGCGGAGCCGCGCGTCGGGCCCGGCGCCGTGTCGGCGCAGGCGCACGGGTCGACCGAGCCGCCCGAGCCGCCAGTCCCCCCCTGCCCACCCGTGGCACCGCCGGTGCCGGTGCTGCCGCCGGCGCCCGAGCCGCCGGTCGACGTGGTGGAGCTCGTCGTGGTGGTCGTCGTCGTGATCGGCTGCTCGCTCTCTTCGCCGGCGCATCCCGCGGCCCAGGCGAACGCCAGGGTCAGGGTCGCGCAGATCCCGCCCACGCGGGGCCAGGCGCGCGCCCCCAGGTCGACTCGCTTCATAAGCACCTCCAAGCGCGGTTCCCACACCGCGCGATCCATCCGGACAGCCCGCCACCGCCCAGGACGGTCGGCGCAACTGCGGGCGTCGGCGCAGCAAGCGCCATGCCGTCATGGCGCACCGGTCGCGCGCCCGATTGACGGCTACTTGCCGGGAACGCGGAGTCGGGCCCGTCGGTTCCCGTGTGGCACGTGCCTGGCCTGTGCCGACCAGGCAGGCCAGCAGCTCGCGCCGGCGTGCCGTCGTGCAGGGCGTCAGCCGAGCTTGGTGCCGCCCACCGTGATCTCGTCGATCTTGATGGTCGGGCAGCCGACGCCCACGGGCACGCTCTGGCCGTCCTTGCCGCAGGTCCAGACTCCGTCCGACACCTCGAGGTCGTGGCCCAGCATGCTCACGCGCCCGAGCACCTCCGGGCCGTTGCCGACGAGGTTCACGTCCTTGAGCGGCCGGCCGAGCTTGCCGTCCTCGATGAGGTAGCTCTCGGTGAGCGAGAACACGAAGTCGCCGTTCGAGATGTCCACCTGGCCGCCGCCGAAGCGCTTGGCGTAGATGCCGCGCTTCACGCTCTTCACGATCTCCTCGGGGTCGTGCGGGCCGCCGAGCAGGATGGTGTTGGTCATGCGCGGCAGGGCGGCGCACGCGAAGCTCTCGCGCCGGCCGTTGCCGGTGGACGTTCGCCGGTAGTGACGCGCCGACAGCCGGTCGTGCATGTAGCCCACGAGCACGCCGTTCTCGATGAGCACCGCACGCGTGGGCTCGACGCCCTCGTCGTCGATGTTGATGCTGCCGCGCGACTGCAGGAGCGTGGCGTCGTCCACCACCGTGCAGAGCTCGCTCGCGACCTTGCTCCCGATCTGCCCGGCGTAGCGGCTCGTGCCCTTGCGGTTGAAGTCGGCCTCGAGGCCGTGCCCCACCGCCTCGTGCAAGAGGATGCCGCTGTCACCCGGGCCGAGGACGACCGGCATCTGGCCGGCGGGCGCCTCGGTGGCGTCGAGCATCGCGATGGCCTGGGTCGCGGCGCGGCGCGCGTGCTCCTCGGGCGAGCTCGTGTCGAAGTAGGCGAGGGTCATGCGCCCGCCGCCGCCGCTCGAGCCGTCCTGGCGCTTGCCGTTGCGCTCCGCGACGGCGCGCACGCCGAAGCGGATCATCGGCTGCGAGTCGAAGGCGAAGACGCCGTCGCTCGTCGCGACCAGGAGCTCGCGCAGGCCCTCGTTGAAGCTCGCCTCGGCGCGGACGATGAGCGGGTCGTGACCGAGGGCGGCCGCGCTGGCGCGCTCGAGCAGGCGGCGCTTGTCGAGCAGGGCCGCGTCGAAGCTCGAGCGCTCGAGCTCGTAGCGGCGCGGGGTCGACCGCGTGACGAGGTGCTCGGCCTTGACGGCGCCTGCCGAGGTCGCGATGCGGGCGGCGGTGGTCGCAGCGCGCTGCATGGCCTCCCAGTCGAGGTCCTCGACGTAGGCGAAGCCCGTGGCGTCACCCCGCTGCACCCGCACGCCGAGCCCGAGCGCCACCGAGCGCGAGGCCGCCTTCAGGATGCCCTCGTCGTAGGAAAAGCCCGCCGAGCGGCGGTACTCGAAGAAGAGGTCGGCGTAGTCGCCGCCGCGCTCGAGGCACACCGCGAGCAGCTTCTCGCAGAGCGCCGCATCGATGGCGGCGTCGCCGCCCGGCGCGAAGGGGGCTTCGTAGGGTCGCATGGCCTCGCACCTTAGCAGCTCGCGTGGCGGCGGGCCCGGCTGCGACGCCCTCGCTGGGCAGCGCGGCCGCGGTTCGCGAGCGTCTCCCTGCTCGGTCGGACTGGACAAGGGCGGCGCGACCCGCTAGCGAGTGGCCGTGATCGCGCTCATCTGGCTCCATGTCGTCGGTCTCGTGCTCTGGATCGGGTCGATCGTCGCGGTCGGCGTCCTCTTGGCGTCGCGGCACGGCGAGCCGCGGACCCGCGGCGCCCTCGGCTACGAGATCTACCTCTGGCTGAGCGTACCTGCCTTCGTCCTCGCGTTCGGAGCGGGGTTCGGGCGGCTCCTTTCGGACACGACGCTCTATTTCAAGCAGACGCACTTCATGCACGGCAAGCTCGCCGTGGCGCTCGTGGCCATCGCCCTGCACCACGTGCTCGGGGCGCGCGCCAAGAAGATGGCGCGCGGCACCGCCGAGGGGGCGGGGCCCGCCCTCCCGCTTGCCCTCGCCATCGCGGCCTGCGCGGTGGTCGCGGCCCTCTTCGTCGTGTTCCGCATCCCCGACTGAACGCACGTACCGCCCGGCCGGGCGGTGGCTCGCCGTACGGGAACTTCGCGAGAACCCCCGGGTTTCGCCCCTGCCCACGGCAGGGGGTTCCGGCGGCGCGGCGCGCGATCGGCGGCGGGGGGTGAGAAGCTTGTCTAAGGGCGGTTTCCCCGATAGATCATAGAGTCTCCCCCCCGAAGTCGCGGCCGCCCTGTGGCGGCGCGTGCCGAGTCGAGCCCACGAGGTCCGCCCGCGTCGATGTCCCCGGACGATCGCGAAAAACTGCTCCAAGAAGCACAGAAGCACGTCGAGAAGGGTCGCAAGGACAAGGCTGCGCCGCTCCTGGCGCGCCTGGTCGCCGAGGCGGGGGACGACGTGCGCACGGTGCTGCGGGTCGGTGACCTGTACAGCAAGCTGAACAGCCACGAGGAGGCCATCGCCACCTACGAGCGCGTCGGCGACCACTACTACCGCGAGGGCTTCTCGGTGAAGGCCATCGCGGTCTACAAGAACATCCGCGGCATCATCAAGCGCCACGCGCCCTTCCTCGAGGGGCGCTACGGGCACGTCGCGCCGCGGCTGGCCGAGATCTACACCCAGCTGGGGCTGACGAGCGACGCGCTCTCGGCCTACGACGAGGTCGCGACGCGCCTGCGCGGCGACGGCCGCGAGCGGGACGCGCTCGACATCTTCCAGAAGATCCTCGACCTCGACCCCCAGAACCCGATCGCGCACCTGCGCGTGGCCGACTCCCGCGCGCGCCTCGGCGACATGGAGCGCGCGGTGACGCACTTCGGCGACGCCGCGAAGATCATGTTGAAGCTCGGGCGTCACGACGACGCCCTGAAGGTGCTCGAGCGCCTGCTCGAGTACCGGCAGGATCCCGACTACGCGCGCATGGCGGCCGAGCTCTACCTCGGCCGCGGCCAGCCGAACGACGCGATGGCCGCGCTGCACAAGCTGCAGATCAGCTTCAAGGCCAACCCCAAGGACCTGACGACGCTCGCGGCGCTGGCCCGTGCCTTCGACGCCATCAACCAGCCGAAGAAGGCGATCGAGGTCCTGAAGGAGTCGGCGCGCATCGCCAAGGAGAAGGGGCGCGCCGACGACCTCAACGCCATTCTCGACACGCTGCTCGAGCGCGCACCCGAGGACACCGTCGTCAAGCAGCTCGACGCGCAGCGCCGCTTGCCGAGCGCGCCCCCCCAGCCGAGCGACGCCGTGCTCCTCAGCGAGGCGGACATCGAAGAGGCGGACATCGCCGTGCTCGAGGAGTCGATCAGCGACGCCTTCGAGATGAAGGACGGCGAGGTCGTCAGCTCCACGCGTCCCGGGGCGGGCGCCTTCGCCGAGGACGCGGACGAGCCGAGCGGCGCGCGCCGGCTCGCCCAGCAGGCCGAAGGCCTCCGGGCCGCGGGCAAGCTGCGCCAGGCCATCGCGACCCTGCGCGACGGCCTGCGCCAGCACAAGGGCGCGCGCGGCCTGCGCCACAAGCTGAGCGACCTCTTGCTCGAGGCCGGCGATCAGCCGGGCTCGATCCGCGAGAAGCTCCTGCTCGCGCAGCAGCTCGCCAAGGAGGGCGCGGTCGAGGGTGCGCTCGGCATGCTCGACGAGGTGCTGCTGCTGCAGCCGGGCAACGCCGACGCCGTCTCGATGCGCGCGGCGCTCGGCGCGCCCCCCGACGCCCCCGGCAGCGCGCACGGTCCGCTCGTCTCCTACGACGTCGAGGCAGGCGGCGTGGCCGAGGCGCTGAGCCGCAGCGACCCGTCCGCCAGCGCCATCGAGCTCGACGACCCCTTCGCGGGCGAGGACACGGCCGCGCGCCTGCCGCAGCCCGCGCAGCACGCCGCGCCGGCCTTCGCGCGCCCCACGGGCACGCTCTTGCTCGACCCCGAGCAGGCGGCGTCGCTGCGCTCCGTGGCGCAGCTCGACGAGGAGGCGCTCGACCAGGCCGACTACCTCGCGATCCAGGGGCGCTTCGACGAGGCGCGCGCCATCCTGCAGGATCAGCTGCGTCAGCTGCCCGACCACCCGCTCATCCTCGAGCGGCTCGCCGACGTCGACGGCATGGCGGCGGGGGCGTCGGCGCAGAGCGGGCCGCACCCGGTCGGCACCGCGCTCGGCGCCGAGACCGCGGCTGCGGCCGCGCCCGCTCCGCCACCGGAAAAGGCCGCCGCCGCACCCGCTGCGCACAAGGCCCCGCACGCCAACGTCTACGAAGAGGTCGGCGAGATCATCGAGCAGTTCCGCGCCGGCGTGCGGCAGCAGGTCGCCGACACGGACGCGGCGACGCACTACGACCTCGGGGTGGCCTACAACGAGATGGGCCTGCACCAGGACGCCATCAACGAGCTGTCGCTCGCGGCGCGCGATCTGGGGCGCGAGTGCGTCGCGCTCTCGATGATCGGCATGGTCTACCTGCAGCTCGGCGACTACGACGGCGCCCTCGACTCCTTCTCGCGCGCGCTGTCGGCCGAACAGCGCACCGCCGATCAGGAGATCGTGCTCGGCTACGAGATCGGCAACACCTACGAGCTGAAGCAGGCGAACGACCTCGCGCTGCAGTTCTTCGAGTGGGTCGCGTCCATCGCTCCAGACTACCAGGATCCGCGCGGCACCGTCACCAACCGCATCGCGCGCCTGCGCGGCGAGAGCGGCGCGCAGCGCAAGCCCGGCCTCGACCTCGGCGACGCCGACGACCTCGACGGCGCGTTCAACGACGCCTTCAAGCGCTGAGCGCTACTCGAGCGAGTCCTGCCACATGCGGTAGAGCAGGGCCGGCTCGTTCGTCATCACGCCGTCGACCGAGTAGTAGAGCAGCTCTGCGAGCTGCATGTCGCGGTCGAAGGTCCATACCGTGACGGAGTCGATCGCCCCGGCCTCGCGTGCGTCCACGGTCTCGGCGACCTCGCGCTTGTAGGTGTGCCAGTCCTGGGAGGGCGTGAGCCCCATGCTCACGTCGCGCAGGCCGACGTCGAGGGTACCCCCGAGCGCGCCCGCCTCCTCGCTCGCGTCCACAAGGGTCCTGTCGGGGATGAGTGTGCTAGGGACCGCGCAGACGGTCGCGTGGGTCACCTGACGTAGCGGTAGGGGCGTGGGGGCTCCGCGGCGCCTCGCGCGGAGCCCTGCCGCACCGCGATCTGGGCGCCTTGGCGCAGGCCGGGGTAGAATTCGCGCGCGTTGGACGTAACAAGCGCTCGACGAGGA
Source organism: Myxococcales bacterium (assembly GCA_016212965.1). GTDB lineage: Bacteria > Myxococcota_A > Polyangia > Polyangiales > Polyangiaceae > JACRDA01. The sequence continues at coordinate 11,025 of JACRDA010000228.1, forward strand.
GAAACATCATGAATCATGGGACTAGCTTGGGGATGCGGTTCGGTGTGCTCGTGGCGCTCGGCCTCGGTGGCGCGACGGCGGGCTGTGGCTTCGGACCCGGGGACTACGCGATCTTCCAGGTCGCCCTCGAGGAGCAAAGCCGGTCGTCGGGCTGCTACTACCCGGACCAGGGCCCGAGCCCGAACGAGATGTTCGACTCGAGCGACCTCGTGAGCACGGACACGTGGATCCTGACGGCGGGCCCGAACGACCAATTCTACCTGTCGAGCAACGTGGCCGATCTCGCCGGCGTGGAGACCGACGACGGCTACAAGTTCAGCGCCAGCAGCGTGGACGTCGACTTCGACGGCAACGTCACGACCGGCACCAAGCGCACCGAGTGGCGCACCCTCGACGTGAACGTCATCGTCGACGGCAAGGCGATCAGCGGCGACTCGATCGCGACGACGAGCTACGAGTGCGTCGGCACGACCTGCGGCGCGCCCATCCCGAGCTGCACCGTCACGACGAGCTTCACGGGCGCCGAGATCGACGACGTCGACCTCGAGCACGATCCGGCGTAGCGGTCGCCGACGTCCCGGACCTGCCGGTGCCCGCGCGGCGCCGGCAGGGTTGGCGTCACGTCCATTCGGTGCGCTGCACGACCGGCAGCTGCAGGGCGCGCTCGCGATCGAGGTCGAGCGCGCCCACGTGCAGGACGAGCGGCGCCTGTACCCACTTGAAGATGGACTGGGTGAAGAGCCGCGCGAACTTCGCGGCCCAGCGCTCGAGGTCCGCCGGAGCGAGCTCGGGGAAGAGCGTGGGGAGTACGGCCGCCACTTCCTCCCGCGAGAGCTTCTCGGCGCCGTGGAGATAGAGGCAGGCGTCGAGCACGGGGAAGGGCATGAGCTCGTTCTCGCCGGACTGATCGGCGGCGAGCTCCGGGCCGGCGGTGGTACCGAGCACGCTCGCGATGCCGGGGTGGCCGAGCCGCCGTTCGAGGTGGGCGAGGAGCGCCATGACCACGGTCTTCGGCAGGTTGCCGATGACGCTGAGCGCGCCCTCGAGGTCGCCGCCCACGGTGGTGTAGCCGACCGACTTCTCGCTCATGTTGCCGGTCTGCAGGAACAGGGCGCGACCCGAGTTCGCCCAGTTCCACATGCGCGCGCCGCGCCGGCGCGCCTGCACGTTCTGGCGCGTGACGGAGGTGAGCTCCGCCGGTGCCGCGCCGCTGGTCGTGGCACCCTCGGTCGCCGGGGCGTTCAGCATCGCCTCGGTGGCGGCGCACTCGCGCAGGAAGGCCTCCTCGATGGGCGACACGAAGAAGCGCGCGCCCACGTCGGCCGCGAGGCGCGCGGCGGCGTCGCGGGTCGCCTCGCTCGAGAAGCGCGTGGGCATGTAGAAGGTCCACAACCGGTCGGCGACGACCGCGGCGGGGGCGCGCCCGTCCGGCCCGGCGCCGAACAGGATGTCGACCGCCCGGCGCGCGACGAGCAAGGTCAGGCAGGAGTCGCGGCCGCCCGAGAGTGCGAGTCCGATGCGCTCGAACGCGCCGGTCTTGCGGAAGTAGTCGGCGACGCCGAGCGCGAGGGCCTCGTAGAGCTCCGCGCACAGGGCGTCGCGCGGTGCCACGTCGCGGTGGCCGCGCGCGGGCAGGAAGTAGCTCGGGAAGGTGGCGCCCTCGGCGCGGCCGACCAGGCCGGGCTCGTAGCCGGTGGGCAGCGGGTAGCCGAGGCGGCTCCGGTTCGCGGTCGGGGCGTCCACCACCACCCTCGGGACGGCGCGGCTCGTGGCGCGGAAGGTCTCGCAGTCCGTGCGCCAGGTGGAGGCCTCGCGCCGGCACCGCTCGGTGCGGTCGAGATCCACAACGGCCGCCGCGTACCCCTCGCGGAAGCGCGGCGCCTCGAGGGTCGGGCGCCCGTTCTGGTTGACGATGCCCCCGCCGTCGAAGATGAGGCCGTCGTTGGCGCCGACGAGGTTCGCGTAGGCGATGGTGCACTGGTTGTCGGCGGCGCGCGTGGCGAGCATCTCGCGCCGCGTCGCGTCGATGCCGGCGCGGTAGGGCGAGGCCGAGAGGTTGCACACGAGCTCGGCGCCCGAGTAGCAGCGCCGGCGCATGGGACCATCGGGCGACCAGACGTCCTCGCACACCTCGAGCGCCACCGTGCCCCAGTCGAAGGCGACGATGCAGTCGCGGACGCGCAGAGCCGCGTGCGGCCCCGCGGCTGCGCCGTCGGCCGCGACGTCCATGTACGCCGTGCCCCGCGACAGCGTGCGCGCCTCGTAGAAGATGTTGTAGGTGGGGAGCTTCTCCTTGGCGACGGCGACGACGACCCGCCCGTGGTGCACGAGGGCCGCGGCGTTGTAGAGGTCGCCTCCGGCGCCGAGCGTGAGCCCGAGCGCGAAGGCGGTGTCGAGCGCCCGCGTCTCGGCGGCGAAGCGCTCGAGCTCGCGCCGCTGGCTCGCGACGAAGCCGCGCCACTGCACCAGATCCTCCGCCGCGTAGCCGCCGATGACCTGCTCGGGGAAGACGCCGATGGTCACGTCGTCCGCGGCCATCGCGTGCGCGTGCGCGAGGCACCGGTCGGTGTTGTCGCGCACGGCGCCGACCGTGGCGTTCACGCTGGCGAGCCCAATCTTGACGAGCCTCATCGGGCGCGGAGTATACGCCGCGGAGCGTCAGCGCATGCGGCGCGCGCGCAGCGGGTCAGCCGTCGGGCCCGGCCCCGGCCGCCTCGTGGCTCGCCCGCACGACCGCGAGCAGCCCCGCGCCGAAGCGCTCCGCCTTGGCCGGTCCGATGCCGTGGGCGAGCAAGAGCTCCTGCTCGGTGCGCGGGCGCAGGACCGCGAGGTCGCGCAGCGTGCGGTCGCTCGCGACCACGTACGGCGGCACGCCCTCGTCGCGCGCCACGAGGAGCCGGTGGGCGCGCAGGGCCTCGAAGAGGCGGCTGGCGGCGGCGTCGAGC
>JACRDA010000232.1 GCA_016212965.1 Myxococcales bacterium
CATGACGGTCGTCCAAAGCCCGCCCGCCGCTGACGTGGCGAGAGGGTCGGATGGCTTCGGCCTGCTTGCGTGGCCAGCCCGTCGATCATACGCGATGAAGGAAGAGGTGCGGAACCCACCGCCGCGCAGCGGCTTCGTTCGGGTGCGAAAGGGGGTGGGGGTGCGGGGGCAGGTGCGGAGCAGCACCCAAAGGGGGTGGATGTACACGATTGGGGGTGCAGCATGCGTCCGGCCGCTGTCGCGTCGCCGCCCCGACCGTCACGAACGGTACGGCGAGCGTGGCCCTCCGGAAGAAGGTCGGCAAGCAGCGCGAAATCATCGAGGTCCGCGAGGTCCGCCCCGCGGACTGTGATGACCAGTGGAGCGCGCTCGACCATGCGCTCGAGTAGCCGCGGCGCGCTGCGCGGCGCAGCCGCCCTGGCGATGGTTGCAAGTCTGGCGGTCGCGGCGACGAGAGGCGCGAGCGGCTGCCGGACCGAAGAGCCCGCGCCCGCAAGCGGTGGCGGTGGCGCGGGCGATGCCGGCACGGGCGCCGCCAAGCCTGACGCGGACGCGGGCGAGTGCCCGCCGCCTTCGACGCTGTTCGTGCCGGATGGCGTACCGGCCGGGTGGGTGCGGCCGCCGTGCGCCCCCGAAGCGTGCATGGTGTTCGTGTCGCCCGATGCGGCGCACATGAATCCGGCTTCGCCCTGGGCGCCGTGCGGCGACGGCTGCCTCGAGCTCGTGGAGGATTGGCCGGGCGGCGGCGACGGGGGGCCAGGGGCGGCGCGTTTCGGCGACGCATTCGGCGCCGCTCGTGGCGGGCTGCGGTACCTCGGCTACGGTCGGAACTACGGTGTCCATGGGTACTCGCCCTTCGAACTCCAGATCGTGCGCTTGCCCGACAACGTCGTGACCTTCGATGCGTACATGCCCGATGGCCTCGACACGAACCCGCAGTGCATCTTGTACCTTGAGGCCCTCGACACGCATCGCGCACTCGGGCGGCTCCGCGTGCACGGGAGCACCCCCACCGAAGACACCGAGTTGATCTACGCAATGGCGCCGGACGCGGCGCCGCGCGTGGTCCGATGGGGGTCGTTCCCGTGGGCCGCCGAGACGGTGCTCACGTCATCGCTGTGGGCCGTTGTTCCGGAAGCCCTCGCATGGATCGCCTGGCACGACTACGAGCGCTCGGACCAGATGACACCACTCTGGACCTCGCCCGACGGCCGCTGGGCGCACGAGCTCGCGGCCTACGATTCGAGCGTGTTCTTCAGCACGCTCTTCCCGGGGGCCATGTACCAGATCGAGGTCGCCGAGCCGGATGCCGGCTCGCGCCTCTTGCGCGCCTTTCCGGAGGCCGCAGAAGGCGGCGCCTGTTGCGCGCGGACCGACGGCACGAGCCTCGTGTGGCTCGAGGGCTCGGGATCGTTCGACGCACCGACCCGGAGCTACGCGGAGGTCCGCATGATGCGGTCGACGTACGCGACGACCGCCGAAGCGCTCGGACCAGAGACCGTGCGGCTCCTGACGCTGCAGAACACCGTCGACGGCGCCAACATGATCATGGGGGCGGGTTACGTGCTCCACCTCGAAGTACGCAATGTGGGCGGGACGCTCCAGAAGACGCTCGCGCTCACGCGGGCCGCCACGGGGTCGTACTGGATCATCGAGCCAAGCCCAGGTCGGGAGTGGACCCAGCTCGTCTACGTTGATGCCGAGGAGTTCGCAGTGACGGACCAGGGAGGGACTCTAGGTGAGGCCAGGCTCGTCCGTCGCTCGGTCGCGTCCCTCGGCAAACCCATGCCGCCGAAGTGGACGCCGTGACGCCAGCACGCGCGGGCACGCGCGGGCCCACCCAGCGGCGGGCGCGCGTCACTCGTAGACCATCATGAGCGGCCCCGGGAACAGCCACGACAGGCCCTCGCGCAGGCGATCGCGCCAGTGCTCCCAGTTGTGGCCGTCGCGCGACTCGACGAAGCGTACCTGCATGCCGGTCTCGTCGAGCAGCGGCACGAGCGAGCGGTTCTCGTAGATGAGCTTCTCGTAGACGCCGCAGCACACGAAGACCCGCTCGCTCACGGCGCTCGGGGCCTCGCGGAAGGCGTTCACGAGCGCGACGACGCGGTCGAACAGCGGGCCGAAGCGGTTGGCGCGCCCGATGTCGGTGAAGGCGAAGGAGCCCGACTGCAGGAGGAGCCGACCCCAGAAGCCCGGGTAGCGCCAGGCGGTCGAGAACGAGGCGACGGCGCCGAAGCTCGCGCCCATGAGGGCCCGCGCCTGCGGCTGGTCGACGAGCGGATAGCGGGCGCCGAGCTGGGGCACGAGCTCCTCGGTGAGGAAGCGGCCGTGGGCCGGGTCGTCGGCGTACTCGCGCTCCCGGTCGGGCGAGGAGGTGAAGGCGACGATGATGTCGGGCAGCTCGAGCCGGTGGATGAGGTTGTCGAGCACGACCTTCATGCCCGCGTACTCGAGGTAGTCGCGCCCGTCGTGCACCACGAGCAAGGGGTAGCGCCGGCTGCGGCGCAGGCGCGCCGGCAGGTAGAGCTCTACCGCTCGCTCGCCGCCGAAGGCCTCCGAGCGCACCGTCATCGGCTCGAGCTTGCCCGGGCGAGCGCGCGGGTCGTGGCGCGTCCAGTCGGGCACCTCGTAGCCCTCGGCCTGCAGGACCGAGTTCGAGCCGAAGGGGTCGCGCGCGCGGTTCGGGTTGAGCGGGTCGAGGACCCACTCCTGCGCCCCGCCGCGCTCGATCTCGAACTTGTACTCGACGCGCGAGCGCGGCGGCACGTCCATGACGAGGTAGAAGAGGTCGGTGCCGGCCACGCGCTCGAGCGCGCGGCGGGTCTCGAGCGCGTAGATCCAGTGCCGGAGCGCCACGGCGTCGACCGTGCCGCGGTACACGAAGGTCACGCGCGAGCCCTCGACCACCGGGAAGCGGCGCCCCGCCATCCAGGCGTCGATCGCCGCAGCATCGGGGCGGGACTCGACCAGCGTGTGGATCGCCAGGCGCTGCGTCATGCGCCTCCCTTCGGACCGAACGGCACGGAGGTGCCGTCGCCCGTGAGCAAGAGCGCTCCCTCGACGCGCGTCGCCCGCCCCTGCTCGAGCGTGACCGCAGCCCCGGAGGGCAGCGCGAGCACGCGCGCCGGTGCGAAGCGCCGCGCCATCACGCTGACGCGCTCGGCGTCGTCGAGCCGGAGGCGCATCTCGGGCTGCGGCAGCGCCACGTAGCCGGGGCACAGGCCGAGGCCGTGGTCGAGCACCTCGGCGGCGCCCGGCCCCTGCGGCGGGCTGTCGTGAAAGAGGACGACGCGCTCGCACAGCACCATGGCTCCACCCGAGAAACCGGCCACCGGCTTGCCCGGGCAGAGCTCGGCCACGCCGAAGAGCCGCAACCGGTTGAGCAGCGTCGCGACGTGACCGCCGGCGAGCACGAGCACCGAGCTCGCAGCGAGGATGCGGGCGAGCTCCGCGCGGTGCCGCGCGATGGCGGGTCGCTCGAAGGGCCGGACCGACGTCTCGAATGCGCGGTGGATGCGGGCGCACTGGCCCAGGTGGTAAGCGTCGAGCTGACGGATCTCGGCCAGCGAGGCCTCGTGCTCCTCGGCCAGGATCGCGGCCGGCGCGCGGCGCTGCGAGACGACGTGCTGGGCCTCGAGCGCGTGCTCGAGCCGGATGCGGTAGAAGTCCTGCTTGTGGCGCAGCGCCCCCTGCCGCTCCCGGTGCGCGGCGCGGAGCTCGGCATCGGCGGCGAAGGCCTCGTCGGCGCGCGCGTGCAGGCGCAGGTTCTCGACCTCCGCGCCGAGCTCGGCCCGGATGTCCTGATCCTCGGCCTCGCGCTCCTGGAAGCCCGCCGTCACGAGCGCGACGGGACCCTCGAGCCCGAGGGCGCGCACGGCCTTGCCGAGCGTGGGGTCGAAGCGCTGCGCGCCGCAGAGCACGAGCGCGCGCGGAGGTTCGGGGCGGTTCATCGGCGCCGCGGCACTCTACCACCGCGGGGCGCGCCCGGCGGGCTCGCGGCGTCTATATTGGGGCGATGCACTCCGCCATCGCACCCGCCAAGCTCCTCGCGCTCGTCGCCCTCTCCGGCCTCACGCTGGCGAGCGGCGGCGACGACTGGCCGACCCTGTCGCACGACGCCTTCCGGAGCGGGCGCGGCTCGAGCGTGGGCGCGATGGGCGTCGCGCCCGAGGTCGCGTGGCGGCTCCCGATGGGCGGCGCGCTCGGCGACACGCAGCTCGTCGCGCACGACGCCGACGGCGACGGCGCGCGCGAGGCCATCGTCGTCTCCGCGGGCCGCATCGTGGCGCGGCGCGCGGACGACTCGACCGTCTGGTCGAGCGCCAACATCGGCGCGACGCGCGTGTTCGGCGTGTGGAACCTCGACGGACAGGGGCCGGCCGAGGTGGTGGCCGAGGGGACGAGCCCGGTCGGCGCCTACATTCTCGACGCCCAGACGGGCGCGACGCTCTGGTCGGTCGCGACGGCCTCGCCCGCGATCGACGCGCTCGCGGTCCCGCGGCCGGGCGGCGGCGCGCGGCTCTTCGTGAGCCAGCAGCTCGCCGTCCTCACCGGCTACGACTTCGCGGGCGGCATCCTCACGCCGGCGCAGAACCAGATCTTCCAGACGACGACGAGCCCGTGGTCGATCGACCTCGTCGCGGCGGACCTCGACGGCAACGGCGTGGAGGAGCTGGTCCGCGGTCACGACCGCGGCTTCGTGGCCTACGACGCCGCGACCGGGGCCGTCGTGTGCGACGCCTCGAGCCTCGTCGTGGGCACGAACGCGCCGTCGTACTTCCCGGCCCTGTCCGCCGCGGACGTGAACGCCGACGGACGCGCCGAGATCTCCCTCTACGACTACAGCTACTACTACTCCGAAGACGCCGGCGTGTTCGAGGTGGCCTGCACCGGCGCGGGACCGGTGCTCACGCCCCAGACCCTGTGGAGCCAGCAGTGGGTGACGGACGTGACGCCCGGCCCGGGCAACGACGTGAACGACCGCCAGCTGCGCTACCTCGCCGACGGCGTCGCGGATCTCGACGGGCAAGGCGCGCTCGAGCTGGTCTACGCGCTCTGGGACGCTTCGGCCGGCACGTGGACCACCTACGTGCGCAACGCCGCCACGGGCGCCGCGCTCGCGAGCCGGCCGGGCGAGGTGCTCGAGGGCGTGCTCGACCTCGACGCCGACGGCCGCGCCGAGCTGCTCCTGCGCGAGGCGACCGGCATCGGCGTCCTGCCGAAGCCCTTCTTCAGCCGCCTGCGCGCCTACGACCTCACGGCGGGCGCGCTCGTCGACAAGGGCTGGTTCCTCGACGACGCGCGCGTCGCCACGGTGGGCGGCTTCCGCGCGGCGCGCGTGACGCCGGGCGCGGGGCTCGTGGCGGCACGGCAGAACGTCGACGGCGGCGGCGACCCGGCGGCCGAGGCCTACGTGTTCCAGAAGAAGGCCGGCGGCAACGCGACCGACCTGCGCCCCGGCAAGCTCCTCGCCGTCCACGGCACGGACGGCGTCGTGCTCCACCAGTTCGACTTCCCGTCGCACGTGAGCGGCGCGGTGCTGCTCCTTTCGGACGGTGTGTCGCTCGCATCCGAGACGGCGCAAGCGCTCGTCATGCTCACCGACGGGGGCCTGCGCGTTCTCGACGACGCGCTCGCGGTCGCGGGCCTCGTCGCACCCGGCAACCACAGCCGCTTCGTCACCGTCGCGTCGCTCGACGGCGCCCGGAACCTCGTGCTCGGCGTGACCTCGTCCGACGCGCTCGTCGCCCTCGACGGCACCGCGCTCTCGAACGGCCAGCCCGTCGAGGCGTGGCGCTACGAGGACGCCGCGCAGTCGGAGTCGCGCGGCTACGTGAGCGCGCCGGGCCTCGTCGTGCCCGTGCCGGGCGGGGGCGCGCACCTCGTCGTGCGCGGGCACACGAGCGCGAGCTACGAGGAGCAAGCGCTCGTCGCGCTCGACGCGTCGGGCGCGGTCGCGTGGCAGACGGCGGTCGGCGCGGGGCGCCAGATCCCGGGCTTCGAGAACTTCGAGCTCCTCGACGACCTCGACGGCGACGGCACGCGCGATTTCTTCCTCACCGAGCTCGCGCCCGACTCCACGCAGGAGCTCGTCGTGCGGCGCGGTGCCGACGGCGCGACGATGGTCGCGCGTCCCGTCGGCGATCTGTTCCCGCCCGCCGGCGTGTACCTGCAAGGTCACGCCGCCGTCGACGTGAACGGCGACGCCGTGCTCGACGTGGTGAGCGCCCTGCACGGCTCGTGGTTCGTGGCCATCGACGTCGCGCAGGCGGGCAGCGGCGACCCGCTCACCGGCTTCACGCCGATCTTCCGCACGGGCAACGGTCCGAACGGGCAGGCGATGGTCGGGAACCTCGACGCGGACGCCGCGCTCGATCTCGGGCGCTCCGCCTCGCAGAACGCCTTCGGCGCCTACGAGCGCCGCTCGCTCGCGGGCGCCGTCGAGGCGAGCTACCTGCCCCCGACGCTCGCCCTCGCCGCCTCCGACGCGAACGCGGCCGCGCTGATGCGGCGCCCGGGCGCGCCCGGCGCGGAGGACCTCGTCTGGTCCGGCATGGCGGGCAACGCCCTGGGCGCCGTCTCGCGCCTCGACGGTCAGTCGCTGACCGAAGCGTGGTTCGTCTATCTCGCCGCGGGCAGCGCGTACCCGAAGGCCCAGATGCCCGCGAACCGCGCCGCCCTCCACTCGCCCATCGCGCTCGACGTGGACGGCGACGGCGCGGACGAGGTGGTCGTCGGCGCCGACGACGGCTGGCTCTACGCGCTCTCGGGCACGGACGGCTCGGTGCGCTTCGCGCTCGATCTCGGCGCCCCCGTGTTCCACGTCGTCGCGGCGGACGTCGATCTCGATCCGGAGACCGAGCTGCTCGCCGTCCTCGCGGACGGGGCGCTCGTCGCGCTCGACGCCCCCGGTGCCTACGACGCGACACCGGTCGGTGCGGGCGGTGCCGGCGGTGCCGGCGGCAGCGGTGCCGCGGGCGCCGGCGGTACCGCGGCGAGCGGCGGCTCGGGCGCGACCGCGGGCGCAGGCGGC
>JACRDA010000233.1 GCA_016212965.1 Myxococcales bacterium
CGACGCGTGCCACGACGCCGGCAGCTGCGACCCGGCGAATGGAAGTTGCTCGAGCCCCGCGAAGCCGGACGGTACCACCTGCAGCGACGGCAGCGCCTGTACCCTCGCCGATCAGTGCAGCGCGGGAACTTGCGTGCCGGGCTCTCAGGTCACCTGCGACGATGGCAACGGGTGTACTTCCGACAGCTGTGATCCGGCGGTGGGGTGCGCGTACGCCAACGTGGTGGACGGCTCGGCATGCGACGACGGCAATCCGTGCAGCGCGAGCGACGCCTGTCAGGCTGGTGGCTGCGTGGGCGGCGGGCCGGTCGATTGCGACGACGGTGACGTGTGCACCGCCGACGCGTGTGACCCGCAGACGCCGGCCGGCTGCGGGCATGCGCCGCTCGTCGGAGCCAGCTGCGACGAGGGCGATCTCTGCACGGTGCAGGACACATGCGCCAGCGACGGCCTCGGGGGCGTGCTGTGCACGCCGGGCTCGGCGCTCGACTGCGACGATCTCGAGCCCTGCACGGCCGACGCATGCGACCCGGCGAGCGGGTGCACCCACGATGCGGTGCCCGACGGCACGCTCTGCGCGAGCGGGGTGTGTTTCGGTGGCGTGTGTGGCGCGGGTGCGGGCGGGGCTGGGGGTGGCGGCTCTGCTGGTGGCGGTGGCGCGGGTGGCGATGGCGCTGGGGGCGGAGCCGCTGGCGCTGGTGGGCAGGGTGGCCATGCTGCCGGCGGAGGCGGCGGTGCAGCCGGCGCGGGTGCCGCAGGTGCCGCGAATGGCGGTCCAGGCCCGGGGAACGGTGCCGGGTCGGGCTGCGGCTGTGCGCTGGTGGGCTCTGCCCGAGCGGGCGACTCGTCATGGCTCGCAGCCCTGGCTTGGCTCGCGGGGGCGTGGGGCGTGGCGCGACGTCGGGTCACCCGCGGATCGCCCGGCGCATCCGGTGGTGTTCGGGAGGTGAGGTATTGATGCTCGCCCGCAGCCCGCTCCTCATGATCCTCGTCGGGACGTTGGCTGTCGGCGCCTGCAGTCCCGCGCCCGAGCGCCCGGCGCCGGCCGTGCCCCCGCCTGTCGCGGGCGCCGCGCCGCCTCGTGACGAGTCGCCGCGGGAGAAGCTGCAGCGGGCGTGCAGCGACGGTGTGACGACCGATTGCGTCGAGCTCGGGCGCGAGTTGCTGGAGGACGACGGCGGAGGCGCGGACGCACCGCGCGCCTATGCGCTCTTTCGCAGCGCGTGCGACACGGGGCTCGCCGACGGCTGCCGCGAGGTCGCGCAGTCGTTGCTCGCTGGCGACGGTGTCGTGGCGGATCCACCCGCGGGAGCGCGCCTGCACTGCCAGACCCCGACGCCGCCGTGATCGGAGACGACCGTCAGGAGCTCGCCGAGCAGGAACGGCTCGCTGCCTACGCTGAGGGGCTCACACTGCGTCGCGCCGCTATGGAGGGTGCGCGCGGACACGCCGCCCGGGCCACCTTCGCGCTCCGCTCAGGAGCCGCCGTGCACGTCGCGAGCTCCGCTCTATTCACCTACGCTCCTGGCGCGGTCGCGCGTGTTTCATTTCACCGTTTCACGTAGCTACCCTCTTTCATGAGTGGCACGCTTGAGCCGCAAACATGCCTGTGGTAGCGCGCTGTCGTATGAAATGGTCGACCGTTCTTCTTGCGTTCGTGTGGGTTCCACTCCTCTCGTCCTGCGCTGGCTCGCCCGCTTCTCGCCGACAGACGTGGGCGGAGAGGTGCACGACGTTCGGGGGCTCGCAGGAGCGCTGGGACGCCCGCGAATGCTCGGAGCACCTCGACCCGGTGGCGAACGACTGCGAAGGCGGCGACATCAAGTCCTGCACGCTCGCTTGCCTGGGCAGAACGGTCGCGGCGACGCGGCCGGCCGCCTGCGAGAAGTCCTGTCAATCTGGCGTCGCGACATCTTGCGGCGTTCTCGGCATGATGCTCGCCGAACAGCCGTCCGGGGCGACTCCCAAGGCGCTCGAATACCTCGCTCGAGGGTGCGACGGAGGGGACGGTAATGTCTGTGTCGGCCAGGCGAAGTTCACGCCGGGCCTGTCCGGCGACCAGAAGCTGGCGCTCTTCATCAAGGGCTGCGAGCGCGGCGGCCCCACCGCGTGCCTCCTCGCGGGCGTCAACGAGCTGGCGGCCGACAAGACCGTAGCGGCGAGAGAGCACTTCGAGAAGGGCTCGAAAGCCGACCGAGACAGGATCCTCGCGAACGCCTACTGGACCAGCGACGATCGCGAGGCCGGAACGGCCGTGGGTCAGTTCTCGAGCTGCGTGTCGACCGAGGCCATACCTGCGGCGAGGCGCCAGAGCTTCTGCCTCGAAGGCGAGGCCTATCTGGCGCGCGAGCCCAATTCGAATCGGGACCTGGACTGGGCGAAGCTCTACGAAGGGAGCGTGCTCGCCCACGTGCCCGCGGCGCGGGGCGGCGAAGAGGGGACGTTCGACACGTCCATTATCCCCGCCGCTCGCGGCTGGTATTGCTTCGCTCTGACTGCCGGCGGGATCGAGATCGTGGGGCTCGGGTACGGCTACGAGGCGTGCTACTTGACGCAGGCGGATTGCGCGCGAGAGCTGAGCGCCCTCCAGTTCGACACCAAGAGCAAGGTTGTGGGCGATAGGCTTCAAGTGGGGATCGGGACGCGGAACCTGCACCCGGCCGACGACAAGGCTGCGTGCGAGCAGACGCGGTCCGAGGCCCCCAATGCCTTCTGCTCCAGCTATGTGACGGAGACGAGCCGCGGATACACGTGCCACGAGGAGCGAGCCAATTGTGAGAAGGCGCTCAAGAGATCGTCGGCCTGTGTCCCGTTGACGAAGTAGCTGGGGGTTCGGAGACATGGTGGCACGCGGGCTGGCCAGCCCGAACGCCTCTGCCATGCCCCGCCGTGCCCCCAAGAAGAAGAGTGGCTGCGGTGCGGAGGATTGCGGAGCAGCGGCGTGACCTACGCGCCTACGCGCTCGTTCGCCCGATAGTCGATCAGTGTGCTCGCGCCGTGAGCGCGCGCGCGAGCGCGAGCGTGTCCGTCCACGGCACGGCCTCCACGCGGTCGCGCAACATGAACCGGTGCTCGCCCGCGTGGATCACGAACAAGCGGTCGAGGGACAGGTCCTCGAGTGCCCGGTGCATCGACGGGGTCATGCGAGGAGCGGACGTGCGCTTGATCTCGAACCCGACGCGCCGCCGCCCGCGGAGGAACAGGAGATCGAGCTCCGCGCCGTCCTCGGTGCGCCAGAAGTAGAGCTCATCGCGGTCGGCGCGCAGGGCGCGACGGAGCTGCTCGACGAGGAACCCCTCCCACGACGCGCCGACCCTGGGATGCGGGTCGAGCTCCTCGAGGTTGCGCAGGCCGAGCAGCATGTGGAGCAAGCCGCTGTCGCGGAGGTAGAGCTTCGGCGCCCTCACCTGCCGCTTGCTGATGTTCTCGTGCCACGGACGCAGCAACCGGATCATCATCGCGCCCTCGAGCACGTCGGCGTACCGGCGGACGGTCGCGTCGGAGAGCCCCATGGAGCGCCCGAGCTCCGACCAGTTGAGCAGCTCGCCGTGCACGTGCGCGAGCATCGTCCAGAGCCTGGCGAGCGTTGCTGCGGGCGGCGTTCCGGGGATGTCCAGCATCGGCAGATCGCGCTCGAGGAAGGTCTGGCGGAGCTGCCGCCTCCAGTCGAGGCTCTTCGCGTCCGAGGCGGCCAGGAACGACCGCGGGAAGCCGCCGCGCACCCACAGCCGTGACCACCGCGCCGGGGGCACGTCGGCCAGATCGAGCGGCATGACCTCCATGAAGGCGATCCGGCCCGCGAGGGTCTCGGAGCTTTGCTTCAGGAGCGACGGCGAGGCGCTGCCGAGGACCAAGAACCGACGACGGAGCGAGCGCTCGTCGGCCAGCACACGCAGGACGGGGAACAGCTCCGGTCGTCGCTGGATCTCGTCGAGGACGATCAGCCCGCGACGGCGTCGGAGCTCCGGCATCGGCTCGGCGAGCCGAGCGAGCTCATCGGGATCCTCGAGGTCGTAGGTCGTCACCGAGCGCTGCCCGGCCGCGACCTGCCGTGCGAGCGTGGTCTTGCCCACCTGGCGCGCCCCGAGCAGGCAGACGACCGGATAGGCCCGGAGCTGGGCGCGGACCTCGGCGACGTACTCGGCACGCTCGATCACGATGGACCGATGCTAGTGCCCGCTACACCGGAATTTCAACTCCAGCCGTCGGATTTCCGGTGTGCTTGAGCGGAGGCGCCCGATGCCGTCGAGCCGCGTCGCGGTGCGCCTCAGGTCTGGAAGCGGGCCACGTACGCGCGGATGACCGCGCGCAGCGACGCGGGCGGGTCGACGAGCTCGAAGCCGGCGACGCCGAGGTCCCTCCCCGCGCGCACCCAGCGCGCGTCGGCCGCGAGCTCGACGAACTGGCCCGTGCCGGGCGCGGCGAAGCGCACCTCTACGCGCTCGCCGGCCTGGCAGAGCTCGGCCGTGAGCACGAGCAGGCCGCTCTCCGACACGTCCTGGCTGCGTCCGTAGACGGTCGCGCCCCCGGCGCGGCGCAGCGTGACGGGTGTCACGTACGGGGCGCGTGGGAAGCGGCGGCGCTGCTCGGGGCCCGGGCTCGCGCAGCCGTTGCTCGCCGGGATGGTGAGGCTCGGCGGGCTCGGCTCTGGTGCCGTGTCCGGCGGCGGCCCCGACGTCCAGAACCTGAAGGCCGGCGGGGCCGTGCGGCCCACGGCATGGCAGAGCGCGCTCTTCAGTGCGGCCGCGCTCGGGAACCGCGCATCCCGGTCGCGCTCCATGGCGCGCCCGAGGACGGCGCCGAGCGCCGCGGGCGCCCTCGGGCAGTGGGTCGAAAGGGGCGGGGCCCCGCGGCTGGTGGCCGCGAGCAGGATCTGCCCATAGGTGCCCTCGAAGGGCGCCCTGCCTCCGAGGCACTCGTAGAGCGCGGCCGCGGCTCCGTAGACGTCCGAGCGCGCGTCGAGGTCGGCGGCGCCGAGGAGCTGCTCCGGGGCCATGTACTCCGCCGTCCCGAGCACGGCACCCGGGAGCGAGAGCTTGGGCTCGCTCCCGGCGGCGGCTTCGCCGACGAACGCCGCCACGCCGAAATCGAGGAGCTTCAGCCGCTCCTCGCGAGCGTCGTCGACGGCCACGAACAGGTTGGCCGGTTTCACGTCGCGATGCACGACCCCGCGCTCGTGGCAGGCCGACAAGGCGTCGCAGAGCTGGCAGCCGACGGCCACGGCCTCGTCGGTCGTGAGCCGCTGCCGCGCGGCGAGCAGGCCGTGCAGGCTGCGCCCCTCGAGCAGCTCGAGCGCCAGGTACGGGCTGCCGTCCTCGGTCGTGCCCGCGTCGAGCAGCTCGACCACGTTGCGGTGCCGCGCGAGGGTCAGGGCGCGGGCCTCGCGCAAGAGGCGCTCGGTCACCTGCGTGTTGCGACCCCACCGGGGCAGCGGGAGCTTGAGTGCCACCTGGCGGCCCGAGACGACCTGCGTGGCGGCGAACACGAGCCCAGCACCGCCCTCGGCCACGAGACGCTCGAGCCGGTAGCGCCGGTCGACCACGTCTCCGAGCTCCGGTGGCCTCACCAGAGGGGAGCCTACCAGCGTTTCGGGAGCGGCGAACCATGGCACCGCGCCGGGGCGGACCCGCCGCGCACTCGCCCTGGACCGAAACCCCAGGTAGGCTGACCTTTGACCCGTTCTGCCCAGAGTCGCCCATGTCGAAGACGCACCGCCAGAATCCAGCCGAGATCCAGCCCGCCGCGCGCCATGCCACTCCGGTCCCGCCCGAGGCCGGCGGGCTCGCGCGCCTGGTCGTGACGCGTGGGCTCGACGCGGGGCGGCGCTTCGTCGTCGATCGGCAGGCGGTCCTCGGGCGTGCGACCGATGCCACCGTGTCGCTCGGCGATGGCGAGGTTTCGCGGCGGCATGCTCGCATCTTCTTCGACCGGGACGGGTTCGTCGTCGAGGATCTCGAGAGCGCGAACGGCACGTTCGTGAACGGCACCCGCGTGACGCGCGCCGCGCTCGCCTTCGGCGACGAGGTGCGCCTCGGCTCGAACGTCGCGCTGCTCTTCGCACAAGAGGACGGACGAAGGGCGGCCGAGCTCCAGCGCCAGCGGCTCGCCGTCGTGGGCCACCTCGCGACCGGCACGGTGCACGACTTCAACAACATGCTCGGAGCCGCCTTGGCCAATCTCGACATCCTCGACGCCATGCCGCGTGAGACCGTCGTCGGAGATCCCCTGGCGGCCGAGTGCACCGTCGAGGTGCGCGCTGCGCTACGCCGCGCGGCGGAGCTGGCGGCGAGGCTCTTGCGCTTCTCGCGGGCCGGACGCAGCCGTTACGTGGCCGTCGACCTCTCCGCGGCGTGCGACGGGCTCGTCAAGACGCTGCGGCGTACGATCGACCGGGGCGTGCAGATCGATGCCGAGATCGCCCCGGACCTGGTGGTGCTCGGAGACGAGTGCGAGCTCCATCAGGTGCTGATGAACCTATGCCTCAACGCGCGGGACGCAATGCCCGGAGGCGGTCGGCTCTCGGTTCGGGCTGGCCTCGACACGCCCGCCGGCGCGAGCGTGCTGATCGGTGTCGCGGACACCGGGGTCGGCATGGACGAGGCCACCCTCGCCCACCTGTTCGAGCCGTTCTTCACCACGAAGGATCCGGGCCGCGGTGTCGGGCTCGGACTCGCCACGGTCCACGACATCGTGACGCTCCACGGCGGCAGCGTGTCCGCCACGAGCAAGGTCGGCGCCGGCAGCTCGTTCAGCGTGCGCCTGCCGGCCTTGGGCTTGCCCGAGCGCGCCCGGGCGCATGCAGCCACCGCCCGTACGATGCCTCGGGCCGCACAGCCGCGTGCCGCTGCGGGCCTGCGGGTGCTCGTGGCGGACGACGAGCCCATCGTGCGCCGCAGCATCGAGCGACTTCTGAACCTCGCAGGGTGCGTGGTCTCGTGCGCCGCGGACGGCGCGGAGGCGCTCGCGCTCGTGTCCGGCCAACCGCGCGCGTTCGACGTCCTGGTGCTCGATCTCGAGATGCCTCGGCTTCGCGGCGACGAGGTCCTCGCGCGCGTGGGCGCGCTCGGGTACGAGGGCCGCGCCGTCGTCGTGTCGGGGCACCCGCTGACCGAGCCGGCGACGCTGGAGCTCCGGGCCGCGGGCGCAGCGCGGGTGCTCACGAAGCCGTTCGCTACCGACGAGCTCTTGGCCGCGCTTCTGGAACCGGCGCGCAAGGCCACTGCCGTTCCGGCCGTGTCGCAGCCGGTCGACGAGGCCGACGCCACGCAACGCACGGTCGTGGGCTCGCCGCCGGGCGCGCGCGGGTCGCCGACCCGTGGCCGCTGAGGCGTGACCCGCCGCGAGCGGGCGTGTATGTTGGGAAGAGCGGCCGTGAACCACCCCGAGCCAGCCACGATCGTCCCCCACGCGCGGATCGAGCCCGATCCGGCGTCGTCACACGCGCAACCGAGCGCGGCCCTCCGAGGGCGCTACGGCGAGGGCCAGGTGCTCGCGGGCAAGTACCAGCTCACTTGCGTGATCGGCGAGGGCGGCATGGGTGCGGTGTGGCTGGCGCGCCACGTCGCGCTCGAGCAGCACGTCGCGATCAAGCTCGTGCGCCACGAGACTGCGGGCGCCGAGGCTTCGGCGCGGCTGCACCGCGAGGCGCTGGCGGCGGCCCGTGTGCGCCACCCCGCGATCGTCCAGGTGTTCGACTTCGGCACCACCGAGCACGGCGACCCCTACATCGTCATGGAGCTCGTGCAGGGCGAGTCGCTCGCTGAGGTGCTGGCGCGTCGCGCCAAGCTCGAGCCGAATCGCGCCGTGCAGTTGCTCCTGCCGGTCATCGACGCCCTGGCCTGCGCGCACGAGCAGGGCATCGTGCACCGCGACGTGAAGCCCGAGAACATCGCACTCGTCAGCGGCGCGAACGGGACCGTGCAGCCCAAGCTGGTCGACTTCGGCATCGCCAAGCTCGGAGCTGCCGAAGGACCGCGCGCGCCGCAGCGCGCCGGCGCCCCCCAGCCGCTGGCTGGGCTCGCGCAAACGCGCCTCGGGGCCGTGGTCGGCAGCCCGAGCTACCTGTCGCCCGAGCAGGCGTTGGGCAGCGCGGTGGTGGAGCCCCGCACCGACGTCTGGCAGATCTGCGTGGTCCTCTACGAGGCCGTTGCGGGGCGCCTTCCGTTCCATTCCGAGGACCTCGAGCTGCTTCTGCTCGACGTCCTCACGCGCGATCCGCCCCCGATCGCGGGGTGCGACGAGACGCTCTGGCGCATCGTTCGCCGCGGACTCGAGAAGCGTGCCGGCGACCGGTGGCCGGACATGCGCGCGCTCGGTGGCGCGCTGGCGCAGTGGCTCGCGGCGCAAGGGGGCACGACCGACGCCACCGGCGCGAAGCTCAGCGTGAACTGGCTCGGTGCTCGCCCCACCCTTGCCCCACCAGGTGGCGTCGAAGGCGAGCTCGCAGCACCGGTGCGCCAGGACCCGACTCGGCCCCCGTGGGCTGGTCTCGCGAGGTACGCTTGGCTCGGCCTGGTCGTCGCGGCGGCCTCGCTCGGGGCCGCTGGCGCCGTCTGGGCCGTCACGAGCGCCGACGGCCCGCCGAGCGCCGCGACGATGGCTCCGAGCGCGCCGACGGATGAGGCCACCACGAAGAGCGCCGCGCAAGAGCCCGAGCCCATCGCTCGGCAAGTGGCGGTACGCCCACCGGGCCGGGGGCTGAGCGCGCCTCCGAGCCTTGGCGGCGCGTCGAGCGCGGCGACGAGTCCCGCCGCCTCCGCGCCGCCCGCCGCCACCGCTACACCGACCCCGGCCGCCGCGAGCGCCGCCGTGGCACCTTCCCTATCCCGGAGCCTCCCTCATGCCGCCGCACCCGCGGATCCGGGGTTCTGACGTGCGGGGCCGCGGCGCGGTGCTGCTCCTGGTCGGTGCCTTGGCGCTGGCCGCGGCTCGTCCCGCGTGGGCCCAACCCGCGCAGCCGACCCCGCAGGAGAAGGAGACCGCCCGCGCGCTCTACCGAACCGGCAACGACCGCTTCCGGAGCGGCGACCTGCAGGGGGCGCTCGAGGCGTTCGAGGGCGCCTACCACATCATGCCTGCGCCCACGACGGCGCTCGGCCTCGGCAAGACGCAGCTCCGAGTCGGTCAGCTCGTCAAGGCTCGCGACACGCTCCTGGCAGCGACCCGCTACGCCGCCGAGCCGGATGATCCCGCGTCGTTCGCCGAGGCCCGTCGCGAGGCTGCGGCTCTCGCCGAGGACCTGGCGGGCCGCATTCCGTCGCTCGTCGTGCGCGTGACCAACTCGCTCGGCGACACGGTTGCCGCGGCGGTGTTGCGCATCGACGGCGTGCTCGTCGCCGCCAGCCTCTGGGCCTACCCACTGAAGCTCGACCCCGGCGCGCACGCGCTGAGTGCCTCGGCGCCGGGCCTGGACGTGGTGGAGCGACGCCTCGAGCTCGGCGAGCGCGAGACGCGCGTCGTCGACCTCGTGCTCGCTCCCCGAGCGGAGCCGTCGACCGCGGCACCTTCCTCACCGGAAACGCCGAGCGCCCGGCCGCCCGATGCAGAGGGCGGCGTCTCCGCGCTCGTCTGGGCCGGTGTCGGCATCGGGAGCCTCGGCGTCGTGGTCGGCACGGTGGGTGGCGTCGTGTCGCTGGTCGCGGCCGGCCAACTGAAGGACATGTGCGACCCGGACATGACCTGTCCCTCGCACGCGGGCGCCACCAAGAACCGGTCGCTGGTCGCCGCGCACGTGTCGACGGCGGGTTTTACGGTCGCAGGCCTGGGCGCGGTGCTCGGCGTGGTCGGCGCCGTCCTTCCCTCCGCGCAGGGCGAGCCTGGCTCCACCGACATCGGCTGGCGGCTCGTGCTCGGCCCATCGGCCGCGCTCCTCGAGGGAGCGTTCTGATGCGCTTCGCCCCGTGCGCGCTCGTCGCTTCGCTCGCTGCCATGGCGAGCTGCCACCTCATCGGGGGGGCCGATGAGTACACGGTGCGCGACGCACCAGCCGGTGGCGCGGCGGGCGCCGCGACGACCTCGAGCGGCCAGACGGGTGCGGCGGGCGGGGGTGGCTCCACGCCCGAGCACTGCCTGAACGGCATCGACGACGACGGAGACGGAGACGCCGACTGCAAGGACGCCGACTGCGTGGCATCCGGGTACCAGAGCGTGCAGGGCACGGCGACGACGATGTTCGTCAGCGAGGGGACCTGTGGCGCGGAGCTCGTCGAGCACGTGTTCCACGGCTGCGACGCATGCGCCTGCGACCCCGATGTCGGAACGTGCACCCTCCAGGTGACGCTCTTCAAGAACGCGAACTGCGACCCCAACATCGGCACGAACCTGCCGTTCGATCCGTCCGCCGGCACCTGCCAGGACGCGCCCGCCTGCACGTGCCGGGACATCGCCGACTTCAAGAACGGCGGCGTGGTGAGCGCCGCAGGCGCGGCCGTGCCGGCGGTAGCCGCGCAGTGCAACCCCTCCGCAGCGACCGTCGTGGCCGACGGGTTGCCGTATTGTGCGCCGCCCGCGCGAGGGAGCGGCGCACTCGTCGGGCAGGTGTGCCTGCCGCCGCCGTCCGGTGCCGCTTGGTGCCTGGTGCTCGACGGCGCCGAGGCCTGTCCCCCGGGGACGAGCGAACTCGCGCGCGTCCTCGACGGGGGTAGCGGGACCTGCGACTGCGCCTGCCAGACCGGCCAGCAGATCTGCGCCGCCAATGGCGCGAGCGTGCTGACGAGCGCGGACAATGCCTGTGGCGCACCGACGACGACCGTGGCCGGCGACGGCACGTGCGCGTTCGTGACCGAGGTTCACAGTCTCGGGTTCACCGCGGTGGGCGGGATCACGTCCGACGTGACCTGTACCCCGAGCCCGACCATGAGCGGAGCCGCGTCGAAGAAAATCTGCTGTCCGTAGAGCGGCGCGACTTCGATCCAACCGAGCCGCACTACGACTAGCGCGGCAGCATCGCGATGACGCGCGAGCGCTCCGCCTCGAGCACCGCAATGGCGCGCCCGAGCCCGACCTCGGCTGCCACGGCGAGGAGAAGGCCGGCGACGGGTGGGCTGGCGCCGCCGGTCGCCGCCGCGCCGCCTCGCGCGCGCTCCTCGTCACGCTGCTTGCGGGCGCGCGCCACCGAGCGGATCGTGTAGACGTATTTCTCGGTGAGGGGGAAGCCCGCCGCCTTGGCCTTGGCGACGATCTCCTTGGCCGGAAGATCGGGGTGCTGGAGGATGAAGTCGGACTTGTGCGTCGTGGTCTTCGTGGTCTTCGCCATCGGGTGACGTGCTCCTTTGGGGAGCCACGGTAGCAGGCCTTGGCCCGGTCGCGGAAGGTGGCGTTCCGGGCGTCATGCGTGCGTCTTCGCCGCTTGGGCCGTCGCGACCCTGGAGTTGTGGGCACAAGTGCGCCGCCCCGCTTCACGGGGGCGGCGAGGCCCGCTAGGATGGCCCCCACTCGGCCGACGGCCGGAGGGGGGACCCATGCGGGGACATCATGCGGTGAACGATCGACCGGGCCTCGGCGGCGCTGGGACGCGACCCCGCGCGGCGTGGCTGAGGCGGGGTGCGGCGCACTGCCTGCGGCTGGGCTGCCTGCTCCTCGCTGCGTGCGGCGCCGGGGCGAGCGGTGGCCCGGACAGTGCGACCGGGTCGACCCCTGCGGCTGCAACGGCCGGCGCTTCGGGCATGCCTGCAGGCACCGGGCGCGAGGCCTGCGAGGTCGCGAACGGGGGCTGCGACCCGCATGCGGCGTGCAGCGCTGCGAGCGGCGAGCGGACCTGCGAGTGCCTGCCCGGCTACGCCGGCAACGGCGAACGCTGCGTCGACGTAGCGCTCGGGCTCGACAAGTTCCGCTGGGAAATGCCCTGTGCGGCTGGATGGACCGGCGACGCCTGTCGGCCGGCCGCGAAGAAGCCGAGCGCGAGCTTCACGCTCGGGGGCGATCCGGCGCGTACGTACGAGCTCACGCTGCACTTTCGCGGCGTCGTCGAGCAGCAGTCGTACACGGGTGGCACCGCCGACGACTACTGGTACGTGGGCGGGCGCTCTGCCCAGGGGAGCTACAACATCTACAGCTTGCAGGTCTCCGATCCACCACAGACCCATTTCCTCAACGCGGGCAAGGCGGGGATCCGCCGCGTCTTTCCCATCGACTACGTGCGCACCCTGCGGGTCAAGGGGGGAGCGCGTGTCACCCTTCTGGCCGATGCGCAGGACGGGACGCTCATCGCGAACCTCGACGACCAGAAGAAGCCCATCGTCGTGCCCGGCGTGCCGCCTGCGCCGGCGGCGTTCGACGGGCAGTTCATCCAGGTGGACGTCGTCGGGGTTGCGGCGGGCGAGGGGACGCGCGTCGCGCTTTCCGGCGACGTGCTCTTCGAGACCGACAGCGCGGAGTTGCGGCCGGAGGCCCGCCGCGAGCTCGACGCGCACCTGGCGAAGCTGACCGCCGAGGGCGTGCGCGCGACGGTCGAGGGGCACACCGACTCGCAGGGCCCCGCCGACCACAACGCGAGTCTGTCGCTGCGACGGGCAGAGAGCGTGGTCGCCTACCTCGCCTCGAAGGGTGTGCCGCGCGCACGCCTCTCGGCGCGCGGGCGCGGCGCGAGTCTGCCCGTCGCGAGCAACGACTCCCCGGAAGGGCGCGCGCGCAACCGCCGCGTCGAGCTCGTCATCCAGGCGCCGTGAGGCCCTCGCGGCCCCTCTGCCGCGGTGGCTCGACACGATAGGTACGGAGGCATTCCGACGGCGCCGTTCGAGCCGCGCCCCGGAGAAAGTACGGCTCTTCGTCGGAAGTCTCCTCGGCCCGGCCCGATCCAGAGCGGTTCGCCCGTGTCGATGGTGACGTACTTGTGGTCGAGGTGATGTCGCCGACCGAGCCACTTTTCGTCGAGGCCGCAGCTGCGAAGAGGCGTGTCCGGCCTGGCCGCCTGCCAGCGAGCGAGTGCGGCACCCTCGGCGCGGCGAACGGCGCCCC
>JACRDA010000230.1 GCA_016212965.1 Myxococcales bacterium
GACCACTTCAGCAGAACGGACCGCGTGAAGACGGCCAAACGCCTCCTCCGCAAGCTCGACGAGCTAGGCTTCGACGTTCCAGAACTGCGTGACCGCAACCCTGCCGCGTAGCCGCCGCAGTGGTCAGTTTCTTCCTAGAGCGTGAGCACGAATCGGCAAGCGACCGTGACCCTTGCCGAAGAAGCAGGCGGCATCCGGACCGGGGGGTGAGGGCAACAGTTTCGGTCCGGATGCGGCCTGCTGCTTCGGCAAGGGTCCGGGGCTCGCTCGGGCTCGTCTCCAAACCAAGCTCAACCTCGTCATCTCGATCACAGACTCGCTCAGGCTCTCAGCCTGGAGCCTGGTACCTGGTGCCCGGAGCCCACTACCCCGCCGATCATGCTCGGTCTTGACCACGCGCGGAGGCACGAGCAGCTTAGGGCACGATGCTGCCCCTGGGTGACCTCCTGGCGCGCGCCGCCGAGCCGCGCGAGATGCTCGCGAGCGTCGTCGCGGCCGCCGTGGAGTCGCTCGGCGCGGACGGCGCCGCGGTCATCCAGGTGCTGAGCTCGAGCGAGGGGCGCGTGGTCGCGGCCCGGAGCCTCCCGAGCGCGCTCGAGGAGTGGCGCGGCGAGGTCGACGCCTTCGACGCGGAGCTCGGCGAGACGCTCCTCGCACGCGCCGACGGGCACTTCGACGAGGTCTGCGTGCTGCCGCTGGTGAGCTCCGGCGATCTCTTCGGCGCGCTCGTCCTGTTCTTCAGGCGACCGAATGCGCCGACGCCGGAGCGGCTGCGGCAGTGCGAGGACGTGGCGAAGCTGCTGGCGATGAGCGTCGGCAAGGCCTACCAGCTCGAGGAGCTGCGCAGCGCCTACGAGCAGCTGCGCACGGCGCGCGAGAAGCTCGAGCGCGGCGAGAAGCTGCACGCCCTCGGCGAGATGGCGGCCGGCGTGGCGCACGACCTGAAGAACATCCTGAACCCGCTGTCGCTGCAGTTGCAGCTCATGCGTCGCCTGCTGCGGCGCGAGCCCGTGGGGTCGCCGGCGCTCGACTGCGTCGAGGAGATGGAGCAGGTGGTTCGGCGCGGCATCGACACCGTGGAGCGCCTCCGCGCCTTCAGTCGTCAGAGCCCCGAGTCGCGCGTCGAGGCCGTCGACATGAACGACCTCGTGACCGAGGCGCTCGCCCTCGCGCGCCCCCGCTGCGGCGAGCGCGTCGAGCTCGTGGTCGACCTCCGGGCGGCGCCGCGCGTGGAGCTCGAGCCGAGCGAGTTCGTGGCCGCGCTCGTCAACATCATCGTCAATGCCATCGAGGCCATCGGCGAGCACCACGGCACGGTGCGGGTCACGACGGGCGAGGAAGGGCGGCGCGCCTTCGTGCGCATCGCGGACGACGGACCGGGCATGCCGCCCGAGGTGCAGGGCCACGTCTTCGAGCCCTTCTTCACGACCAAGGGCCGCAGCGGGACCGGGCTCGGGCTCGCGATCGCCTTCGCGTTCGCGCAGCGCCACGGGGGCGAGATCGCCCTCGTGACCGCCGTCGGCCAGGGCGCGACCTTCACGCTCGCCTTCCCCGCGGTCGAGGTCGAAAAGCCGCCCTCGACGCGCGCGGCCCCCCGCTCGCACCGCCGCGGCGCGCGCTGAGCCCGCGTTTTCGCGCGCGAATTCAGTTCAGGAACTGGCAGCAGCCCGTGATGCAGTAGTACCCGGCCGAGCACGGGGCCTGGCCCGGCAGACCGCAGGGCTGGACGCCGTCCGCGCACTGCTGGTTGGGCGAGCCGCCCGCGCCCGAGCCGCCGCCGCCGGACCCACCCTGCCCGAAGCAATCGGGCGGGAGCTCGGTCTTGCCGAGGCAGAGCTCGCAGTGGCCGCACTCGTTGAGGCAGTCGCCGACCGGCGTGCACGGGTGGCACAGGAGCGGGTCGTCCATGACCGCGAGCGTGCAGGTCCCGAAGGTGTCGGTCGGGTCCATCGAGCCGATGAAGACGTACTTCCCCGACTCGGCCGGCAGCTCGCAGCAGCCGAAGCAGTCGCAGCCGTTCGGCGTGAGCGGCCCGCAGATGTCGTGGCAAGTCGTCTCCTGCGGGTCGGGGCAATCGGCCGAGCTCGGCGGGATGCAGCCGCCGTTGCCGTCGGGATCGCAGGTGCAGCCGTCGTTGACGAGCGAGGGCTCGAGCGGGTCGCAGCGGTGATCCCAGTAGCAGTGGTCGTTGCCGCTGCCGCTGTTCGAGTCGTAGTAGCAGTCGAGCTGGCAGGGCGCGTTGAAGCCGCCCGGGATGAGCAGGTCGAAGCCCGCCTCGTTGTTCGAGCAGGGGCCGAGGCAGTCCGGGTCCTGCCAGTCGATGAGGCCGTCGGGGGTGGGGGTCTCGTTGTCGAGGCAGTCGCCGCACTGGTACACGTGGCCGGCGCACGGGGTGACGATGCAACCACCCTGACCGCCCGTCCCGTTGCCGCCCGTGGCGTTGCCGCCCGTGGCGTTGCCGCCCGTGGCGTTGCCGCCCGTGTTGCCGCCCGTGCCGTTGCCGCCGGTGCCGTTGCCACCGGTGCCGTTGCCGCCAGCGGCGCCGGTCCCGCTCGCCCCCGTGCCGTTCTGGTTCGAATCGTCGCTCGAGCAGTTGGCCACCACGAAGGCGCCCGCGATCGCGACCACGGCCACGTAGGCGATTCTCGGCTTCATCCGTCTCTCCTCGTCATCCCCATCGGCGTCCCGTCTACCATTGTGGCCCCATGGGCGCGCCACGGCTCAGAAAAACGATCGGACGGTCGCGCGCCTAGGGCGCCGCGCCCCCGGCAGCCCGTGGCGGGGGCGGGTGCAGCACCTCGTCGATCGCGGCGAGCAACTGCGCGTACGTGTAGGGCTTCACGACCACGGCCGCGAAGCCGTGCGCTGCGTGGCTCGCGAGGACGGGGTTCTCGGCGTAGCCGCTCGACACGATCGCGCGGACCTCGGGATCGAGCTCGCGCAGCCGCCGCATCGTCGCCTCGCCCCCGAGGCCCTCCTGCACGGTCAGGTCGAGGATCACGAGCGCGAAGGGCCGACCGAGCGCGCGGGCCACCTGCCAGGCTCCGAGCGCCCTCGCCCCGTCGCTCACGACCTCGGCCTCGTAGCCAGCCTCCGTGAGCATCGCGTGGAGCACCTGGCGCATCGACGGCTCGTCGTCCATCGCGAGGATGCGGCCCGAGCGCCGGGGTGCGCGCGGCTCGGCGGCGGCATCGGTGCGGTTGGCGACCGGGGTGGCGGTGGCGGGCAGGTAGACGATGAAGGTCGCCCCGACGCCGGGCTCCGAGCGGGCCTCGACGTGGCCGCCATGGCGCTTGACGATCGCGTACACCGAGGCGAGCCCGAGCCCGCTGCCGCGCTGCTTGGTCGTGAAGTACGGCTCGAAGATCCGGTCGAGGTGCTCGACCGGGATGCCCTCGCCGCCGTCGCACACCGCGACGCGCACGTAGGGTCCAGCGTGGAGCGGGCGCGGGTCGCCCGCTCCGACCTCGACCGCGTCGACCCGCACCTCGATGCGCCCGCCGCCGGGCAGGGCCTCGCGCGCGTTGATGAACAGGTTGTTGAACACCTGGGCGAGCTGCCCCGGATCCACCTCGGCGAGCGGCGCCGGCTCGGACGCCACGAAGTCGACGGCGATGCCGGTGCCCCGCAGGCAGAACGCCGCCGACTCGCGCGCGAGCTCGAGCAGCGAGGCTGCCTGCTTCACCGGCTCGCCGCCGCGCGCGAAGGTCAAGAGCTGCTGGGTCACCTCGCGCGCCCGCAGCGCCGCGTCGCGCGTCGCCGTCAGGTACTCCGCGTTCGGCTGGTCAGGGCGCAGGAGCGCGAGGCTCACGTTGCCGAGGATCGCCGCCAGGAAGTTGTTGAAGTCGTGGGCGATGCCCCCGGCGAGGACGGCGAGCGACTCGAGCCTCTGCATACGCACCATCTCGTCCTCGAGCCGCTTGTGCGCCGTGATGTCCTGCACGATGACCGCCGCCTGGAAGGGGCGCCCCTCGGCGTCCGCCAGCCAGCTCACGGCCGCGTAGCCCCACACCTTGCCGCGGTCGCGGGCCGCGAACGCGCGCTCGGTCGCCGGGATATGCTGGGCGCCGCCGGGACCGGGCGTCGGTCCGAGCAACGGCGCCTCCCCCTCGGCGAGCAGCTCGTCGCAGTGCCGGCCCACGAGCTCGGCCTCCGGGCGCTCGAGCATGCGGCAGAACGCCGGGTTGGCGCGCGTGAGCCGGCCGTTCATGTCGGTGAGCGCCACGCCCACGACCGCGCTCTCGAAGATCCCGCGGAAGCGCTCCTCGCTCGCCGCGAAGCTCCGCTCGGCGCGCTGGCGCTCGGTGAGGTCCTCCATGGCGCAGTCGAAGCGCACGATGCGCCCCTCGGCGTCGAAGGTCGCGTAGAGCGTGATGATGACCGGGAAGGGCCGACCGGTGTCCTGCCGCAGGCGCACCGTCTCGAACTTGCACACGCCGGTGCGGCGGAACTCCGGGTCGGCGAGGTAGCGCGCGAAGGTCTCCTGCCGCTCCTTCGGGTCGGCGTAGGTCGCCGCGGCGTTCATGCGGAGCACGGCCTCGCGCGACGGCAGGCCCAGCATGCGCGCCAGCGCGGGGTTCGCCTCGTCGATGGTGCCGCGCGCCGGGTCCTCCATCGAGAACAGGCCGATGGGCAGGTTGTCGAACAGCGTGCGGAGCGAGGCCGAGCGCGCCTCGAGGTCGCGCACGCGCGCCCGCAGGCGCTCGAGCTCGCCCGACGCAGTCGATTCGGGAGGCGTGGCCTCCGGGCGCTCTCGCTCCGGACCGTCCGGCAACACGGCCGCAACATACCTCGAACCCGGCGTGCCGGGGCGCTCGATGCTGCGGCGCGTCGTGCGCTATGCTCGGCCGCGCCCGCGCGCGGCGGTGCGAAGGAGCGGCATGAGAGCCCACGACCGAGCGATCCAGAGCTTCCTCGCCCGCGAGCTGCGCCCGGCCGAGCGCGTGATCGGCGCGGCGCTCGTGCGCAACGAGCCGCCGACGCCGGCGCTCGAGCGCGCCTACGGGGCGATGCCGCCACCGCTCGTCGCGTACCTCGTGCCGACGACCGAGCGGCTCTTCGTCGTGCGCACGGCGCTCGCGCCCTACAGTGGCAGCCCGCGCCCCGAGTGCCACGGCATCGAGCACGCCTTCGAGTACCGCGACATCGAGCGACTCGGAACGCGCGGCGGCTTCGGCGGCCTCGAGCTCGACGTGTACCTGCGCGGTCAGCCCCGGCCGCACGCCTTCGTCGTCTGGGACGAGTGCAAGGAGCTCGGCAAGCACGGCGCCATCCAGCGTGGCTTCGTGCGCTGGTTCGAGGATCGCGCCGAGGCGGGCTTCGGCCCGACCGACGAGACCCCCCTGGCGGAGCCGTTCGCCCCGGCGAGCACCGCGACGCCGGCGAAGCGGGCGCCCGACCCGGTGCGGCGGCAGGGGCTGCAGAACGCCCTCGTCGGTCTCGCGGTCGTCGCCGCGCTGCTGGGGGGCGGCGCAGCGGTCGCTGTCACGCTGCTGCGACCGAGCCCGCGGACGCCGACGCCGACC
>JACRDA010000229.1 GCA_016212965.1 Myxococcales bacterium
ACGTCGAGCGAGGTCTCGGCGCTCTTGTTCTCCTCGACCGTGATGACGCCTTCCTTGCCCACCTTCTCCATGGCGTCGGCCAGGAGCTTGCCGATGGTCTCGTCGCCGTTGGCGCTGATGGTGCCGACCTGCGCGATCTCCTTCGGGTCCTTGGTGGCCTTCGACAGCTTCTTCAGCGAGGCGACGATGGCCTCGACCGCCTTGTCGATGCCGCGCTTGAGCTCCATCGGGTTGTGCCCGGCCGCGACGAGCTTGGCGCCCTCGCGGAAGATCGCCTGCGCGAGCACGGTCGCGGTCGTGGTGCCGTCGCCGGCGACGTCGCTCGTCTTGCTCGCGACCTCGCGCACCATCTGCGCGCCCATGTTCTCGAAGCGGTCCTCGAGCTCGATCTCCTTGGCGACGGTGACGCCGTCCTTGGTGATCGTCGGCGAGCCGAAGCTCTTCTCGATGACGACGTTGCGGCCCTTCGGGCCGAGCGTGACCTTCACCGTGTCGGCGAGGGCGTTGATGCCCGCAAGGATGTGCGTGCGGGCGTTCTCGTGGAACATGATCTCTTTGGCAGCCATGGTCGTTCTCGCTTCTCTAAGGTCGTTGGGGTCCGCCCGTCACTTCTCGATGATGCCGAGGATGTCGTCCTCGCGCAGGATGAGGTGTTCCTCGCCGTCGAGCTTCACCTCGGT
This sequence comes from Myxococcales bacterium, assembly GCA_016212965.1. Taxonomy (GTDB): domain Bacteria; phylum Myxococcota_A; class Polyangia; order Polyangiales; family Polyangiaceae; genus JACRDA01. The sequence continues at coordinate 681 of JACRDA010000229.1, forward strand.
GCCCGAGTACTTGCCGAACAGGACGCGGTCGCCCTTCTTGACCTCGAGCTTGCGCACCGTGCCGTCCTCGAGGATCTTGCCGTTGCCGACCGCGAGGACGGTGCCCTCGATGGGCTTCTCCTTCGCGGTGTCGGGGATGAAGAGCCCACCCTTGGTCTTCTGCTCTTCTTCGACGCGCTTGACGATCACGCGGTCGTGCAGTGGTCGGATTTGCATGGTTCCCTCTCCAAACGTTCGTTCGTGGCTGGCGCGAGCGACGCGAGCTTGCGTGCCGGCCGGACGGCTCCGGCGCAGGCCCGTGTGGGTTCTCTCGTCGGGTCTGGCGAGCTCGGCGAGCTAGCGGCGCGACTCGGGTCGCTCGTGCTGGGTTGTTCTTGACCGGACTCACCTGAACGGTGCGCGTCCGACCGACATCTCGCCGCAGGTCCCCACATATGCACCGGATATCACCCGGCATTTTGTTAGCACTCACGGAACGAGAGTGCTGACCAACGGCGTGGGGCAAAATAGCCGGGGTCGACCGGGTGTCAAGGGCGCTTTCGCGGATTCTTTCGCCGCACTGGCACTGTCCATCGGTGAGTGCTTGCGAGCCGCGTGGATCGGCCCGGCGCGCGCCCACGGTTAAGTGGCCGAAATGTGGGCGGTACGCTACGGAACCAGCATGCGCGTCGCCTGGGCGATGGGCGGGACGGCCGAGTGGACACCGGGGCGGGGCAGCCGGGCGAGGAGGCTGCGCTCGGCGCCGCTCCGGGCCTGCGCCGCTTGGCGGGCCGCGCCCGGCGTCCCCGCTCTACCGGCTCGGGTCCGGACGACGCGCCCTCGTGGAGGCCCGCATGAGCAGCATCGCCATTTCTCCAGACCTCGGCAGCTTCTTCGAAGAGGTGGTCATCCGGGCGCTGCGCGACGAGCGCGTCGAGGCGACCGACGCTGCCTGCCACTACCTCGTCGGCGTGCTCGCCGACTACGCCCACCCGGAGCGGGGTGCCGAGGCGGCGTTCCAGCGGCCGCTCACCTTCTTGCTGCAGGACGCGCTCGCGGCGACCGGCGCGGAGCGCTTCCGGCGCCTGCGCGCCCTCGGCGACGGCGTGCTCTACGCGCTCGGTTTCTTCGAGCCGAGCGTGACGCGCCACGGCACCGGCCGAGGCTACGCGCTCAGCGTGGGGACCGCGGCGTACCACCATGCGTCGGCGATGCTGCGCGTCGGCCACGGCGCCGCCGCCACCGACGTGCTCGGCGAGCTGGCGAGCAAGTACGAGCGCTTCGTGGGCGTGGTGTCGGCCGTCGCGGACGCCGTGCTCGCGAACGAGCGCCGGAGCTGCCCGGCGGGCATCGTGTCGCTCTACACCCGCTGGCTCGAGACCGGCTCGCCCCGGCTTGCCGAGGAGCTCGCCGGGCTCGGGCTCGTGCCCCTGCGTACGGCCGGGGGCACGAACTGATGGTGCCTGCCCGGCACGGCTGGCTCGAGCTCGACGGGGCCGTGAGCCTGCCGGCGCAGGTGCAGCGCACGCTCACCGGCTACTACGCGCTCGAGGCCCAGCCCGAGGTCGACGCCTTCGTCTCGTCGCACCCGGACGTCACCCGCGAGCGCGTGCTCGTGCGTGCCAGCGCGGACGGCGTCGAGATCGCGGTCGAGCTGCCGCCGATGGGCGACGACACCCACGTGGATCTCGACGCGGTGTGCCAGATCGTCGAGGGCGTGAGTCACTTCGTGCTGCTCGCGGATCGGGCGCGGCGCGAGCTGCCGACGACCGAGCTCGAGCTCGAGCTGCAGGCCGAGCTCGACAAGTTTCTCCTCCTCGCCGTCGCGCGCGAGCGGCCGCTGGAGCCGTGGCAGGCACGCGCCCTGCACGAGAGGCTGTTCGGGCACGCCCGCTTCCTGCACCCGGCGGGCACGGAGCGCGGCGATCGCTACCGCACCGCCCACGCGCTGGCCGAGCGCTTCACGGCGGCCCTCGCGCGGCGCTACCTCGCGACGCGCCGCCACCGCGAGCTCTGCGCGATCCTGCGGCGCTTCTACCACGCGAGCCCGAACGACAAGCTCGCGCTCGCCCGCGCCGCGTGAGCCGGCGCGGCGCCGCTCGGGCTCACACCATGCCGTGCTCGCGGTAGTAGCGCACCGAGCGCGCCACGGACTCGGCGAGCGGCGTCACGGGCATGCCGAGCTCGCGCCGGGCCTTCTGGCCGTCGAAGAAGCAGCGGCGCATCATGTACTCGGCGCTCTTCAGGGTGGCGCGCGGCTCCTTGTGGCTCACGTGGTCGCTCCAGAGCTCGAAGCCGAGGGCGAGCCCCTTGCTCACGAAGGCGGGCATGTGCAGGCGCGGCACGGGCAGACCGGCCGTCTCGCACACGAGCTTCACGAACTCGCCGAACGACACGTTGTGGTTGCCGAGGATGTAGCGCTCGCCGACCCGTCCCCGCGTCTCGGCCGCGACCTGCGCCTTGGCGACGTCGGCGACGTCGACCGCACAGAAGCCGCCCGGGGCGATGGCGGGCAGGTGCCCGCGCAGCAGGGACAGGATGATCTGGCCGGTCGGTGTCGGGGCGGTGTCGCGCGCGCCGAAGGGGAACGCCGGGTTGACGATGACGATCGGCAGGCCCGCCTCGGCGAAGCGCACGGCGATGCGCTCGGACAGGTGCTTCGTGAGGATGTACTCGTTGGCGACGTCGTGGAGGTTGAAGGCGACGCTCTCGTCGCTCGGCGCACCGTCGTCGCGCAGGCCGACGGCGGCGATGGACGAGGTGTAGACGATGCGCGGCACGCGGGCGCGCTCGGCGGCGAGCAGGCTCGTCGTCGTGCCCTCGAGGTTGACCCGGTAGATGACGCTCGGGTCGGGCAGCCACACCTTGTAGATGGCGGCGAGGTGGTAGTAGGCGCCCGCGCCCCCGAGGGCGGCCGTCATGCCGCGGAGATCGCACACGTCGACCGTCACGCGCTCGACGGCGAGGCCGTCGAGGTTCCGGGTGTCGGCGCCCGGCTCACACAGCGCCCGCACCGCGCGCCCCGCGGCGAGGAGCTCGCGCACCACGGTCGAGCCGATGAAGCCCGTCGCGCCACTGACCGCTGCGAGGTTCGTCATGTCCCCGCGTTAGCGACCCCGACGCGCCGCATCAAGCGGCACTCGGCGCCGCCTCGGGTGTATTCCGTGCCTCCTCTCCTCTGTGACTCGCCTCCAAATACCCAGAATGAGACAACCACAGAGACGCGGAGACACGGAGGGCTGCACGGAGCCGGCAGGGTTCAGAGGCCCCTCCGTGTCGCGCTCCGTGTCTCGGTGCCTCCTCCTCTGTAACTCACGTGCCAGCTGGCGCGTCAGGCGTGATGGGCGATAGCGCGAAGCCGAGCGATTTCGCGCGGGAGCGAAGGTGGCGCAGGACGTTGTCGCGGTAGCGCTGCTCGTAGGCGGAGAGGGTGTCGAGGCGCAGCGGTTCGCCCCGGAGCAGGTGGTAGATGATGACTGCAAGCTTGCGCGCCGTGGCCACGACGGCCTTGGCCTTGCCGCGGCCGGCGGCGATGCGGCGGTAAAAGGCGCCGAGCGCGGAAGTGGTGCGTCCGACCGAAACAGCGGCCATGCGCAGGATCTCTCCGGCGCGGTTCTTGAGGCTGGGACGGTGCGCGCGAAGCGGCTTGCCGCCGGTGATCTTCGTGGGCGGGGCGAGGTTGAGCCAGGACGTGAAGTGCTTGGCAGTTGGCCAGCGCGAGGGGTCGGTGCCGACCTCGCTCAGGAACTGGAGTGCGGTGAGCGGTGCGATGCCGGCGAGCTGTGTGATGTCGGCGCCGCCGCAGAGGCGATGCAGGGGCTGTCGGATCTCGAAGGTTGGCAGCGAGCCGCGAGGCCGGGCGCGGCGCTTAGGCGCCGGGGCCGGTTCGGGAGGCGGGTCACGGCGCTGTGCGAGCGCTTGGAGGACGGTCTCGATGCGCAAGTCGCAAGCCTTGATGAGCTCCAGGTGCGTGTCGTAGAGACGCAGCGCTTGCTCGAGCGCGAAGAGGTGCTCAGGCTTGTAGTTGCCACGAAGGGCGTCGATGAGCTCTGCCACGGTGTGGCGGCAGCGGGGGTCGCGATGTGTGGCGAGAGCGGCCGGCTCTCGTTCGCCAGCGACGATGGCGCGCACGATGGCCATGCCGGTGACGCCAGTGATGTCGGCCACGGCATGATGGATCTGGACGTTCATGAGCATGAGCGCCTTCTGCATGTGCTGGATGTGGCGCCCCGCGCTTGCGACGAGCATGTCGCGGTGGCGCGTGTAGCTACGGAGCTCGACGATGGCCGCGCTGGGGCGAAAGCTCGCGCGCAGCAACCCGTAGCTGTGGAGCTGCTGGATCCACTGGCAGTCCAACACGTCCGACTTGCGGCCTTTGACGTTGCGGGCGTGGGTTGCGTTGACGAGCAGGACTTCGAGGCCGCGCTCTTCGAGCACTTCGTACAGCGGCACCCAGTACACGGCCGTGGACTCCATGGCGACGGTGGTCACGCCGCACGCAGCGAGCCAGTCGGCGAGCCGAAGAAGCTCGCTCATGGTCGTGCCGAACGAGCGGACTGGCTCCGCGTCTAGATGGGCGCCCACCGCCACCCAGTGCTGTCGGCTGCCGATGTCGATGCCAGCCGCATCCGGGTTGCGAACTTCGAGTACTTCGCGCCGTCGGGTCTTTTCCTGGACCATGGTCTTGCTCCGCAGTACGAGGTAGAGACGCCCCCTGGGCGTGAAAGGCGGCGAGATAGCGCAGTCTCCTCAGCGGGATCGTGGGCCTGCCCACGTCACCAGTGGCAAAACCGCACGCCTTCCGGACCAAGCTCCGTGACGGGATCAGACGTCACCAGGGCACAACCGGTCTTGAACGCCCCAGGGGGCGCTTTTGCTGTGACACCTCGCCCGAGTTACCGCCTTGGCAAACCGGGCGGCTCGGCGCCCGCGCCGAGCTCCGTGGTTCTGCTCGTTCCGCTTTCGGGCGGCTCGGCGCCCGCGCTGAGCTCGGTGGCTCGGCTGGGAATGACGCGACGCGTTGCGTCTCCGTTTACCATATGGTAGGCGTTCGCCGTCCACATGGTCGCCCAGGCTCCGACCCCGAAGCGCGCTCCGAAGGCCGTGTGCTCGGCCGTGCTCGCCGCGGCGACGCGCCTCTTCGCCGCGCGCGGCTTCGACGGGACGGCGATCCAGGACATCGCCGACGCGGTCGGCGTCTCGAAGCCCGCCGTCCTGCACCACTTCCCGTCGAAGCAGGCGCTGCGCCGCGGCGTGCTCGAGTCGATGCTGCTGCACTGGCAGCGCACCCTGCCGCGCCTGCTGCTCGCGGCGAGCGCCAGCGAGGACCGCTTCCAGGCCGTGTTCGGCGAGCTGTGGCGCTTCTTCGCCGAGGACACCGATCGCGCCCGCATCGTGATGCGCGAGGTGCTCGACCGGCCGGACGAGATGCGCACCGTCCTACGCGCGGCCGTGCGCCCGTGGATCGACGCGGTCGCGGGCTACGTGCGCGCCGGCCAGGGGAGCGGCCGCCACCACCCCGACGTCGATGCCGACGCCTACGTGGTGCACGTGCTCGGCCTGGTCATCGCCGCGCTCGCCGGCGCCGAGGTGACGAGCGCCCTGCTCGACGGCCCGGCGCGGGCGCGCTGGGACCGGGAGCTCGCGCGCCTGGCCCGGGCGAGCCTGTTCACGTCGAGCCCGGCGACCGCGCCGCGCGCGCCCACGAGCACGCAGACGAAGACGCAGGCCCGCCCGAGGCCGAAGAGGTGAACGTCCGATGGCGAGCTTCCTGTCCGACAACGAGGATCTGCAGTTCTACCTGGGCGAAGGCGTCGACTGGGCCAGCCTTGCCGAGGTGACCGAGTACGGCTGGCGCACGAAGGACGGCTTCAAGGACGCCGCCGAGGCGCACGACTTCTACCGCGAGGTGGCGGCGGCGATGGGCGAGCTCGTGGCGACGGAGCTCGCGCCGCGCGCCGCGGCCTTCGATCGCGAGGACCCGCACCTCGTCGACGGCGAGGCGGTCGAGGGGCCCGCGATGCGCGCCGCCTTCGCGGCCCTGCGCGCCGCCGACCTCCACCGGCTGTGCCTGCCGCGCGAGCTCGGCGGGCTCAACGCGCCGCTGCTGCTCTACTTTCTCGGCGGCGAGATGATCGCGCGCGCCGACGTGTCGGCGATGACGCACTTCTCGTTCCACGGCGGCATGGCGATGGCCTTGCTGGCGTACTCGATCCGCGAGGGCACGACCGAGCTCGACGCCGCGGGCGCGCGCATCGAAAAGACGCGCTTCGCCGGCCCCATCGAGGAGCTCGCGAGCGGCGCCGCGTGGGGCTGCATGGACATCACCGAGCCCGACGCCGGCAGCGACATGGGCGCCCTGCGCACGCGCGCCGAACAGGACCCCGAGGGCCACTGGTTCCTCACGGGCCAGAAGATCTTCATCACGAGCGGCCACGGCAAGTACCACTTCGTCATCGCGCGCACCGAGGAGGCGAAGGACCCGCTCGACCCCTTCGCGGGCCTCGGCGGCCTGTCGATGTTCCTCGTCAAGGCCTACGACGATCTGCCCGACGGCACGCGCCGCCGCTACGTGGCGCTCGAGCGCGTCGAGGAGAAGCTCGGGCACCACGGCTCGGTGACGGCCTCGCTCTTGTTCGAGCGCGCCCCCGCGGAGCTCATCGGAAGACGAGGCGAGGGCTTCCAGTACATGCTGGTGCTGATGAACAACGCCCGGCTCGGCGTCGGCTTCGAGAGCATCGGGCTCGGCGAGGCGGCCTACCGCATGGCGCGCGCCTACGCGGACGAGCGCCGCAGCATGGGCAAGCCCATCGCGCGCCACGAGATGATCGCCGACTGGCTCGACGAGATGCGCACCGACGTGCAGGCCCTGCGCGCCCTGGCGGTGACGGCGGCGTGCCACGAGGAGCTCGGCCAGAAGCTCGCCATCTTCGAGCGCTTCACGACCCTCGCCAGCGACGCCGACAAGGCGCGCATCGCGCGCGAGCTGCCGCGCCACCGCGCGCTCGCGCGCCGCTACACGCCTCTCCTCAAGTACCTGGCGGCCGAGAAGGCGGTCGAGATCGCCCGGCGCAACCTGCAGATCCACGGCGGCGTCGGCTACACCCGCGACTACGGCGCCGAGAAGCTCGTGCGCGATGCGCTGGTCTTGCCGATCTACGAGGGCACGAGCCAGATCCAGGCCCTCATGGCCATGAAGGACACCCTGCTCGGCATCCTGAAGCGGCCGCAGGCCTTCGTGCAGAAGATCGCCGACGCGCGCTGGCGCAGCGTGTCGGCGCGCGACCCGCTCGACCGGCGCGTGGCGCGCGTGCAGGCGCTGTCGCTCTCGGCCCAGCAGTTCCTGCTGACGCGCACCGCCGCAGGCAAGCTGCGCTGCATCACGGCCGAGCCCTTCTTGCGCTGGCCGCGCGCGGCGCGCGCCCCCTGGGATCCGCGGCGCGACTTCGCGCTCGCGATGCTCCACGCCGAGCGCCTCACCGGCATCCTCGCCCACGAAGCCATCGCGGAGATCCTGCTCGAGCAGGCGCGCCGCCACCCCGCGCGCCGCGAGCTCTGCCTGCGCTTCCTCGAGCGCGCGGAGCTGCGGGTGAAGGCCCTTCACGAGGAGATCACGACGAGCGGCGCGCGCATCCTCGCGTCGCTCGCCCCGAACGCGGACGCCGAGGCCGCAGCGGAGTAGCGCCATGACCGTTTCCCTTCGACACGTCGTCACTCAGGCCCCCGTCATCTTCGCCCTCGGCCGCGTGGCGCTCGAGGGTCTGCGCCACCCGCGCGGCCCGGCGGCGGCGCGCCGGCCCGAGGTGCCCGGCCCCTGGATCGAGGCGGAGCTCCCGCCGCGCCCGGCCGCGCTGCTCTACGACTACGTGCGCCACGTGGGCGGCGATCCGGGCGCCTACCGCGGCGTCGTGCCGGCGCACCTGTTCCCGCAGTGGGGCTTCCCGCTCGCGGCGCGGGCGCTCGCCGGGCTGCCCTACCCGCTGACGCGCGTGATGAACGCCGGCTGCCGCATCGAGCAGTTCGGACGCCTGCCCGCCGACGAGCCGCTCCACGTGCGGGCACGCATCGAGGCCATCGACGACGACGGCCGGCGCGCGATCATCACCCAGCGCATCGTGACCGGCACGGCGCGCACGCGCGACGTCGTCGTGGCCGATCTGCGCGCCTTCGTGCCGCTCGGCCAGCCCGAGGCGGGCAAGAAGGGCCGGCGCCACGGGTCGAACGGCGGCGGCGCCCCGAAGCCCGAGCGCGACAAGCCGCGCCCGACCGTCCCCGCGGGCGCGCGCGAGCTCGCGTTCTTCCGCGTGGCGGCGGACGCCGGGCTCGACTTCGCCAAGCTCACGGGCGACTTCAACCCCATCCACTGGGTCCCGGCCTACGCCCGCGCAGCCGGCTTCAAGAGCGTCATCCTGCACGGCTTCGCCACGCTCGCGCGCGCCATCGAGGCCCTGAACCGGGCGCGCTTCGCCGGCGACCCCTTCGAGCTGTCCACCATCGACGCGCGCTTCACGCGCCCCCTGCTCCTGCCCGCGCGGGTCGGCGTCTACACGAGCGCCGACGGCGGCGTGTGGGTCGGCGACGCCCCCGGCGGCGGCGCCTACCTCGAGGGGCGCTTCACCACGCGCGGCGGCCCCGCCTACCGACCGAACGGAGAACGAACATGAGCGACTTTTTGCTGGAGCTCGGCAAGAGCCCGAACGCGCGCCGCCTGGTCAAGGCCCTCGGCCTGCCGATCCCGCTGCCGCCCGTCCTCGGGCGCGACCGCACCCCCTGGAGCGCGCGCCCGCTCGCCGACCGCCGCATCGTGGTCGGCGCGACCGACGGCGCGGAGCTCGTCGCGCCGCTCGCCGAGACGCTCGCCGCGGCGGGCGCCAACGCGTACCTCGAGATGCCCGACGCGCTTCGGGCCGCCTTCCGCGAGCCGGGCGAGAGCTTCGGCCGCCCGGCCCAGGAGCTCGCGGCCCTCGGCGACAAGGCGACCTGCGACGCGCTCGTGCTCGACGCCACGGGCATCGCGGCAGTCGCGGGCCTGCGCGCCGTCTACTACTTCTTCCACCCGCGCGTGGCGCGCCTCGCGCGCTCCGGACGCGTGCTCGTGCTCGGTCGCACGCCCGACGGCCTCGGGTCCGAGGCCGCGGCCGCGCAGGCCGCGCTCGAAGGCTTCGTCCGCAGCCTGGCCAAGGAGATCGGCCGCACCGGCGCGACGGCGAACCTCGTGCTCGTCGCGCCGGGCGCCGGCTCGCGCCTCGGCCCGGTGCTGCGCTTCCTCCTGTCGAGCAAGAGCAGCTTCGTCACCGCGCAGCCGCTCCAGGTAACGGCCCGGGCGCGCACCCTCGCCGAGCCCCCGCTCGCGCGACCGCTCGAGAAGAAGACCGTGCTCGTGACCGGCGCCGCGCGCGGCATCGGCGAGGCGACCGCGCGGCTCTTCGCGCAGGAGGGCGCGCACGTCGTGTGCCTCGACCGACCGGCGGACGACGGCCCGACGAGCCAGCTCGCCCGAGCGCTCGGCGGTACGCCGCTCTCCGTGGACCTCTCCGACGAGGCGGCGCCCGGCAAGATCGCCGACGCCCTGCGCGCCCTGGGCGGCGTCGACGTGGTCGTCCACAATGCGGGCATCACGCGCGACAAGACCCTCGCGCGCATGAGCGAGGCGCAGTGGGACGGCGTGCTCGGCGTGAACCTCGCGGCCGTCGTGCGCACGCACGCGGCGCTCGAGCCGCTCTTGCGCGACAACGGCCGCGTGGTGTGCCTCTCGTCCATCGCCGGCCTGGCGGGCAACGTGGGACAGACGGCCTACGGCGCCTCGAAGGCGGGTATCGTCGGCTTCGTGCGCGCCACGGCCGAGCGCCTCGCCGACCGCGGCATCACGGTGAACGCCGTCGCGCCGGGCTTCATCGAGACGCGCCTCACGGCGGCGATCCCCGTCGCCATCCGGCAGGTGGCGCGGCGGCTCGCGGCGCTCGGGCAGGGCGGGCTCCCGGAGGACGTGGGGCAGGCGCTCCTGTTCCTCGCGACCCCGGGCGCGCAGGGCATCACCGGTCGGACGCTGCGCGTGTGCGGCGGCGCCTTCGTGGGAGCGTGACGGCCATGGCAAAGACCAACGGAGCACGGCGTGCCGTCGTCGTCGGGGGCGTGCGCACGCCCTTCGTCAAGGCGTTCGGCGACTTCGTGAAGCTCGACACCATCGCGCTCGGGGTGGCCGCCACGCGCGGCCTGCTGCGCGCGACCGGCCTCGGGCACCGCGACGTCGAGGCCATCGTGTGGGGCGGCGTCATCCTGCCCGGCACGGCCCCCAACGTCGGGCGCGAGATCGCGCTCGACCTCGGGCTCGACCCGAGCTGCGAGGCCATGACGGTGACGCGCGCGTGCGCCTCGGGCCTGCAGGCCGTGACGCTCGCCGCCGCCGCCATCGAGCGCGGCGAGGCGGACGTCATGATCGCCGGCGGCAGCGACTCGACGAGCAACGCCGAGATCAAGCTGCCGCAGAAGGTGGTGCACGCACTCGCGCCGCTCGCCCTCGGCAAGCCGACCCCGGCCGACTGGCTCGGCGTGCTCGGGCAGCTCATGCCGCTGTCCGAGATCCTGCCCCAGCGGCCGCGGATCGCGGAGCGCTCGACCGGCGAGGTGATGGGCGAGGCCGCCGAGAAGATGGCGCGCCGCAACGAGATCGGGCGCGAGGCACAGGACGCCTTCGCGGTACGGTCCCACACGCGCGCCGCGGCCGCCATCGAGGCCGGCCGCTTCGACGCCGAGCTCGTGCCGGTGGAGGCTCCGGGCGGCCGCTGGGTGCACGCCGACGGGCTGGTGCGCGCCGACACCTCCGCTGCCAAGCTCGCCCGGCTGCGCCCCGTGTTCGCGCAGGACGGCACGCTCACGGCCGGCAACTCGAGCGCCCTCACGGACGGCGGCGCGGCGGTGCTCCTCATGAGCGAGGAGCGGGCCCGCGCCACGGGCCTGCGCCCCCTCGCGCGCTTCCGGTCGTGGGCCTACGCCGGCGTCGATCCCGCCGACCAGCTCCTGCTCGGACCGGCGCTCGCGATGCCGAAGGCGCTCGATCGGGCCGGCCTGCGCCTCGCGGACGTGGACCTCGTGGACATGCACGAGGCCTTCGCCGCGCAGGTCCTCGCCATCGTGAAGCTGCTCGGGAGCCGCGCCTTCGCCCGCGCCCGGCTCGGCCGGGACGAGGCCGTGGGCGAGGTGGATCCGGCGCGACTGAACGTCCACGGCGGCTCGCTCGCCCTCGGGCACCCCTTCGGCGCCACCGGGGCGCGGATGGTGACCACGATGGCGAACGAGCTCGCGAGGACCGGCAAGCGCACGGCGCTGCTCGGCATCTGCGCGGCCGGCGGCCTCGGAGCGGCGGCTGTCCTCGAGCGCGTGGACGGCTGAGCGACCGGGGGCGCGAATCTCGCGCTCGCCCCGCAGACCTTGCGCGCCCCTCGCACCCGGGGGGGCTGCGCCTGCCATCGGAGGCCGCGCTCGGGTCGCCGTCATGAGCGGTCATGATCGGCGGGAGCATCTTCTCGGGGCGCGCCCCGACAACGCTGGTTCGCTTTCGAGCACTTGGGTGCGGAGCGCGCCACGCTGCCTTGCAGGGTCGCAAGGATTGCCGCGGCACGGCGGAACCGCGCCGGGACGGAGCGCGTTGGCTCGGACGTTGCACGCGTGCGCGTCGGCGGCGCGGAGGCGCACTGCCGGCACGCGCAGCACGCGTGCCCGGCGGCCCGTGCTCCGACCCGGGGGGACCCGGCTCCACCATCTTCTTCATTTTCATCCACTCAGACGCCCACACGTCCAGGGTGTACGAGGCCGCAGCCCGCTCGACCCGCCGCCCTCGTCGGCCGGTGGCCCGGTAGGCCCAGGGGTGCCATGCCGTTCAAGGGGACCCTCGACACGCTGAGCATGACAGACGTGCTCCAGCTCGTCGCCATGACCCGCAAGAGCGGGTGTCTCGTGGTCGATCACCCGTCGGGCGAGGCGAAGCGCCTGTACTTCGACGGCGGCGAGATCGTGACGGCGTCCTCGAACGCCACGAAGGACCGGCTCGGCGAGGTGCTCGTGCGGCTCGGCCTCTTGAGCCGCGAGCAGGTGGAGGCGTCCCGCCGGGCGGAGCGGCGCACGGGGGTCAAGCAGGGTCAGGTGCTGGTCGACAACGGCTTTCTCACCGACGAGCAGCTCGACACCGCGCTCGGCCGCCAGATCGCGCAGATCTGCTGCAGCGTGATGGTGTGGCGCGAGGGCACCTTCGACTTCGTCGACGACGAGGAGCCGGCGGCCGACATCCACCGTGTGCGCGAGCCGGTGATGAACCTCATCATGGAGGGCACGCGCCAGCTCGACGAATGGAGCGCCATCCACAAGGTCTTCCCGACGCTGGACCTCGTGATGTCGATGTCGGCGCCGAAGCAGGGCATGGGCGACATCCGTCTGCAGCCCGACGAGTGGCAGATCCTGACGCTCATCGACGGCAAGCGGTCGATCCAGCAGATCTGCGCCCAGTCGAGCTTCAGCAACTTCGAGGTCTGCAAGAAGCTCCTGAACCTGCACCACGCCGGCCTCGTCACCGCCCTCGCGCCCCCCTCGCACGAGTCGCCGGTCATCGAGGTCACGCGGGTCTCGACGCCGCCGTCGCTGCCGCACGAGAGCCACCCGCCGCCGCCGCGCCCACCGCAGAAGTCGAAGCAGCTCGTGCCGCCGGGCTTCCACCAGGTGGTGCGCACCGAGCTCACGAAGCACGTCGGCCCGATCGCGCCCATCCTGCTCGACGAGATCGTCGAGCGGCTCGGCGTCGCCCTCGATCAGCTCCCCGTGAGCCGCGTGGAGGACCTGCTCACGCTCCTCTGCAACGAGATCGACTCGCCCGCGAAGCAGGAGCACCTCCGCGAGGTGGTGCTGCAGGCGACGGGGCTGTGACGCCGCGCGCCCACGGGCGCGCTTGACCACGATCACGACCAGTCATGCCGCACGGCACCATCGCCGCGCGAGCAAGTCTCAATTCGGGAGCGCCATGATCCGACCTCGGAGCATCAAACGAAAGCTGCAGTGGTGGGTTGTCGTCATCTTCGTGCTGACGGGCACCGCGGGGTGGGCCGGGATCTGGGGGCTGCTCTACATCTCGCAGACGACGAAGGAGGTGAGCGGCAAGCACGTCGAGCGCGCCCAGCAGTCGGGCGTGCTCGAGACCGACCTCGCGGCCGCGCGCCGCGTGGAGCGGGACTGGCTGCTCGAGACCGAGGCGGGCAAGCGCGCCGAGCAGGGCGGCAAGCTCGGCAGCGCGCTCGGCGCGCTCGGTCCGAGCCTCGAAGCGCTGCGCGCCAAGGCGACGGACACCGAGGCGGCGAGCGCCGTCGACGAGCTGCGGGGCGCCCACGAGCGGCTGATGAGCGCGTGGCCCGCGCTCGCGGAGGCCGTCAACTCGGGCAAGCCCTGGGCCGACGTGCGCCCCGGCGCCTACGCCGAGTTCGACAAGCGTTTGAGCGAGCTCGAGGCAAAGAGCCACGCCCTGACGGCCGGGGCCTTCGGCGCGATCAAGGGCCAGACGGACAGGCTCTACGACTGGATCTGGATCCTGCAGATCGCGCTCTTCGCGACGGTGCTCGTGTGCCAGGTGTTCTCGGCCTGGGCGGGCTGGCAGCTGTCGCGCACGCTCACGGGCGAGCTCAACGCCCTCAAGGACAACGCCGATCGCATCAGCATGGGCGACCTCAAGAACGAGGTGAAGGTCGCGACGACCGACGTCGAGATCGTGGCGCTCGGCGAGGCGCTCGACCGGCTGCGCGTCAGCCTCGGCAAGGCCATGGACCGCCTGGCGAAGCGCAGCGCGCAGCCCCAGCCGCAGCCGCAGGGCGAGCAGGCCTGACGCCGGCTGCGCGGCGCGCGCTTCAGCGCCCGAACACGATGCGCTCGCGGCGCAGGAGCGAGGCCGCGAAGCGCAGGCAGAGCCCGGTCAGGAGCAGCGCCGAGGCGGCGCTGAGCACGTGGGAGAGCGCCGGCACCGGCCGGCCGTTCATGAGGTCGGTGAGCATCACCTGCTGACCGAGGATCGGGACGGCGCTCATCCACGGGGCGCTCTTGAAGGGCGCGAGGCCGAGGAAGATGCCGGGCAGCATCGGCAGGAACATCGCGAACGACAGGTAGGTCTGCGCCTCCTTGAAGGTGCGGGCGAAGGTCGCGACGCACAGCTGCAGGGCCGGTGCGAAGAGCACGAGCGGGAGCACCGCGGCACAGAGCCCGAGGATCTGCGACGGCGTCAGGCCGAACGACATGCCGAGCGCGTCGAGCGGCACGCGCCCGAGGACGAAGGCGGAAATCGCGAGCGTCAAGAGCGCGGTCGCCGCGGCGAAGACGACGGTCGCGAGCCACTTGCCGACCACGAGGGCGCCGCGCGAGACGGGGTTGCAGAGCAGCGGCTCGAGCGAGCCGCGCTCGCGCTCGCCGGCCGTCGAGTCGGTGGCGACGTACATGCCGCCCACGAAGGCGCCGAGCAGCACGAACATCGGGATCATGCCGAACAGGCGCGCGCCGAGCTGCTGCGGCGTCGCGAGGTCCACCTCGACGACCTCGACGGCCTGGGCGAGCTCGGGGTGCACGCCGCGCGCGACCAGGCGCAAGGCGCCGATCGTGCCGCCGTAGGTCTGCAAGAGCTCGCGCAGCTTGCGCTCGGCGCGACTGCCGGTGCTGCGCGACGAGTCGCTCACGAGCTCGACCTTCGCCGGCGTCGCGGCGCGCAGGGCCGCGCCGTGACCCTCGGGGATGACGAGCACCACGTCCGCCTCGCCGTCGCGGACGGCGCGCTCCACGTCGTCGGGCGGGTCGCGGAGCACGACGCCGTTCTGCTCGAGGTAGCGCACGAGCTCGGGCGCCTCGCTCCGTCCGACGACCGGCACGAGGACGGGGCGCTCGGAGGTCTCGCGCCGCGCGACGAAGGTGAGCACGCCCGCGACGAGCACTGGACCGACGAGCGGGAAGAGCAGCGCCGACAGGAGGGAGCGCCGGTCGCGCAGGCTGTCCTTGAGCTCCTTCCGGCACACGACGCCGACCAGGCGCGCCCACGGCCGGCCCTTGCCCTCGCCGCCCGGCGCCGCGCTCACGTCTCGCCCCCGACGAGGGCGACGAAGGCATCCTCGAGACTGCGCGTGCCGGCCGCGTCCCGCAGTGCGTCCGGGGAGCCCTGCCCGACGACACGCCCCGCCGCCACCACGACGACGTCGTCGCACAGCGCCGACACCTCCTGCATCACGTGGCTCGAGAACACGACGCAGCGGCCCTCCTCGCGCAGGCCGCGGATGAGCGCCCGCATGGCGCGGGTGCTCATGACGTCGAGCCCGTTGGTGGGCTCGTCGAGCACCACGTTGCCGGGCGCGTGCACGAGCGCCCGCGCGATGGCGACCTTGGTGCGCTCGCCCTGCGAGAAGCCCGCGACCCGCCGCGCGGCGAGCGGCGCGAGCTCGAGCCGCTCGAAGAGCGTGTCGATGCGACGCTCGAGCGCGGCGCCGCCGAGCCCCTGAAGCTCGCCGAAGTAGCGCACGTTCTCGCGCGCGGTGAGCCGGGCGTACAGGCCGCGCGCGTCCGGCAGCACGCCGAGGCGCGCCTTGGCGCGCTCGGGCTCGCGCGCCACGTCCACGCCGTCGATGCACGCGACGCCCGAGTCCGGCCGCACGAGGCCGGTCACCATGCGCAGGGTCGTGGTCTTGCCCGCGCCGTTCGGGCCGAGCAAGCCCGTGATGCGCCCGTCCTCGGCGCGGAAGGACACGCCGTCCACGGCGACCACCGCCGCGTAGCGCTTGTGGAGGGCCCGCACCTCGATCATCGCGCACCCGAGCTCACGGCGGGGGCCCCGCGAAGTCGACGAAGAAGGGCGGGCGGTGGCGCTCTTCGAGGCACGCGGGGTCGAGCTCCGCCGCCGAGCCGGCGGCCACGAAGTCGCGCACCAGGCGCGGCGCGCAGCCGGTCGCGATCACGTTGTGGGCCGCCCCGCGCACGACCACGCTGCGCCCGTTCGGCAGCGCGCGCAGCGCCTCGTCGGCCCAGCGCGGTGGCGTCACCGGATCGAGCTCGCCGCTCAGCGCGAGGACGGCCGCGTCGGCCCGCGTCGGCGCCGCGAAGTCCTCGGGCAGGGGTGCGCGCGGGAAGGCGGCACAGGCGCGCTCGAGGTCGTCGAGCACGGAGCGACCGAGGAAGGTCCCGCTCGCGCGCTCGACCCCGGCGGCGTCGACGCGCGGCAGATCCTCCTGACACACGACGGCGAAGAACAGGCCCACGGCGAGGCCCGCGCCGGCGGCGTCGCCCACGAGCGTCGCCGCGCTCACGAGCGGCGCGAAGTCCGAGGCGAGCGCCCGGTCCACCACGAGCGGCACGAGCGCCGACAGCTCCACCGAGTAGAGCAGGCTGCGCAGGGCCTTGGCGAACAGGGTGCGCCCGACCACGGTGGCGCGGGGCCGGCCGGTGCGCGGGTCGGCGAGCGTCACCTTCGCGGGCGCGGCGTCGAGGCCCGCGAGCAGCCCGGCGAAGCGCGCCGCGAGATCGGGGAAGGCGCCGTCGCAGCGCGGTTCGGCGCGGCAGTCCGCGAACAGCCGGTCGAGGGCGGCCTCGGCGTCGACCGGCGCGGCGAGGGGCAGGACCATCGCGGTCGGCATCGCGCCGTCGAGGGTGGCGGTGCGCACCCGCTCCGGATGGCGCGCGAGGTACACGAGGGCGAGGCGCGTGCCATAGGAGACGCCGAGCAGGTTGACGCGCTCGTGGCCGAGGGCCGCGCGCACGGCCTCGAGGTCCTCGGCGGCGTCGATGCTCGTGTAGGCCTCGAGATCGACCTCGCTCTGCCACGCCCGCGCACAGCGACTCACGGCGGCGTGGAGGGCGTCGTCGTCGCCGAGGCCGTCGTCGACGGCTTCGTCGCAGGCGAGGCGGCCCGAGCCGCCCGTCCCGCGCTGGTCGACGAAGACGAGGTCCCGGTCGCGCGAGAGGTCGCGCAGCGCGGGCAGGAGCGGCAGGAAGGCGCTGGTCGCGGCCTGCCCCGGCCCGCCGGCGAGGAAGTAGATGGGGTCCGCCGGCCCCCGCTGCCGGGCGGGCAACACGGCGACGCCGAGCGCGAGGGTCCGCCCCGCGTCGGGCCCGGTGCGGCGCTCCGGCACCACGACCTCGCCGCACAGCCCCTCGCGGCTCCCGCCGCCGATGCGGCACGGCGCGAAGCTCGAGGGCAGCCCCGCCGGTCGCTCCTCGGGCCGGCAGCCGAGCGCGCCGAGCGCGCCGAGCGCGGTGGCCACCACGGCGAGGCACAAGGCCCGGCCGGGGCTGGGGAGTGCGACGTGCACCATCGGAGCCGACGTTACCACGGCGGTCGGCAGCCCTTGAGCGGTGCGCTGCCGCGCCGCGCGCGACCCCGCCCACGCATCGAGCTCCTGCTCGGCGCGGTCGGGGGCGCGCACGCCGCACCCGGCGCGAACGGACGTGCCGGCGTCAGGTGCGGCGGGCTCTTGGGGGGCGATGCCCGAAGCCCGAAGCCACCGGCTCCCTCGGAGCCGAGTGACCTTCTAGATGCTCGCCGACGAGGGGTTGTCGAGGAAGTACGGCACCTGTCCGCAGTACACGACGGGCGAGCCGATGTCCGGGTACGCCTTCAGCACCGCCTCGGCGAGCTGGTTGCACGTACCGCCGTGGCCGCAGTGCGCGACGTACGCCGTGATGCCCTCGCCCCACTTCACGCTGTACTGCCGGAACGAGATCTTCTGCGCGACCATGGGCTCGTAGTCGCTGACCTTCGCCCAGTGCGGACGCACGCGCATGACGCCGTCGATCGCCTGCCAGATGACGGCGCTGTCGCCGCCCTTGCTGGCGGCCAGGACGGCGTGCGCGTTCATGCAGTTGTCGACCGCCGGCGTGACCTTGCCCGCGGCGTCGGTGCTCTGCACCACGCCCATCGCTGCCGCCATCGCGCCCAAGGAACCAAGCACCAGCCAGACCTTCTTCATCGTCTCCTCCGATAGGGAACGCCTCGCACGCGCGCCCCGCCCTCCCGCAACTCCCGCGGCCGGACGCGACGGCGTGCAGCGCGGCGCACCACGGCCGCATGCCGTGCGCGCACTCGAAGCGCTACGGTAATCGCACCGCCCGAAGGCAGGCACGTTTGCTACGCCCGGCGGCGCGGCGCGCCCGGCGCGGGCGTGCTCCGGAGCCGCTCGAGCGCGAACGTCCGCCCAGGACTTTACCGGGCGGGCGCCGCCGTGAAAGCATGGCTCGCAGTGCAAACCTTGGCGCAATGGGTCGCGCAACACGGGCGGCTCGGCCCGCGCGACGCCGTCGGCTGGGTGGTCCGCGTGGCGCGCACCCTCGAGCCGCTCCACTCGCTCGGCGAGGCCCACGGGCGCATCTCGGCCGAGGCCGTGCTCGTCGAGAGCGCCGACGCGAGCGGCCACGGCGCGCTGCGCGACCCGGTGGAGGTGCCCGACCCGCTCGAGTACCACTCCGCCGACCGAGCGGCGCGCGGGCCGGACGACGCCGTTCCCGACGACGACGTGTGGGCACTCGGAGTGCTGCTCTACTACCTGCTCACGGCGAGCTATCCGTATCCCGGCGCGAGCGACGAGGAGATCCGCGCGCGCATCGGCTTCCGCCCGCCCGCGCCGATCGCCCTGCACGGCCTGCGCGACGACGTGCTGCAGTGCACGGTCGATCGCGCGTTCAGCACCGACACGGGACTGCGGCTCACGCACGCCGGCGAGCTGCGCTCGACGCTGCTCTTGTGGAGCCCGGCCACGCGCCGCCTCCCACCGCTCACCTTCGGCAGCACCGCACAGCTCGGCCGGGTCGCCAACGAGCGGGCCGCCCGCCAGGCGCGCGAGGCCGCGGCCATCGAAGCGGCGCTCGCGGACGACGCCCCCACCGAGGGGGTCGAGATCGAGGTCGGCGATGAGCCGCGCGCCACGACTGGGGCGCGGCCCGGCGGGGCGCGGGCACGGACGCCCGCCGCGCGCGAGAACGACGCTGTGCCGAGCACCCAGCCGAGCGGCAGCGCGCGCGACGACGCACGCACGACGCCCGAGGAGGCGGCGCCCGTGGCGACCCCCCGACCGGCGCGCACGCCCCGGCGCGGCCGCTGGCGACCGCTCGCCGTCGCCCTCGCGCTCATCGCGGCAGGTGCCGGCGCACTGGTGGCCTGGCTGCAGCTCCAGCCCGGGGGGGCCGCCACGACGCCGTCGGCGGGCGCGGCCACGGCGCCAGGCGCGAGCGACCGCGCGCGCGCGACCCCGAGCGGCGCGGAGGCGGAGCCGGTGACGAGCGGCGCCGGCTCGGCAGGAACGAGCCCCGGCGCGCCGAGCGCGTCGCCCGCGGCGCCCACCGACCTCGCCGCCTGCGTAGCGGAGCTCCTGCCCCTCGGTGCCTTCGGAGGCGACGCGCGTCCGGGCCGCGACGCCTTCGACTTCGTGTGCAGCGAGCGCGACCCGCGCCGCTCGGTGTCGGCCCTCAAGGCCCTGCTGGTGCGCTTCGGGCCGAGCGCGGTCACGGATGCGATGCGCGAGTGGTCGGCGCTCGGGTGGTACTCGCTCGGTGGCGTGGCCGTCGTGCGCGCGCGCTGCTGCCCGGCGGCGGCGCCGCTCGTGGCCCCCGATCTCCTGAGCGTGTGCGAGCTCGGGCCGGCGCTGGCACGGGTGGGCGAGGCGGCCGTCGGCGGGGACGACGCGGCCGCGGGCGAGGCGATCCAGAGCTACGGCCGCGCCGTCCGCTGCGCCGCGACCGCCGGTGCGGCGGGGAGCTTCACGCAGAGCGCGCAACCGGACAGCACCCAGGCCGCCGTGCTCTTGCGCGTGCTCGGCCGCGCGCGGGGGCTGCGGCAGCTGCCGCGCTGAGCCGCACGTCGCCCGAGCGCGGCGTCGGGAGCCCGCTGCCGCGCCCGCCGCCCGCGGGCGCGCCGGGCTTGACGGCGCCCCGTCAAAGTGAGAAGTACCACCTACTACTTCTATGTCACCGGGGCTCCTCAAGATGGCGGCGCTCGCGCAGGCGAGCGGTGTGCCCGCCGCGACCATCAAGCACTACCTGCGCGAGGGTCTCCTGCCGCCGCCCCAGGTCAAGACCGGCCGCAACATGGCCTATTACGACGCGGCGCTCGTGCCCCGCATCCGCGCGATCAAGCAGCTGCAGGAGCAGCGCTACCTGCCGCTGCGCGTGATCCGCGACATGCTCGACGCGAGCGATCCCCTGCGCGCGGACCAGACGCATGCCGCGCTCGCGAAGGCGCTCGGCGAGATGGCACCGCCGGGCCAGCGCACGCGCGCCGAGCTCGTCGCCGCGGGCATGCCGGCCGCGGAGCTCGACTTCCTGCGGGGCCTCGGCCTGCTGACGCCGGAGGGCCGCGGCCCCGACGAGCGCTACGCCGGCGACGATCTCGCGCTCCTGCGCACGCTCGGCGCCGCGCGCGCTGCCGGCATCGGCCCCGACATGCTGCCGCCGGCGATCCTCGTGCCGTACCTCGAGGCCATCCGGGCGCTGGTGCGCACCGAGCTCGTGCTGTTCCGCGAGGGCGTGGTGCCGCGCGCGGGCGAGCGGCTCGACGCCGTCGTCGGCGCCGCCACGGAGCTGAGCGAGCGGCTGGTCGTGCTCCTGCGGCGCAAGCTGCTGCTGCCGATGCTGCGCGAGCTCACCGCGGAGCCGTCGGCGCCGGCCGGGCTCACGGGCGCGGTCGAGACGGCGCGCGGCCGCCGGGGCGCGGGTCGCGCCGCGAGCGCGACGCCGCGCGCGAGCGGTGCGCGGCGCACGAACGAGACGAGGAGCGGCGGGCCCGCTCACCGCAGGAGAGAGACGTGATGGGCAAGTCGACGTGGGTCGGGGCGTTCGTGGTCGTGGCGCTCGTCGCGGGCTGTTCGGGCGAGACCGACACGACCTTCACCGGGACCGGCGGCCACGGCGCCGGCGCCGGCGGCGGCAGCGGCGCCGGGGGCCTCGGCGCCGGCGGCGACGGCACCGGCGGCCAAGCGCCCGCCGCCCCCGATCCGAACCTCGACGGGCCCTACACCTACGCGGAGCTCGACGCGACCTTCACCGTCGCGGCCACGGGCCATCAGGTGGCGATTCACTGTGCCTACCCGACCGCCGGGCCCGATGCAGGGCCCTACCCGGTCGTCGTCTTCGGCCACGGCTTCCAGCTGCCCCCGAGCCAGTACTACGGCTACGTGCGGCGGCTCGCGAGCTTCGGCTACGTGGCGCTCACGGTCGACTTTCCGGCGGGGTTCGTCGGCAACAAGCACACGGACAACGCCCGGGACCTCGTCGCGGGCCTCGACTGGGCCGCACAGGCCCCCGAGCTCGCGGGCCTGGCCGACACGACCCACGCCGGCGCGAGCGGGCACTCGCTCGGCGGCAAGGCGGCGCTGCTCGGCGCGACCTACGACGCGCGCATCGACGCCGCCATCGTGCTCGACCCGGTCGACAGCGCGCTGCAGTGCAGCGCGCAGGATTGCCCCGACGTGAGCACCCTCATGCCGGGCCTCGCGATCCCGACGGGCTTGCTCGGCGAGACGACCGACGCCACGGGCGGCTTCCAGGCCTGCGCGCCGGCCGCCGACAACTACACGACGTTCTACGCCGGCGCACAGAGCCCGAGCCTCGAGGTCACCGTGGTCGGCGCGAACCACATGAGCTTCCTCGACGACGTCGCGAGCTGCGGCTTCACGTGCAGCTTCTGCAATGCCGCGACGCTCGACAACGCCACCGTGAACGGCCTCGGGCGGGCCTACCTGGTGGCGTTCTACGAGCGCTGGCTGCGCGGCCTCGACGCCTACGACAGCTACCTCACGGGCGCGCTCGCCGAGGCCCGCTACGTCGGCCCCGGGCTCGTGACCCTGCAGTCGAAGTGAAGCGCCGGCTGGCGGCGGCGACCGGCGCGTGAGAGCGTGCCGGCCATGTCGATGTCCGAGGCCACCCCGGCGCACGCCGCGCTCGCTGCCTTCGCCGGTCGCTTCGTCGGCGAGGAGACGCTGCACCCCTCGCCCTGGGACCCGGAGGGGGGCCGCGCGGTCGGCCACCTCGAGGCCCGCATGGCGCTCGGCGGCCTGTGCCTCGTGAGCGACTACCGCGAGGAGCGCGCCGGCCGCGTCGTGATGGAGGGGCACGGCGTCTACGGGTACGAGCCCGGTGCGGACCTCTACGTGATGACCTGGTTCGACAGCGCCGGCGGCGGCGCGCCGGTCGTCGCCCGCGGCCGCTTCGAGGCCGGCACCCTCACCTACCGCGCGAGCTCGCCGCGCGGCGAGTCGCGCTACGTCTACGAGCCCACGGAGACGGGCTACCACTTCCGCATCGAGCTGCGCGCCCCCGACGCAGCGTGGCGCCCCTTGCTCGAGGCGAGCTACCGACGCGTGTGACGGGGCGGGCGCCCGCAAGAGCATGACGACCGCCGCGCGTTCGGTGTAGGCTCCCGGGGCGCGGTTCCCGGAGGACCCTCGACCCCGCCGCTCCAGAATCCCCAACATGGCCGAACGCAAGATCCCGCTCGAGCGCATTCGAACCGACGGCTGGTTCGAACGACTCGGCGAGAGCATCTCGAGCTTCCACACGCTGTGCGACGTCCTCGGCGAGCGCTTCTTCGCGTTCGCTCTCATCGCCGGCGCGCGCGTGAGCTCGCTCATGATCGACCGGTTCAACCCGGACCAGTCGCTCGTGGAGTTCAGCCTCGGCGGTATCGACGAGGACCCCGCCACCGAGGCGCCGCTGCAGCGCATGACGGTCGTCGAGTTCCGGCACCGGCTGGTCGCGGCCCTGCTCGCGGGCGAGCCGCCGCCCCCGCGCATCGACCAGGTGAGCGCCGACGATCTCGACGGCGTGCAGCGCTTCATCGGGCCGCGCGTCCTGCTCCTGGCGCCGCTCTACGGCTACGGGCTGAAGGAGCTCGTCATCGACGGCAAGAAGCCGACCGTGGTCTTGGAGCGCGCGGCGCAGATCGAGAGCTACCCTCTCAAGAGCTTCCAGGCACGCCTGCGCGAGCACGTGCAGGAGGACCTCGAGCGCGGCGTCGAGCGCCAGGGCGGGACGGCCATCGACCTCGAGCACGTCGCGAAGGCCGAGGCCGCCGCGAAGTCCGGCGACCACAAGGCGGTCGTGGCGCTGCTCGGCAGCTGGCCGATGCCGCTCGCCATCTACTGGCGTACGCCCGAGGGCCAGATGCTGCCCGAGGCCGCGCGCCAACGCATCGCCGACGGGCTCGGCCTGCTCGGCACCGCCGTGTCGAAGCTCGGCGATCCCAGCCAGGGCGAGGAGATCCTGCGCCTCGCCGTCCAGTACGCCCAGGACGGGCGCGCGGCGGCGGGGATCTTCCAGCGGCTCGGGCGCATGCTGCTCGACAGCCAGCGCTACGGCGAGGCGGTGGGTCCGCTGCGCCGCGCGCAGACGCTCGGCGCACCGCCGAAGGAGCTGTTCATCGATCTCGCCACGGCGTTCAGCCGCCGCGGCCGCCACGTCGCCGCCATCGCCTGTGTCGAGGAGGCGGCGCGCGCCGGCGCCGACAAGAAGGCGCTCGCGCCGCTGCGCAGCGAGCTCGAGCAGGCGCTCGGTCCGGCGCTCGTCGCCTGGAAGAAGGC
Source organism: Myxococcales bacterium (assembly GCA_016212965.1). Lineage (GTDB taxonomy): Bacteria > Myxococcota_A > Polyangia > Polyangiales > Polyangiaceae > JACRDA01. The sequence continues at coordinate 24,224 of JACRDA010000229.1, forward strand.
CGCGCGCGTCTAGCAGGAACCTCGGCTCCAGCGTGCCGGTGGCTCCAGGCTTCGGGCTCAAGATCAGTCACGTCGTCGTACCCTGGCGAAGTCGACCAACCCGGCCGACCCAGAGGCCGACCGCCGAGACAGCCCCGCGCTGTTCCTGCTGGAATCCCCGGAGGATTCACAAGAAGAACAGAAGGGAAGAAGGCGGCGCTGGGGACAGCGCCGCGGGGACGGCACGCTTGGCTTCTGGTCCTCTGGTCTTCTGCTCTTCTGGTCTTCTTGTGACTCCTGCTCCTGCCTGCGGGGCCGAGTTTTCACTTGCTCGTGGCGGCGGAGGCTTCGGGCTTCAGGCCGAGACGTCGCGGTGTGGATCCCTGTGGCCCCGCGCTCTCCCGCCGAAGCCTGGAGCCTGGAGTCTGGAGGCTGTAGCTGGCCTGAAGCCTCACCTCGGCCGGGCCTCGCGCCGGGCCCGGGACAGCGCCGCCGTGCGGGTCGCACAGGTGCGACAACTCGGCGGAATCCAAAAAGAATCATCACCCTCTGGCAGGCGACCGCCGAACCGGCCTAAGCTCCGCCCCCCAGTGCTCGTCGCGCGCCGCCGCGCGGCCCCTCGTCGGCCGGCGGTCGTCGCCGGCGCGGCGCACGAGTAGCCCCATGGAACGCTACCTCCCCATCCTCCTCTTGTTCTTCGTGGCAGCCGTCGTCGCCGGCGTCATCTACGCCGTGGCGATCTTCGTCGGCCGCATTCCCAAGGGAGGGCCCGTCAACCTGGACAAGGAGCGGCCCTTCGAGTGCGGCAACCCGTCCGACGGCGCGAGCACGCTGCGGCCGACCGTGAAGTTCTACCTGACGGCCCTCGTGTTCGTGGTCTTCGACATCGAGGCCGTCATGATCTACCCGTGGGCCGTGAAGTTCTCGGCCCTCGGCTGGAACGGCGTCGCCACGATGGGCTCGTTCATCGCCCTGCTCGTCGTGGCGCTCGTGTACGTGTGGCGCAAAGGAGCGCTCGAATGGGAGAAGTGACCCGCACCCACGTCATCGAGGGCTCGGAGCAGGGCTTCGCGACGACGCGCCTCGACGCCCTCATCGGCTGGGCCCGGAAGTACTCGCTCTTCCAGTACCCCTTCGTCACGGCCTGCTGCGCGATGGAGTACATGGCCCTCGCGAGCCCGCGCTTCGACATGGCGCGCTTCGGCGCCGAGGCCCCGCGCTTCTCGCCGCGCCAGGCCGATCTGCTCTGGGTGGTCGGCACCATCAGCCAGCGCCAGGCGCCGCTCCTGCGGCGCGTGTTCGACCAGATGGCCGACCCGAAGTACGTCCTCGCTTTCGGCACCTGCGCGAGCTCGGGCGGCTTCTACGACAACTACGCGACGCTGCCCGGCATCGACAAGGTCGTGCCGGTCGACGTGTACGTGCCGGGCTGCCCGCCGCGGCCCGAGGGGATCATCGACGGGCTGCTCCTCATGCAAGACAAGGTGCAGCGCGGCGACCGCACCCCGGCGATCGTCAAGCCGCGCCTCGACCCGGTCGCGCGCGTCGACAAGCTCGTGGCCCTGCGCCGCGGCGGAGGCTCGCGCCCATGAGCCACAAGGTCCTCGAAGCCCTGGTCGAGCGCTTCGGCGCCGCGATCGAGGAGACGCACGCGCAGTTCGGCGACGACACCGCGGTCGTCGCCCCGGCGCACTGGCACGAGGTCGCGCTCTTCCTGCGCGACGATCCGCGCTGCCGGATGGACATGTTCGTCGACCTCACCTGCGTCGACTACCTCGGCCGGCAGGAGCCGCGCTTCGAGGTCGTGCTGCACCTGCGCTCCTGCGACAAGGCGCAGCGCGTGCGCCTGAAGGCCCGGCTCGACGACGCGGCCGACGGCACCGCGCCCGCGCTCGCTTCGGTCGTCGACGTGTGGGCCGGAGCCAACTGGTTCGAGCGCGAGACCTACGACATGTTCGGCGTGCGCTTCGAGGGGCACCCGGATCTGCGACGCATCCTGCTCTACGAGGAGTTCGTCGGTCACCCGCTGCGCAAGGACTACGACGCGCAGAAGACGCAGCCGCTCGTGGCCTACCGCACCGGCAACGTCGAGAAGCTGCTGCCGTTCGCCGCGGACGAGGGCATGCCCTTCGGCCGCCAGACGCACCATCGCTGGCGCGACGTCGAGGCCACCCGACCGACCCCCGCCGAGACCGAAGCCGAGGACTGACCCCACCCGCCCGCCGCCCCCCGGCGGACGCCCCTGCCCGCGCGAAGCAAGGAGACCCATGGAACCGCTCGACCTGGAGCTAGACGACGGCGAGATCGAGCTGCCGACCGAGCCGATGAGGCTGAACCTCGGCCCTTCGCACCCGGCCATGCACGGCACGGTGCGCATCGTGGTCGAGCTGTCCGGCGAGACGGTCACGAAGGCCGACGTGCAGGTGGGCTTCCTGCACCGCGGCTTCGAGAAGATGTGCGAGCGCGGCACCTTCACGCAGTGCTTCCCGTACGTCGACCGGCTGAACTACGCCTCGCCGCTGCTCAACAACGTGGGCTTCGCGCTCGCGGTCGAGAAGATGCTCGGGGTCACGGTCCCGGTGCGCTGCCAGTACTACCGCATCATCCTCGGCGAGCTCGCGCGGATCTGCGACCACATGGTCTGCTCGGGCGCGATGTGCATGGAGCTCGGGGCCTTCACGCCCTTTCTCTACCTGTGCAAGGCGCGCGAGATGATCTGGGACATCTTCGAGGAGGAGACCGGCGCGCGTGTGACCCACAGCTTCGGGCGGGTGGGCGGCATGGCCGCGCCACCGACCTCCGACTTCAAGCAGGCCGTGCGCGCCACCCTGCCCGCCGTCCTCGCGCTCGTCGACGACGCCGAGAAGCTCGTCGTCACGAACCGCATCTTCCTCGACCGCGTCGACGGCGTGGGCATCATGAGCGCCGCCGAGGCGAAGGCGCTCGGCTGGACGGGCGTGTGCCTGCGCTCGACGGGCGTCGCCTACGACGTGCGCAAATCGCACCCCTACTCCGGCTACGACACGGTCGAGTTCGACGTGCCCGTCGGCAGCCGCGGCGACTGCTACGACCGCTTCATGTGCCGCTCGGAGGAGGTGCGCCAGTCGGTGCGCATCATCGGGCAGGCCCTCGCGCTCCTGCCGGACGACGGCCCGGTCAACGTCGACGACCCGCGCATCGTGCTGCCGCCGAAGGACGAGGTCTACTCGACCATCGAGGGCACCATCCAGCACTTCAAGATCGTGATGGAGGGCATCAAGGTGCCGGCGGGCGAGTGCTACTCGTACACCGAGGCGGGCAACGGCGAGCTCGGCTTCTACATCGTGTCGGACGGCAGCGGCACGCCGTGGCGCGTGCGCATCCGTCCGCCGTGCTTCGCCAACACCTCCGGCCTCGCCAAGCTCGTCACCGGGGCGATGATCCCCGACATCGTGCCGTGCTTCGGCTCGATCAACATGATCGGCGGCGAGTGCGACCACTGAAGCCAGCCACCGTGGCGGCGCGAATCCCCCATGCCTAGCATCAAGATCGACGGTCGAGACGTCCCCTTCGAGCCGGGTGACACGGTCATGCGCGCGGCGTACCGCGCCGGCATCGAGATCCCCCACTACTGCTGGCACCCCGGCCTGAGCTCGCCGGCCAACTGCCGCATGTGCCTGGTCGACATCCTGCCGCCGCCCGGGCGGCCGGCGCTGCGGCTCGACATCCTCGAGTGGAGCGCCGAGAAGAACGACTACGTCGTCGCCCAGAAGTCGAAGCTCCAGCCCGCCTGCTACATGCAGGCCACCGACGGCATGGAGGTGCTCTCGGACACGAGCGACGAGGTGGCCAAGGCGCGGGCGGCCATCCAGGAGCTCTTGCTCCTGAACCACCCGGTCGACTGCCCGATCTGCGATCAGGCCGGCGAGTGCAAGCTCCAGGATTACTGGCTGCTCCACCAGCGCAGCAAGAAGCGCATGTGCGACGAACCGGTCCACAAGCCGAAGGCCGTCGTGTTCGGCCCCACCATCGTCTACGACGCCGAGCGCTGCGTCATGTGCACGCGCTGCATCCGCGTATGCGACGAGGTCGCGCAAAATCCGGTGCTCGACATGCGCGAGCGCGGCAACCGGAACGAGATCACGGTCGCGCCGGGGCGCCAGCTCGACCACGGCTACAGCCTCATGACCGAGCACGTCTGCCCCGTGGGCGCGCTCACCTCGAGCCACTTCCGCTTCAAGGCGCGCGTCTGGTTCCTGCGCAGCGCCCGCACCGTGTGCCAGGAGTGCGCGACGGGCTGCAACGCGCACCTCGACTACGACCCGCGCGACAACCTGCCCTACCGCTACCGGCCGCGCGACAACGAGGCGGTCAACAAGTACTGGATGTGCGACGAGGGCATGCTGAGCTACGGGCGCGCCACCGCCGGCCGCATGCTCGGCGCGCACGTGGGCGGCGACGACGCGTCGATCGACGAGGCCCTGCACGCGGCCAAGGACCACCTGCGCGGCTGCGACCCGGCGCGGGTGGCGATCGTGCTCTCGGCGCAGCACAGCCAGGAAGACAACTTCGCGCTGCTCACCCTCGGGCGCGAGTACCTCGGGGTGACCGACGTGTTCGTGGCGCGCCGGCCCGACGGGCTCGGCGACAAGGTGCTGCGGCACGTCGACAAGAACCCGAACGGCGCGGGCGTGAAGGCGCTCGTCGGGGGCGACGGGCCGCGGCCGCTCGCGGAGCTCGTCGCGGCGGCGCAGAAGGGTCGCTACAGCCACGTGCTCGCCCTGGGCCACGACGTCGACGTCGACGTGGCGGCCCTGAAGAGCGCCTTCGCGGGCCTGACGGGCTCGATCGTCATCGCGAGCCACGATGGCCCACTCACCGCGGCGCTGCGCGTCGCGCTGCCGGCCTGTGCCTGGACCGAGGCGGCCGGGACCTACGTGAACGCGCAGGGCATGGCGCAGCCGACCGAGCAGGTGCTGCGCCCGCGCGGCGACGCACGACCGGGCTGGGAGCTGGTGGCGCGGCTCGGCCGGGCGCTCGGCTTCGCGATCCCCTGGAAGACCCCCAAGGAGCTCGCGCGCGCCATGCGCGGGGCGGCGGGCTCGGAACCCACGCACGCCACGGCCGGAGCCGTGGCCGCCGAGGTGGCACCATGACCGGTAGCTTCACCTGGGCCGACCTCGTGGTCGCCCTGCTCAAGATCATCGTCGTCATCGGCTTCCTCATCACGCTCGCGGCCGTCGCCACCTGGGGCGACCGGCGGCAGAGCGCGATGGTGCAGGACCGCATCGGCCCGCAGCGCGCGGTCGTGTGGCTCCCGTCGCTCCTGGCGCGGGTGCTGCTCGGGCTGCCCGCGGTCGCGGTGGCGGGTCTCATCATCGTGCCGCTGATGGGCGCACCCGGCGGCCCGCCGGCGCAGCAGCTGCAGGTGCTGTTCCAGCGCACCCTCACCGGCATCGAGCTCGCCATCCTGGTCGGCTGGTTCACCCTGCTCGTGCTCGCGGCCACGACGCGCGCGAGCGGCGAGGGCAACGCCTTCGACGGCGCCGTCGCCCGCCTCGACCCGCGCAGCTACTTCTACATCGGGCTCGCCCTGCACCTCGTGGCCATCCCGCTCGTGCAGATCATCCCGCCGTCCATCGCGCCCCACGCGGCACGGGCGGCGGTGGTGCTGGCCGGCGTGGCCGTGCTCGCGTCGGGCCTCTACGCGGCCATCTTCCGGGTGCCGAGCGGCAAGGTGCCGCTGCGCCTCGCCGGCCTGCTGCACGCGATGGCGGACGGCGTGAAGCTCGCGTGGAAGGAAGACCTGCGCCCCAAGACGGCCGACAAGCTGCTGTTCGCGCTCGCGCCGCTCATCTCGATGTTCCCGGCGCTCGTGACCATCGGTGTCCTGCCCTTCGGCGGCAACCTGTGCTTCATCGACCGGGCGCACAACGGCGCGCTCGACTTCGGCGACCTCACGGCCATCGCGGCCAACGTCGAGCGCAGCGGCATGTGTGGCAAGGGCTACGTCTCGGTGCCGCTGCAGATCGCCGACCTCAACATCGGCCTGCTCTACGTGTTCGCGATCGCGGGCACGGGCGTGGTCGGCGCCGCCATCGCCGGCTGGGCGAGCGACAACAAGTTCGCGCTGCTCGGAGCGCTGCGCGCCTCGAGCCAGATGGTGAGCTACGAGGTCGCGATGGGCCTCAGCATCGTGGGGCTCGTCGTCGTGTACGGCACGCTGCAGATGAGCGGCGTCGTCGGCTGGCAGGGCGACAACGCCTGGGGCATCTTCGTCCAGCCCTTCGGCTTCTTGCTGTTCTTCGCCGCGCTCATCGCCGAGACCAAGCGCGTACCCTTCGACCAGCCGGAAGGCGAGAGCGAGATCGTGGCCGGGTACTTCATCGAGTACTCGGGCATGCGCTTCACCATGTTCTACCTGGGCGAGTACGCGGAGTTCGCGTTCTCGAGCGCGCTGCTCGTGACGCTGTTCTTCGGCGGCTTCAACCTGCCCTTCCTGCACCCGGACGGCATCGACGTGTCCTTCGGCGGCACGAGCCTGTTGAAGCTGCAGCTCAGCCACTTCACGGTGACCCTGCTCCAGGTCGTGGCCTTCTTCGGCAAGACGGTGCTCGTGACCTGGCTGCAGATCTTCGTGCGCTGGACCCTGCCGCGCTTCCGCTACGACCAGCTCATGAAGCTCGGCTGGACGAAGCTCTTGCCGCTCGCGCTCGCCAACATCGTCGTCACGGCGGTGGTGGTGCTCGCGCTCCGCGAAGGCGGGGCGACCGTGAAGAGCGCGCTCCGCTGGGCAGCCGATCTGACGCAGGCCGTCGTCGCGGTCGGCGGCGTCGCGGCAGCGGTGGCGTTCATCGCCTGGCTGCTCGAGCCGCAGAAGACCGGGCAATTCATCCACTCGACGGCGGCCCGCTTCGCAACGGCGCAGGGCGGCGTGAAGCCGCAGAAGCTCGGGGCCTAGGGGAGACACATGGCGACCACCCAGAGCTCGACTTGGACCCGGCCCGCGGCGCGCGACGTCGCGGGCCAGACGGTGCCGCGTCCGCTGCGCTCGGCCGAGGTGCAGAGCTACATCCCGGCGTGGATCAAGGGCACCGGCATCACGATGCGCCACTTCTTCCGCAACACGAAGGAGATGCTCCTCGGCCAGCGGCAAGATCCGGTGCTCGGCTCGCTCGAGCCCGGCCTCAACACCATCATGTACCCCGAGGAGCAGCGCCCCTACCCGGAGCGCTTCCGCGGGCTGCACCGCCTCACGGTGCGCGAGGACGGCTCGCCGCGCTGCGTGGCCTGCCTGTGCTGCTCGACCGCCTGCCCGGCGCAGTGCATCTCGATCGAGCCCGCCGAGTACCCCGAGGGCGACCCGCGCCGCGGCTACGAGCGCTACCCGAGCCGCTTCACCATCGACGAGCTGCGCTGCGTCTTCTGCGGCTACTGCGTCGAGGCCTGCCCGTGCGACGCCATCCGCATGGACACGGGCATGCACCCGACCGCCTACGACTCGCGCGAGCAGTTCATCTACCCGCGCGAGCTCCTGCTCGAGTTCACCGGGCGCGACGGCAGCCGCAAGACCCGGAACCCGCGCCACGAGCCGGGCGACCCGACCCACCCGGGCCTCACGCGCACGGGCGGGCACGGCTGACGAGTCCGCGAGTAGAGCCGCGGCCCGCTCAGGAGGCGACGGAGTCGTCGGTCCGCTCGCTGCCGAGACCGCGCAGCGTCGGCCGCAGGGCGGTGACCGCGGGCGGCACCGGGAAGCTCCCCGCCACCAGCGGTTCGAGCAGGCTCACGATCTCGGACATGCAGTCGAAGCGGGCCTCGCGCTCCTTCTCCATCGCGCGCGCGACCGCCGTGAGCACCGGGGGCGGAACTGCGGGCGCAAGCGCCCGCAGGGGCAACGCCTCCGCCATCATGATGGACGCCGCGATCACGTGGACGCCGGCGTTCTCGGGCCAGGGCGCCACGCCACCGAGCAGGTGATAGGCGCTCACGCCCCACGAGAACTGGTCGGAGCGGCCGTCGAGGGGCTCGCCGCGCAGCGCCTCGGGCGACATGTAGAGCGGCGTCCCCTCGGGGATCACGCGGTGCCCGCTGTCGGGCGCGCCGCCGCGCGTCCGGCGCGCGATGCCGAAGTCGAGCACCTTGGCGAAGCCGTCGGGCCGCACGATGACGTTGGCCGGCTTGACGTCGCGGTGCACGAGCCCGGCCGCGTGGGCCGCAGCGAGGGCCCGGGCCACGTCGACCAGCCACGCGAGCTTCGTGCGCCACAGATCTGCAGGCGCCCCGATGTAGTCGTCGAGGGGCCGCCCAGGCACGAGCTCCATCACGATGTACGGGGTGCCTTCGATCTCGCCTACATCGAAGATCGTCACGGCGTTCGGGTGCTCGAACGACGCCACGGCGCGCGCCTCGCGCAGCAGGCGCGCCGCGGCGACGCTGGTCTTGAGGCCCGTGTCGAGGCGGATCACCTTGATCGCCACGTGGCGATTGAGGCGCAGATCGCGCGCGGCAAACACGGAGCCCCAGCCACCCTCTCCGAGCTGCTCCTCCACCGAGTAGCGGTCGACGATCATCCCGCGTGTCAGCATGGCCTGCTCCGCAGATGATAGCCGAGGCGCGGCAACGGGCGGAAGCGCCGCGGCGGAAAGTTGTCGGCCACGGTCACCACCTCGCGGCCATGCACCGAACGTGGTAAAACTCAGCCGTTTTGGCCACGCAGCCCGAGTCTGGCATCCTGGCGTCCGACCGCTACTCAGAGCTCATGACCATCGGCCGCCTCATCGTGAGCCACCGGCAGCGCCTGGCTCAGCCGCGCGTGGAAGCGCTGGTGCGAGGGCGCGTCGACGCCGAGACCGCGAACGAGGACTTGCTCGCCCACCTGGTGGCCGAGTCCTTGCTCCGCCGGATCGACCGGAACCTCCTCGAGAGCAAGAACATCTACGTGGAGCGCTACGCCGTTCCCCAGATCGTGATGTTCTACCGGCTGGCCCGCGCCATCCCCTTCATCGCTGCCGGGCACATGCTCGCCAACGAGTGGCTCATCCAGGCGCTCGCGGGGCATCGCGAGGTCACCGTGCTGGACATCGGCATCGGCCTTGGCACGCAGATGCGCGCCCTGCTCGAGGCGCTCGCCAAGCGGTCGCCCGGCCTCGAGCGGCTCAGGCTCGTCGCCATCGACCCCGCCGAGGCGAGCCTCGACGGGTGCCGCGAGAACCTCGTCGCGGAGGCTGGGTGGCTGCCCTTCGAGATGTCGTTTCACCCGATCCACGCCGCGATCGAGAGCCTGGGGCCCGCGCAGCTAGGGCGCGTGGTCGAGCTCTGCCGCGGTCCGCTCGGCGTCAACGCCGCCTTCGCGCTGCACCACACGACGCACGCGCCCGGTGACACGAGTGTGCGGACGCGGGTGCTCGCCGCGCTCGCCGCGCTCCGCCCGGAGGTGGTTACCCTCGTCGAGCCGCACGCGAACCACGACACCGAGAGCCTGCCCGAGCGCATTCACGGCGCCTGGCGCCACTTTGGACCGACCTTCGAGCTCATCGACGCCTCGAGCCTCGACGCCGAATCGCGCTTCACCATCAAGGAGACGTTCTTCGGGCGGGAGCTGCGCGACATATTCGGGGTATCCGATGCGTTCCGCTGCGAGCGGCACGAGCCCTACGACTCGTGGCTGCTCCGGCTGGCGCGCGCCGGCTTCGAGCCGGCTACCCTGCTCGCTCCGCCCGAGGTCGCGCTGCCGCCATCCTGCGCGCTCACGCTGGCAGATGGCATCGCGCGCCTGTCCTTCCGCGACACCGTGATCGTCGCCGTCCTGGGCTACCGCCCGCGGCGACGCCCGCAAGAGGCCACCGCATGAGCGCACCGAACGACGAGCTCCTGGTCATGGGCGCCACGATCCAGGGCTTCGCCCAGGCGTGCGTGAACCTTCACATCGTGGCCGGCCGCCAGACCGAGGGGTTGGTCCACGACATCGACATGATGGGCATGTACCCGTTCGAGCGCCTGCGCGCCCTCGAGCGGCTGGTGCTCCACGCCTACGCCCACTCGGCGGCGATCCTCGAACGTGTCGGCATGGCGATGATGCTCGGCTGGTACCACTTCGGCCCGGGCAAGCAGATCGTCAAGACCGGCGCCGACTTCCTCCGGTTCCAGTCGGGCTCGCAGGGCTACGCCTCGGTGGTGAAGGGCCCCGAGAACCTGGTCGGGTTCTTCAGGCTGGTCGACCTCGACGAGCGCGCAGGCCTGGCCCACGTGCACAGCACGACGCCCTTCGAGAAGAACCTCGAGCGCGGGGTCCTCATCGGGGGCATGTCGGCCCCGGCCGACCTCGACTACATCGAGGTCGTGAACGCCGAGGACCCCCATCACTTCCGCATCGAGTTCCACTGAGCGCGACACCGCACCGTGCGGCACGAGCCGCCGGAGGGACCATGACCCTGGACGAGCTACTCGCACTGACGACACCGCCCGAGGTGCTCGACCTGTCGCAGGCGGACCTGAAGCGCTTCTTCTGGAAGCTGAAGGGCTGCCACAAGGCGCAGGAGCGGGACGCCGCGTTCTGGGCGGCCACGAACGAGAACCTGAAGAGCGCCTACGAGAAGCTGGACGAGCAGGAGCGCAAGCTCTCGCAGGCCTACGCCACGATCCAGGCCGATCTGGGCGTGGCGCACCAGATCCAGACCGCGCTCCTTCCGCGCCCGTCGCGGCGCATGGAGAGCGACCTCGAGATCGCCGTGCACCATCGGCAGCTCGAACAGGTCGGGGGTGACTACTACGACTACTTCACGGTCGACGAGGGGCGGCTGTCGAGCCTCCCCCCCGGCGAGCTCCCCCTGCCGGTACAGGCGGGGCGCTACGCCATCGCGGTGTTCGACATCTCGGGGCACGGCGTGTCCGCGGCGCTCGTGATGGCCTACCTGAAGGCGCTCTTCACCCAGGGCATGAGCGAGGCAGAGGAGCCCCACCTCATCGTGAACCTGGTCAACGAGCAGTGCATCGCGTTCCTCCGCAAGATCAAGCGCTACGCCTCGGTCAACTTCGTCCGCTTCCTGCCCGACCGCGTACAGTACGTCTGCGGCGGCGGCTTCGGGCTGATCCTGCGCCAGGGCGAGCCCCACCACTTCACGCGCCGCGACCACTTCCTGGGGCTGCGCGAGCGCCCCTTCAGGCAGTACGAGCTGCCCTTCGCCGCCGGAGACCTGATGGTGCTCCACACCGACGGCATTCCCGAGGCGCAGGACGCGGCCGGTGCCGACTACGGGACACGGCGGCTCTACCGGCTCATCGGCGAGCACGCGAATGAGCGCGTCGAGGACATCCTCGCGCGCTGCCTCGACGACTACCAGCGCTTCCGCGCGGTCGACGTGGACGACATCACCCTCATCATCCTGCGCCGGAAGGGGTCGCGGTGAACGGCAGCGTCGACGAAGAGAGCGGCCTGCCCGACGAGGCCGAGCTCGCGCGGACCGACATCGAGATGTCGTTCCGGGTCCGCCCCCTCGGGAACGTGGTCGGCGACCTCAGCGGCATCCTCGGCGCGCATGCGACCGAGCTCGTCGGGGCGTTCTACCCGCGCCGCGTTTCGAACAAGGTCAACGTGGTCCTCACCGAATTGGTCAACAACGTGCTCCAGAATTTCGTCGACCGCGAGTCGGACATCCAGGTGACATTGCGCCTCGATGCCGAGCGTCTCGTGCTCCGCGTCTCGAACGCCGCGACTCCAGCCCAGTACGACAAGGTGCGCGGCATCGTCGAGCGCATCCAGGCGACGCCCGACCCGAGGACACTGTTGCGCGACACCATCCGGGAGCGACGCAAGAGCCGACTACGAGGCGGTCTCGGCCTGTTGCGGCTCGTGGTGGAGAACAAGTTCCAGCTCGGGGTCTCGTACGATCAATCGGTGCTCACCGTCGAGTCCCGCATCGCGCTCGGAGGCCTCGCATGAAGGTCATTGCGTTTGGCGACGTGATGGACGGGGGCACGAGCGTGTTCACGTCCGTGGCGAAGATCGACGGCCACAAGCTGCTCCTCACCTTCAGCGGGATCATCCGCATCGACAACCCGTACACGCACCTACAGCCCTACGTGGACGAGCTCAACACGCTCCTGCCGGGCCTGGGCGTCGGGGAGACGAACATCGACTTCACGAAGCTCAAGTTCTGCAACTCGAACGGGTTCTACGTCATCATGGACATCACCGAGGCGGTGTACCGCCACACGCTCGGCGAGGTGGTCGTCCACCGGCTCGCGGAGGACGACTGGCAACAGGAGACCCTGCCCATTCTCATCGACGTGGACGACGCTGGCGTCGCGGAGCGCACCCGCTTCGTCGACTGCGCGGAGCTGTGACGATGACCGAGCCCGCGAGCGACTCGATCCTCGACCTCGTGGGCCCCCTGGCCTTCCGCGTGAGCGGCGCGGGCGAGGTCGCCGCGCTCACCGAGCAGTCGGCGGCGCTCCTGGCGCAGCTGCCGGGCCGCGAGAGTGCCCTCATCGAGCTCTTCGGGCTCGCTCCCGCGGAGCCGACGGCCGCACTGCGCGCGCAGCCGCGCCGCACGACGACGGTGACCGTCGGCGAGCGCCGCGTGCAACTGCGCTGGGACGTCCTCACCACCGGGGAAGGTGAGGGGTGCGTCTGCGTGGCGGTCGACTGGCAGCCGCTGCGGGAGCTGCTCGATCGGCTACAGCAGCAGACCCTGCAGTTCAAGGAGATCGCCCTCAACATCCTGCCGAGCCACGTGGTCTCCGACCTCCTGGCGCGGCGCGTGGTCCGACCACGGGCGCATCGCCGCACCACGATCCTCTTTGCGGACGTCGTCGACTTCTCGAAGATGGCCAGGCAGCTCGACCCGGTGACCCTCCTGCGGCGGCTCGACGCCTACTTCACGCTCTTCGACGACATCGCGGAGGCTTACAGCCTCGTGAAGGTGAAGACGAGCGGCGACGCGTACCTGTGCGTGGGCGGCATTCCCGAGCGACGCCCCTCGCACGCGGTCGACGTGGTGCTCGCAGCACTCGCCATGCGCGAGCGCCTCGACGGGCAGCGCTCGGCGTCGGGCCTCGTGGACCGCGGCAACCTCGACCACTGGCACTTCCGCTTCGGTGCCCACTCGGGGCCCTGCATCACGGGTGTCGTGGGTCGCTCGCGCCACTTCTTCGACATCTGGGGCGATGCCGTGAGCATCGCCGCGCAGGTGGAGGCCCAGGGCGAGGTCGGTCAGATCAACGTGTCGGGAGACACGCGCGACCTCGTCGAGGCGTTCTGCGAGTGCAGCCCCCGAGGCCCACTCACGCGCGACGCCGGCGTCCCGATGCAGCGCTACGTGGTCGAGCGCTTGCGCGCGGAGCTCGCCGCCGACGAGGGGGGTCTCTTGCCCGGCCCGCGCCTGTTCGAGGCCTACCGGGCGAGCTTCTACCCGGAGATCGACGCCGAGTCCCTCGACGAGCACACGGTACCCGCCTTGTTGCGGCGTGCCGCGGAGAGCGGCTCGCCGCCCGAGCGCGACAGCCGGCCCTGAGGAGGACCGGCCAAGCCCGCAAACTCGCAACTCGCCTCCAAGTACCCAGAAAGAGACAACCACTGAGACACGGAGACACGGAGAGCTGCACGGAGCCGGCGAAGGCCAGAGGCCCCTCCGTGTCACGCTCCGTGCGTGGTTGTCCCAAGCGCGAGGTCGATCGCGCCGGCCGCGCCGACGCGCGCCCGTCAGGACGGCGATTTCCCGCCGAAGAGCGAGCGGATCACGTCGAGCAGGCCCTTGGGCCGTGCGCCGCCCGGGCAGGCGCAGCGCTCCTTGTTGGGCACCCCTGCGAGCACCGCTTCGACGTGCGCGCCGCAGCCGGCCCAGCCCGTCTTCCCGCACTTCTCACAACGGACGGCGCGACACATCCCCGGCGACCTCATTTCCCTGGCTCGGTTGACTCACGTGGACCGTGATCTCGGGCGGCGCGGCGATCACGGCCTTCACCTTGCACTTCTCGGCGACGCGCCGCACGGCCTCGCGGTACTTCTCGGGGAAGCTCGGCGGCAGGTCGATGTCGATCGCGATCTGCGACGGCAGCTTGGTCTCGGGGTCGTAGGTCACGCGCTGCACCATCTCGACGCCCTCGAGCGAGATGCCGCGGGCCTGGCAGAAGCCGACCACGTAGATGCCGGCGCAGGTGCCGAGCGACGCCAGGAAGAGGTCGAAGGGCGCGGGCGCCGAGTCCTCGCCTCCGGCGGCGACGGGTTGGTCCGTGTGCACGACGTGCCCGTCGAAGCTCGCGTCCACGCGCTTGCCACCTGGGAAGCTGATCCGGAGGTCCATGCCCGTGGGAGCCTCGGAGCACGGAAAGGATTCGGAGCGGGCGACCGGCGCCGGCCGGGTTGCACGCGCCCTCCGGGCGTGCTCTCTCGTGGGCGTGGACGGATCCTCCCCTGCCGGCCCCTCCGGGGACGCGAGCGCCGCCGCGATCGCCGAGCTGTCGGAGCGCCTGCGCGCCGACCCGGCCGACGCGGATGGCTGGCTCGAGCTCGGGCTCGCGTACGCGGGCATCGCGCACTGGGCGGAGGCCGCGGGCGCCCTGGCGCGCAGCGTGTCGTTCGCGAGCGAGCGCGCGCTCGGCCGCCTGGCGCTCGGTCGGGCGCTCGCCGAGCTCGGCCGGCACGACGAAGCCGCCAGGGAGCTCGAGCACGCGGTCAGGCTCGCCCCCGACGAGCCGCGCGCCCACAAGGAGCTCGGTCTCGCCCGCTACCGGCTCGGTCGGCACGACGAGGCCGCCGAGGCGCTCGGCCGGGCCACCCACCTCGCCCCGGCCGACGCGCGCGCTCACTTCGCCCTCGGCCTGGTGCACGAGGCGCGCCGCGACATGGGCGCGGCGATCGCGTCCTACCGGGCGGCCGTCGCCGCGGAGCCGCGCTTCGGCGCGGCGAGGAAGACGCTGGCCGACGCGCTGGCGCAGATGGGCGAGCTCGCCGCCGCCGCCGACGAGCTCCGCGCCGTCCTCGGCCTCGAGCGCACGAACGAGCAGGTGGCGCTCAACCTCGAGCTCTGCCTGCGCGCGCTCGGGGACATGCAGAAGGAGCGCCTGCTCGGCAAGCCCGAGGGGGCCGTCGCGGCGAGCGTGCTCGTGACCGAGGGCGGCTTCGCGCGCCAGGGCGTGGTCGCCGTGGGCCCGGACGAGGCCGTGCGCTTTACCGCCAAGCTCGCGGAGCTGTGGCTCACGTTCGGCGCCGCGCCCGCGGGGGCACCGCCCGCCGCCCGGCCCGTCACGCGCCTCTTGCTCGTGCTCACCGCTCCCGCGCGCGCCGGTCTTGTGTACCGCAGCAGCCTCCGGAAACAGCTCGTCGGCGCGAAACAGCGCCCAATGGTTGGTCAGCAGCGCGTCGTAGCCCTTGTCGCTGCGCTGCTGAGAAACGGTGACACGGTAGCGCAGCTCGCCGCCACGGGCCGGCACTTCCCAGGTGACAGCGTCGCCCTCGCGGTTGACACGGCCGTCGCCGCCGACGCCGGAGAATGCTGCCGCCGGCATCGTGAGACGCAACCGCCTGAGACGGTGGTCCGGCTGGATGACCCTGATCGTGGCTGCGGCAGCCGGCTGGTCGGGCTGGATGTCCAGATGAAACTGTGTCTGATAGGAAGGGACGGGCGCTGCGGAAGTGACGCCGCAGGCGAACACGAGCAGCGTAGCGAGTATCTGGCGGCGCACGGGCAGCGTTGCGCCTGCACGGCCGGGGAGCGGATGATCTCTGCCGCCCGGCGGCCGGGATTCACACATCAGGTGGCTGGCCCGGACTCGGTGATGAACTGCTGGAGTTCCCGCGCCATGTCCTTGCATGCCGCGGACTGCGTCCGGGCGATCAGCGGCACCGGGATGATGAGTGCGGGGATCATCGAAGTGCCATGGACATCGGCGCTGACGCTGCCGACGTCGGCTTTATGTCGCAGGTCCCAGACGGCCGCGTCGTATGACGCGTCGTCCTCCCACCAGGTGATGCCGAAACAACCGCCCCCGCCCGGACCGACCGCGCAGCTCAGGCTGCCGCCGCCATTGGTCTGCTCGGTTGCGCCGTTCAGCCAGACGATATAGCGGACTCCGTGCGATTCAATGCGCTCGCTGACGCCGGGGCGCGCCAGCAGTTCCGGCAGCGCCTCCGCGGTCTGCGGCGCCGTGCGCGGCTCGAACCACGGGAACAGGGCATCGGTGAACTGGCGCTGCGGGAACACGGGGACGCTCCCACGCCCCTCCTGGACGCGCTCGCTGACGCAGGTTACGAAGTCCTCCTCGACGGCCTTGCCCTTGTGGTAACTGGTGGCGAGGATCACGACCGATTCACCAGCGCCGATCCCCGTCGCGCCGTTCTTCGATTCCTCGACGCGCGAAGTCATGCAGCCGCCGCCAAGCACGCCGATCGCCAGCACGAGCAGAAGCCGGCAGACAGGGGGATAGGTGTCAGGGCTCATCGCGCGCAGGTTCCTTGAGCAGCTTCTCCCGTATGCCGGGCTG
>JACRDA010000226.1 GCA_016212965.1 Myxococcales bacterium
CCCACGCCGGGGCCCGCGCCCGCGGCCGCGACGGGCTCGCCGGCCGCGACGGGCTCGCCGGCCGACGCTGGCCACGCGAGCCCGAGCGCCAGCCCTTCCGCGGTCGCCGGCCCCGCCACCGCCGTCGCCCCGAGCGGCCCGGAGCCCCCGGCGTCGGCCGCACCCGCGGTGGTCGTCCGCGTGTGCCTCTCCGTGATCCGGCCGCAGCTGCGCTTCGCATCCCTGCGGTCGGAGCTCGACCCTGCGACGTTCACGATGCTCGACGAGGTCGCGGTCGTCCTGCGCCAGCGCCCCGAGGTGCGGGTCGCGGTGGAGGGGCACCGCGACACGAGCGAGCTCGACCCGACACTCGACGAGCGCCGCGCCGAGGCGGCCCGAAGCTACCTCGTCGCGCACGGCGTGCCTGCCGAGCGGGTCTGCCCCCGGGGCTTCGACGCCGAGCGCCCCATCGCTCCGAACGCGACGCCCGAAGGGCGGGCCGCCAACCGCCGCGTGGAATTCCGGGTCCTCGAGCCCGACGAGAAGTGCGATCCGGCCAAGCCTTGACCACCTCGTGGCAGCATGTGCGCGGGCGCACGCCAGTGCGAAATCGCACGCGTTTCTCGTGCGAAACCACACGTTGCGTAGCGTAGTTTACGGGCCCCACGTCGACAAACCGGGGGTTTTCCGCTACCGTCGTCCGACCGCAACTCACCAGCGATGTGGCACGTTTTTCGCTGATGCGCGCGCCGGGCCGCTGCGGCGGCGAGACACGAACTGGGGAGAAGCCGGGTTGTTCGCTTGTGCCGAGCGGGCGTTGGGGCGCCACGCAGGCGCGACCGATTGGGGTTCGATCATGATGACTGCCAAGCCGCCGCCTGCCGGTGGCCGTGGGACGTCGGGGCACGTGCCCGCGGCCTCGGTCCCGGATCGAGCCACCTCCGAAGGCGACGTCGTCGCGGGCCGCAAGGACGCTCACCTCGACATCTGCCTCGAGGAGGCGGTGGGCTCGAACGGCCCCGCCACCGGGCTCGGCGGCTACGGCCTCGAGTACGATGCCCTGCCGGAGCTCGACCTCGAGCGCGTGGACCTCTCCGTCACCGTGCTCGGCAAGAAGCTCGCGGCGCCCCTCATCGTGGGCGCGATGACCGGCGGCACCGAGCGGGCGCGCGAGATCAACCACCGGCTCGTGCGCGCCGCAGCGCGCGCGGGCATCGGCATGGCGCTCGGCTCGCAGCGCGCGATGATCGTGGACCCGGGCCTGACGCGCACCTTCGAGGTGCGCGACGCGGCGCCGGACCTGCCGCTGCTCTTCGGCAACGTGGGTGCGGTGCAGCTCAACTACGGCGTCACGGCGGCGCAGGTTGCGCGCATGGCCGCCGCCGTCGGCGCCGACGCGGTCAACTTCCACCTGAACCCGCTGCAGGAGGCCATCCAGCCCGAGGGCGACACGCGCTTCGCCGGGCTCGGGCAGAAGCTCGCCGAGGCCATCCCCGCGCTCGGCGTTCCCGCCCTCGTGAAGGAGGTCGGGGCGGGCATCGGCGAGCGCGCCGCCGCGAAGCTCGCCGCGCTCCCGCTCGCGGGCGTCGAGGTGGCGGGGGTCGGCGGCACGTCATGGGCCCTGGTCGAGAGCTACCGCGCGCCCGAGGGCGGACCGCAGGGCGAGGTGGGGCGCAGGCTCGCGGGCTTCGGGGTGCCCACGGCGCACGCCATTGCCGTGTGCCGGCGTGCCTTCGGCGAGCGAATCGTCGTCGCGTCCGGCGGCATCCGCACCGGCATGGACGTCGCCGTGGCCCTGGCGCTCGGCGCCGACGTGGCCGCGCTCGCCCGGCCGTTGCTCGTGGCGGCGGCCGAGAGCGAGGCCGCCGTCGAGCGCGCGCTCGCGATCTTGCTCTACGAGCTCAGGGTCATCCTGTTCTGCACCGGCGCCGCGAACGTCGCGGCGCTGCGGCAGGTCCGCGTGATCGCGCCCGGGGCGCGCTGACTCCCCGGCTGTCGAGGACCGTTGTCATGACGAAAAGCGAGCTGCCCGGCTTCTACAAGCTCTCGATCGACGAGCGCCGCGCGCGCATCGCCGAGCTCACGGGGCTCGACCCACAGGAGCTCGCGCGCCTGTCCGGCGCGAAGGGTCTCGCCGACGAGCAGGCGGACCGGATGGTCGAGAACGCGCTCGGCGTCATCGGCATGCCCCTCGGCCTGTGCGCGAATCTGCGCGTGAACGGGCGCGACCGCCTCGTGCCGATGGCCGTCGAGGAGCCGAGCGTGGTGGCGGCCTGCAGCCACGCCGCGAAGCTCCTGCGCGCGGGCGGCGGCGTCGAGGCGACGGTGAGCGCGCCGCACATGGTCGGTCAGATCCAGCTGCTCGACGTGGCCGACCCGGCCGCGGCCGAGACGGCGCTCCTCGCCGCCAAGGGCGAGCTGCTCGCGGCCGCGAACGCCGGTCACCCGAGCCTCTGCGCCGCCGGCGGCGGCGCCCTCGATCTGCTCGTGCGACGCCTCCCGTCGCTCGGCGAGGGCGACCCCTGCGGCGACATGCTGATCGTGCACCTCGTCGTCGACGTGCGCGACGCCATGGGAGCGAACGCCATCAACTCGATGTGCGAGCACCTCGCGCCGCGCGTCGCGGAGCTCGCGCGGGGCCGCGTGGGCCTGCGCATCCTGTCGAACCTGTGCGACCGGCGGACCGTGTCCGTGCGCGGCCGCGTCCCGCTCGCCGCGCTCGCGGGCAAGGGAGGTCACGCGCCCGAGAGCCTGGCACGGGGCATCGAGGAGGCGAGCGTGTTCGCCGAGCGCGACCCTTACCGCGCCGCCACGCACAACAAGGGCATCATGAACGGCGTCGACGCCGTGCTCGTCGCCTTCGGGCAGGACTGGCGCGCCGTCGAGTCCGGCGCCCACGCCTTCGCTGCGCGCGGTGGCCGCTACACGGCCCTCGCGCGCTGGCGCGTGCGCGGCGATGCCCTGGTCGGCGAGCTCGTGCTGCCGCTCGCCGTCGGGACGGTGGGCGGGGTCGCCGGCGTCCACCCGGTCGTGGCGATCGCGCGGCACGTCGCGGGCGTCGAGCATGCCTCCGACCTCGCGGCGCTCGTCGGCGCCGTCGGCCTGGCGCAGAACCTCGGGGCGCTGCGCGCGCTCGCCGCCGAGGGCATCCAGCACGGGCACATGCGCCTGCACGCCCGCAACGTCGCGGTCGAGGCGGGCGCCCTGGGCGAAGAGGTCGACCGGGTCGCGGCGCGCATCGCCGACGCGCACACCGTGAACGTGCCGGCCGCGCGCGCCGCGCTCGCCGAGGTCCGCGCCGAGAACGCCCGCGCGGGCGAGGCGGCCGCCAAGTACGTCAGCCGGCGCTTCCACGAGCTCGCCGACCGCTACCTGCCGCGCGTCATGGCGCTCATCGAGGAGACGGCGCGCAGCACGAGCCCGGAGGGCAGCTCCCTCACCGGCATGCTGAGCTACCACCTCGAGACCGGCGGCAAGCGGCTGCGTGCCCTGTTGCCGATGCTGGTGGCCGAGACCCTCGGCGGGGACGCGGACAGCGTGGTGCCCCTCGGGGCGGCGTGCGAGATGCTGCACAACGCGACCCTGGTGCACGACGACCTGCAGGACGGCGACGCGACGCGCCGCGGCCGCGATACCGTGTGGCGCCGCTTCGGCAACGCCCAGGCGATCAACCTCGGCGACGCGATGTTCTACTACACGCTGCTCCTGGGGCAGCGCCTGAGCGTCACGGCCGAGCGGCGCGAGCTCTGCGCGCGCCGCGTGCTGCTCGACACGCTGCGCGTCATCGACGGCCAGGAGCGTGAGTTCATCCTGAAGAACGCGCTCGAGCCTACGCTCGCGGACTACTTCACCATGGTCGAGGGCAAGACCTCGGGTCTGTTCGCGCTGCCCATCGCCGGCGCCGCCGAGGTGTGCGGCGCGCCGCCCGCGCTCGTGGACGCGCTGGCCGAGGCGGCGCGCCACCTCGGCGTCATCTTCCAGATCCAGGACGACGTGCTCGACCTCTACGGCGACAAGGGACGCGAGGTCGTCGGCAGCGACATCGGCGAGGGCAAGCGCAGCGCGCTCGTCGTGCACGCCCTCACGCACGGCTCGCCCGCGGAGGTCGCGTGGCTGCGCGGCGTGCTCGACAAGCCGCGCGAGGAGACCAGCGCCGCCGACGTCGTCGCGGCCAAGGCGCTGTTCGAGCGGCTCGGCTCGCTCGACTTCGCGCTCGCGGAGATCGCCGACCGCCGGGTCCGTGCGCTCGCCGTGGCGGGCCTGGCCGAGCACGAGCGCCTGCGCACCCTGGTTGCCGGCGTGTGCGATCTGTTCCTCGACCCCATCCGCGCCTTCATGAGCGAGCGCGACCGGCGCCCCGCGGCCGAGGGCTCGGAGCCCGGCAGCTCGGGCGCGGCGGGCACCTCGGGCCCACCGGCCACCCCGCCGCCCGTCGCTCCGCCGGTGTCCGATGGCGCGGCCGCGGGGAGCGCCGCCGTCGCGCCGCGCGAGTCACCCGCCGCCGAGCTGCGCATCCGCAGCGCCCGCGCGGTCGCGCTCGGCGAGCCCGCGGTCGCGCTCGGCCGCGAGGACCTCGCCTTCTGCGTGCGCCTGCTGCCGCTCGTGTCCCGCACCTTCGCGCTCTCCATCGAGGCCCTGCCCCCGGAGCTACGCGACGCGGTCCGCGTGAGCTACCTCCTCTGCCGCGTCGTCGACAGCGTGGAAGACGAGGCGGCGCTCGCGGCGGCCGAGCGCGCGGCCCTGTTCGCGGCCTTCGACGCCGCCCTGTGCGACGATGGCGCCGACTACCGGCGCTTCGAGCAGGCGTGCGGGCGGCTCGGCCTCGGCGGCGAGCGACCGGAGCGCGAGCTATGCCAGCAGGCGGGCGCGGTGTTCCGCGCCTTCCGCGCGCTGCCAGCGGCCCAGCGCGACGTCATCCGAGGGAGCGTGCTCGAGATGAGCCGGGGCATGCGCGAGTACACGGCGCGCGCCGACGCACGGCCCGGGGGCAAGCTCCGGCTGCGCGACCTCGGCGACCTCGAGCGCTACTGCTACTTCGTCGCCGGCACCGTCGGCGAGCTGCTCACGGCGCTCTTCGAGCAGACCCTGCCGGCGCTCGACGACGCGCGGCGCCGCGCCGTACGCGAGCGTGCGGTGCGCTTCGGCCTCGGGCTGCAGCTCGTCAACATCGTCAAGGACGTGGCGGCGGACTTCGAGCGCGGTGACTGCTACCTGCCCGAGGAGCTCGCCGCGGCCCACGGCCTCGACCTCGAGCGCGCGCTCGAGCCCGGCGAGCGCAGCCGGGCCCTGGTGGTGCTGCGCCTCTTGTGCGCCCGCGCCCGCGCCCACCTCGAGGCGGCCGCCGAGTACACCGTGCTGTGGCCGGCACCCGACGCCCGGGCCGTGCGCATGTTCTGCGCCGTGCCGCTCGGGCTGGCGCTCGCGACCCTGCACGAGGTGGAGCAGGGGGAGGACAGCCTGCGTCGCGGCCGCGAGCCGAAGCTCAGCCGCGCGCGCGTGGTCGAGCTGTTCGCCGCCGCGGACCGAGCGGTCCCGAGCGACGCCGACCTCGAGCGCTTCTTCCGCGAGGCCGATCGACCCGGGGCAGCGAGCGCCGTCGC